>JACKBL010000007.1:0-300000 GCA_020634515.1 Ardenticatenales bacterium | reverse complement strand
ATTGACGCTTCTCTTTCCGTTTTTTCATGACAATCGTCCTTTCGTATCACGCCGTTGGGACAATGCCGGCGCGATTTTTCGACCAGAAACGCCTTTATAGCACGCCCCGCCGCGCTTGGCAAAGCAACTACCAGTGATATAATTCTCCTGTTAAGTTGGGGAAGTGTCGGAATGGAAGACGAGCATGACTTAGGATCATGTGCCGCAAGGCGTGCGGGTTCGAGTCCCGCCTTCCCTACTGACTTAGAGCGTTGCCCGTCAACGCTTTTTTGGGCAGCGTTTGCATACACAATTCGCCCCATTCCCGTTTGACAGAAAAGAGTGTACCAGGAACACCCGGCGGGGTAGGACTTCGTTCCCGTTGTTCCTGTTTCCTTTATGTATCAGTCACCGACTGATGTGGGTGAATTTTTAGCATGATTGAGGGATGATCGTGATTCAAATAATCAAGAAAGAAGAAGATGACCAGCGACAACTGCACATCACGGTGGAAGTTCCTGAGCAGGAGGTGCAGAAGGAACTGCGCGTAACGGCGCGCAAACTGAGTCGTCAAATGCGCTTCCCCGGCTTCCGTCCGGGCAAAGTACCCTATCCGGTCATTTTGAATCGCGTGGGCGAAGACACCCTGCGTGCCGAGGCTTTGGAGGATATGTTGGACCCTCTTTTCCGGCAAGTGCGCGCGGAAGTGGAAGAAGAGCCATACCTGCAAGCGGAAGTGAGTAGCATGGAATTGAACCCGATGCAGGTTTCTTTCATCTTTCCCTTGCAGCCCGTGGTTCAACTTGGCGACTATCGCGCGCTCCGCGAAGATATCACCTCGGTGACGGTGACGGAGGCGGAAGTCGATGCGATTTTACAGGACATCCGCGAGCGACACAGTGTCGCGGAAACCGTCGAACGCCCCGCGGATTTCGATGACATCATCACGGTTACAGGTCTGGGCTTCCTGGTGGATGAAAATGGGGAAGAGGGCGAGACGTTTTGGACACCGAACGACAATGATTTGCTGCTGGACAACAATCGCCAGGACTTTGGTGGTGAGTTCGTCATGCACCTCATTGGGACAGTGGCAGGGGATGAGAAGCAGTTTACGATAACGCTTCCTGAGAATTTCTTGCCGGAGGAATATGCCGGCAAACTCGCCCAATTCACCCTCTCTATCACCGCCGTCAAGCAGCGAGAACTCCCCGATCTCGATGACGAACTGGCCCAGGAAGAAGGGGATTTTGAAACCCTGGACGAACTACGCGCCGCCATACGAAACGACTTGTTGAAATACAAAACCGAGGATGCGCGCAACACCAACCTGACTAAACTGGTCGAACACGTCCGGGAAAGTGGCGTTCTCATCTACCCGCCGGCTGCCGTACAACGCGAAATTGACCACCGCATTGAGGAGCTGCAGGAACAAGTACAGCGCACCGGTTGGAAATGGGAAGATTATGTCACATCAACCCATCAAAATGAACAAAACCTGCGGCAAAAACTGTATGAGGTCGCCCAAGAGCAACTAGAATTCGGGTTGATCATGCGCCAATTCATCCATGACGAAATGCTACGAGTGACCACGCGGGAAATGGCCGAGCAGGCCAACAAGCGGCTAGAAGGCATTGATGAACAAATGCGGGGATTCCTGTTTGAATATCTGACGCAAGGGCGCGGCAGCGAATCGGTCGCTAATGAAGTACTTCTGGACAAGGTACACGAACGCTTGAAAGCAATTTTCGGCGGAACCGCCCCAGACCTGGAAGAGTTACGGGCGCTGGCAGAAGCCGAAGAGGAAGAATAGTCGTCCGCCCAGCCGCGAACTCCAACTTAAATCTAATGTTGGATCGGTAAAATCTCCGCCAGGTTACGACTGCGCAAGATTGCAATAACGGGTCCATTGTTCTCGCGTAACTACTAACGCTCTTTGGAGATTGGACCAATTTCACGTACTCAACAGCCATTTCCACCAGAGAAAATTGGTCCAATCTGGCTTAGCGGTTACGTTCTCGCAGGCAAATACCTGGAATTTGAGTCAATGGCCGGCATTTCCGGCCCACCTACGAGGAGATACTTTTGATGAACATTCCTACTTCATTGGTCCCCATGGTTGTGGAAAACACGGGTCGGGGCGAACGTGCCTACGACATTTTCTCGCTCCTGTTGAAAGAGCGTATCATTATGTTGGGGACGCCTATCAATGATCAGATTGCCAATCTCATTGTGGCGCAGCTTCTTTATCTCGCCAGCGACGATCCCACCAAACCCATTCGCCTGTACATCAACTCCCCCGGTGGCGCGGTTTACGCGGGTCTGGCAATTTACGACACCATCCAGCAAATCGAATGCCCCGTGTCCACGGTGGCCGTGGGCTTCGCCGCCAGTTTTGGCACCGTGCTGCTCACCGCGGGGACGAAGGGGATGCGCTACGCCCTACCCAACGCCACCATCCATATGCATCAGCCGCTTGGCGGCGCGCAAGGGCAGGCCAGCGACATCGCCATCCAGGCCAACGAGATTTTGCGCCTGCGCAAGAGCCTCAATGGCATTCTTGCCTACCACACCGGCCAGTCCATCGAGACCATCGAACACGACACCGACCGTGACGTCTTCATGACGGCACAGCAGGCAAAAGAGTACGGCCTGGTGGATGAGGTCTTGCAGCACGTTGACAGGATTCCCTCCTGAGGCTGTCGCTTGTTGAGCAACATGACGCTCAAGGAAGCGTTTCCGACGATATGAGAAGTTTGTAACCAAACGCGCCTGAGAATTTGCAGGCGCGTTTGACTATTCTTATAATGTTACCGTTCCGTTTCAGGGGGTCAGGCATTGCTGGGGCCTCTCTGAGGCAGTGCGTGTGACGGAATTGCCCAGAAACGTTTGCCCATACCAATCGGCTGCGAATCAGCCGGATCCACTATGAATCAACCTTTGCGCCCCCGTTTGCTTCGCCTGACTATCGGCCTTCTGGCTGTGGCCATCCCGTTGATAGCGTTGATTTCCGTGCAGGTGACGCCCAGCGCCGCTTACGTGCCGCCTCCCAGCCCACAAAGCGAAACGAATCACCCCCTGTTTTCGGTCGATACAATTAGCGAGACGGAGACGGCTATTGCCGGCACACAGACCGTCATTGCCGCCACCCAAACCGCCGCCGCCTCGGCCACTTCCGTGGCGCAAACGCTCACCGCCTTCCCCGCTACACAGACAGCGGTTGCCGGCACGCAAACCGCCATCGCCGCCACCCAGACCGCCGCCGCCCGCCCCACCGGCACGGCCCAATTTGGCGACATCTTTGAACCCAACAACACCCTGCAAACCGCATATACCATCGCCGCCGGCGCCGTCACTTCGCAAATCACCCTGTGGCCGCTGGGCGATCTGGACTATTTCCGCTTCTACGCCAAAGCAGGCTCCGCCTACCAGATTCTTACGCGCGACCTGACCGGCGATCTGGACACTATTTTGCGCGCCTACAATACACAGGGCGCGGAGATTGCCCAAAATGATGATTACCGCTTCGGCTTCCGCGATTCCCAGGTGACAATTCAAACACCCATTGATGGCTATTACTTCATCCGCGTGGAAAACAAAGCCCCAACGGACCCCATTAACAAAACATACGCCGTGGAAATCAAGGAAGTGCAGCCCCCCACGGCCACGCCGACGCAGACGGCCATTCCGTCCACCGACCCTTGCGATACGAATGGAAACAACAACTTCTCTTTTGACACCGCCTGCCTGCTGGTGGCGGATGCGGCGGCGGATACGTATGACTTTGTTCCCGTGAACCGCAATGTGCAGGACAACGACTATTTCCGCATGTGGGTACGGCAGGGGAATTTTTACACCTGTCTTACGGACGCGCTGGGGCCGTTCAACGACACGAATTTGATCATTTACGACCAGAATCGGCAGGGAATTGCCGGCAATAATGACCGCGATCCCGTTGCCGGCGACATCCGCAGCGAAGTCACCTATTACGCCACCTATACCGGCTGGCTCTACCTCCTGGTCGGCCCTGTCTATCCTCCCGAATACAATCTCGCCAGCCAGTATACCTACACCTTCGCCTGCACGTCCGCATTTGTCACGCCGACGCCGCCGGCGACCGCCACCCCTACGCCGCGTCCCACTTCCGCGGGCGGTGGCGGTGGTTTCGTGCCTCCGGCAAACACGGCCACCCCCACCCCATCTCCGTCGCCCCTGCCACAAGCGTTCCCCACGGTTCCTGTTTTGGTGACGGAGCCGCCCACACCGCGCCCTGTCGTAGGCATTGTGCCGCTGCCCACCCCTACGGCTGCCGCACCGCCGCAGCAGTCGCTCTCGCTGAATGTGACCATCTACTACGATGAGAATGTGAATTTCACGCCCGAATTGACCGAAGGTATCATGGACGTGGCCGTGGTTTTGTATGATAATGGCACGGGGCAGTTGTTGGCGTTGGGTTCGACCAATGAAGCCGGGTCCATTCATTTTGGCCCGTTGGCGGTCACGGGCGCGGTGCGCCTGGAAGTGCCGTTCCTGGGTTACAGTCAGGTTATTGTCAGTAACGAGCCAGATATTCAACTGCGCGTGGCTCCCACGAACTTACCGGGGTTGATACCCTGATGCCGGCATCAATCGCCGCGCATATCGGAGGATAAAAACTTCCTTGTTTGATTCACTGCTTGAAGGGCGACGTCCGATATATCTGGCCATAGGTATCACCGTACTCGGCTTGCTGCTGCTCATTGCCTTTGCGGTACTGCTGCTGCGGTCGCCCGACGGGAACAAGCCGGATGAAACGGCGGAAGCCACGGCAACCGTGAGTCAGGAGGAAACCGGGGAGAACACGTCGCCCGTGAGTACGAGCGCGCCGGACGTGGTGGTGTTGGGTATCAGCAATTCCGCCACCATCAGCGTCACCCTATCCACGCCCATGACGTTGGGGGTAGATGGAGAGCAGTTTGGCCTGCGGGCGGAGTCAGTGCCGACAGGAGAGCGGTGGCAGCCACAGCTTGTGGGAACCAATACGGCGGTGTGGGTCTATGGCACGGTCGTCAATTATGTCGTAGGTCTGGCGGATACGGCGGAGACGCGGGCGCTAATGGACGGATTGGCACCGGGGGACCTGATTTCGCTGACGACGCGCGGGGGGGCTGTCTCCCAATTCACGTTTGCCAGCAGAGATATTGTGCCGGCATCCAGTCCTGACGTTTTCGCGCAGCATACCCCAGGTATCACCCTGGTCCTCTTGGGAACCGAAGGCGACAATCGCCTGGTTGTCCACGGACGTTACGTCGTTCCGGAAACGACCAGCAGCAGCGCCAGCAGCGTCGTCGAACTGGGCGAAACCGCCCAACTGGATAATGTGCAAATCACCGTCCTGGGGACAACCCATCTGGCCAACGAACCCTCCACGCCCCCCGGGTTCGCCTTCTTCCTCGTGGACTACGAACTGCTCAATGTAGGACGAGATCAGGTGGACCTCAGCCGTTTACGCCTCGCTCTCATCGACCAGTTTGGCAACCAATACGCCGTAAATGCCCTGGCGGGTCAGTTCGGCAACCATCCCCTGGCAACCGGCACGCTGGGCGCGGACCAGCGCGTGGAAGCCACCGTCGGCTACCAGATACCGGCCAGCCTGAATACGCCCACGCTCCGTTGGGTGGCGCAGTATGGCGAAAGCAACGGCAAAGTGGAGGTTAATCTCCCGTTCAGCCGCGGCGAAGACGCCAATGCCGCCGTGGTGACGGTGCTGCAAGCGGAGGTGAGTCTGGATGGAACCAGCCTGACGCTGCAAGGGCAGGTGACGAATCTGGGTGCGCAGCGGCTTGTGGTGGAGGAACGGGTTGTGTCGCTGTCCAGTGCCGGCACGGTCTATCTGATGTTCGCCAATAATCCCGCGTTCCCCTGGGTTGTGGATGCCGGGCAGACTATCCCCTTCACGCTCACGTTCCAGCGCCCGCAGGAAGCCACCGCCGTCCTTTCCATTCTCAACTACCCATTTGAATTAAATGGGCTGCGATAGATAGCTATTTGTTTTCTTCGCCTTTGATGAGGAAGCCGAGGGCGGATTTTTCGCGGGAGCCACGGCTGGTGAAGTAGAGGAGAATGCCGGCAATGATCGACAGAATCCCCAGCACAATCCCCCCCAACTGCAACGGCCCCACATAAGGCCGAACAAAATTCGGCTGCAAATGCGTGCCGATCCCCAATAAGTCTGACAACCCGGACACATAAGCGAACACCAACCCCGTCGCCGCCAGACGCACCCCGATGTCCGCCTGCAACGAACGTGGCGCGCCGTGGCGTCGCGTGGCGCGAATATGCACGAAAGCCGCCAGCGTCAACAGCGTCAGGCCAATCAAGAGCTGCGCCATCTGCACAATGCCAAAGCCAGGCGTCAGATCCAACCCCAACAACTCCGCCCCCAACGACACCAGGCTCAAGATCGTGCCCAACACAAACATGATGAGCGGTCCCGCATGTACCGATTGTTCTTGTCGTTCTGAATTCATTTCGCCCCTTCGCCGCGGATCGCCCGGCAACGATCAAACGAATGCGCGTTCAGTGAAAAAAAGCCATCTATTGCGGATTGTAACTTTCCACCCCGCGGAAGCGCAACCCATCACAAGGGTGAAAAAAAAGACGCCGCAATGATTGCGGCGTCTCTTATTTGTCGGGGCAGCGGGATTCGAACCCACGACCTCTTCAACCCCATTGAAGCACGCTACCAAACTGCGCCATGCCCCGAACAGCTTATTATTGTAGCAAAGAGAATGTAGCGTGGCAAATTTCGCTATGCCAACTGCCCGGAAGCCGTCTGGGAAGGTTCGGTGCGTCTCGCTTTCCTAAAGCCTTCTTTCTGATTATACTTGCGCGCTATGAGGATTATTGACGGACCTCGTATCGAAGGCAAGGCATGGCGGGCGCTGGTTCTGCTCGCGCCAGGGCAAGACCTGGGGTTGACATGGGTGCTGGGCCATCATCTGGCGCGCGCCAACGGGCAACTCATCACGGCTGTGCTGCTGAAACAGGCGGATGAGCCTGCCGTCAGCCGTGCGCGGGCGACCCTGGCGCAGGCGGAAGCCGCCTGCCAGGAACAGGTCACGCATTATCCCTTGCTAATTGAGGCGGAAGATCGCAGTAAGGCACTGTCCAAGCTGGTCCAGGATGCGGATATTGACCTGGTGCTGACACGGGCAGATGTAGAGAGTTGGATTAACCTCAATCAGCTTCCCTGTCATGTCGCCGTCGTACGGGGTCAGATTTACGGACAAAATGTACTGAGTACGGATGCCGAGAGTGGCCGTCCGGCTCCCCCGCCGTTGAATCATATCCTTGTGCCCACGGCGGGCGGTCCAAATACGGTAGACGCACTCAACTTTTTGCTACCGTTGACGCCACGCACGGCCATCACGGCGCTGTACGTCGCCACGCCATACGAAGGCTCCACGGCGGAGGCGGGTGGCTTGGCGCGGTTGCGCCAGATGCTGCAATTCGTGGACGCCGGCGAACGCATCACGCCCAAAGTGGTTTCCGCGCCGACAGCGGTGAGCGGCATCGTGGATGAAGCCAATGGGGATTATGATCTGGTGATTATGGGGGCCAGCCGCGAAAGTTCCATTGACAAGGCGCTGTTTGGCAATATCGTGGACACGGTCGTGCGCCAGAGCAAGAAACCCGTGGTGGTGGTGCGTCAAGCCAGTAACTTGCTGGGTAATTGGAGTAATCGATTGGCCTGGGGGTTGCAGCGGGTTTTTCAGCGAAAGACGCTGAGTGAACGGGTGCAGATTTATTCGCGTATTCGCCGCAACGCGCGCCCGGACACAGATTTCTTCACGCTGATTATGCTTTCTGCCGGCATTGCCGCCCTGGGATTACTCTTAAACAGCCCCGCCGTGATCATTGGGGCCATGCTGGTGGCCCCCCTCATGTCCCCCATCGTAGGCACGGGCATGGCCATCGTCCTCGGCGACGCCCGCTTCCTGCGCCTCTCCGTGGGCGCGGTGCTGCGGGGCGCGTTCTGGGCGGTGGTCGTGGGCTTCCTCATCGGCCTGCTGCGCCCCTTCTCCCCCCTCACGCCGGAAATCCTCTCCCGTACCGCGCCCACACTGCTTGACCTGGGGGTGGCGCTGCTGGCGGGGATGGCAGGCGCATATGCGTTGTGCGAGTCAGATGCGGCAGGGGCGCTACCGGGCGTGGCGATTGCGGCGGCGTTGGTCCCTCCTTTGTCCAGTGCCGGCATTGCCCTCGCCAACGCCATCTTCACCGACACCCCCTTTCGCCTCGGCCTCGGCGCCCTTCTCCTCTTCTCCACCAACTTCATCGCCATCACCTCCGCCGCCATCCTCGTCTTCCTCGCCCTCGGCTTCCGCCCCACCGTCACTCAAAAAGAACGACGCTCCGTCCAGGTGCGCACCGTGCGCCTCGCCCTTGTCCTCCTCGCTGCCATCTCCGTCCTGCTTGGCCTCATCACCTACAGCCTCGCCCAGGCCACCGCCATCCAGACCCAGATTCGCCAGGTCACCACCGCCCGCGTCGCCGAAATCCCCGGCGCCGAGTTAGTAGACGTCAGCATCGGCAGCCTCGAAGACAGCATCCTCAACTTGACCATTGTGACACGCGCCACCCAGCCCATCACCCATGAGGAGGTCGTCCACCTGCAAGAAGCCATCGGCACGGATTTGCAGCGCGAAGTCGCTTTAGAACTAACCGTCATTGACGTCACCAAGTTAGACCCCTTCACACCGCCAACGCTCACCCCAACGCCCACCGCCACCAACACCAACACGCCCGGCCCCACGCCCACGGAAACGGCCACACCTACCCTCACCCCCACACCAACGAGCACGGCCACCCCGACGCCCACCGCCAGCCTCACCCCCAGCTCCACGCCCACCGAAACCGCCACTCCCTCGCCCACAGCCACCCCCACGCCTACGGAAACGCCCACCCCTACACCTCGCCTCGCCACCGTCACCTACCCCTACGGCCTCAACCTGCGCGCCGCACCCGATTCCACCTCCGCCCTGCTGGCCTTCCTCCCCCAGGGCACAACCGTCATCCTCCTGGACGAAACCACAACCGTGGACAACGTCACCTGGCAAGCCGTCATCTACGATGAACAGCAAGGATGGCTGCTGGCGGCATACCTCGAAGCCACCCCCTGACACGCCCAATGACCGCATCTACATGGAACCCCACAAAATGAGAATGGCTGATTGTGGAATTGATCGTGGACGTGCATTTTGACAGTCGGCCAGCATTCGCTATAATTTAACACGCTTTACACGGCCCACTAGCTCAACGGCAGAGCAACTGACTCTTAATCAGCAGGTTCTAGGTTCAAATCCTAGGTGGGTCACAAAAGGGGTTATGCAGTTGTTAACGAGCGGTTTACACATAGCCCCTGAGCAAGCCGGAAATCTGCCAATTTCCGGCTTTTTCTTTTTCAGCCTGGAGCCTGCGGGTCGCATAGGGTTTTACGCATGTCAGGCCGGGCAAGGCGAAGCATCTCAGAGGTGTTGGGGCCTTCGCTTCGCGCCAAATGACAAGACCTCGCCAAGTCCCAAAGACCCAACAAAGCCCGCCCTCTTCACCCTTTACCAGAGACTTTGGACGCCGCGCCCAGGCACATAATCATTGGCGCGCGCCAACGAAACGCACCACCTGACGCTTCCTCAAGAACGGCCAGACGATTTGCCCGGCCATGTCCACCTGGCAACCAGTTACCTACCTGTTGTAAATCGCTGATTGCGGCCAACATTCAAGCACATTCAGGCGTCAGCTTATCCCCCACCGGCATCGGATTGAGTACGATAAGGCATGTTCATATATCGGTCCCCGCTGGCGAGTTCGTCCAGCATTTGCGCCAGCCGTTTTTGCCGCGTCTCTTCCCGTCTGGCGCGGTTGATCCAGCCCAGATAATCGTTCCGCTGGTAGGGCGGGCGGGCTTCGTAAGCCGTCATCAGGTCGGCGCGCAGCAGCGCCTCGCGCACGAAATCTGGCATGGGTTGCCGGGGGCGCTGTAGGCGTGAGCCTGGCTGCTTCATTTGACTTCCCCCTCCGCCACGCCCAGGAATTCGGCCATGCGCGCCAGTTCTGCGTCCAGTTCGCGCGCAAAGGCGACTTCCGCGGGGCGTCCGGCGACAAAGCCCACCTCCGCCGCCATGCGCCCATCCGCCACAGACACATTGGCCCAGCCGATGACGGCGTCCCGCCACAGCAGCGGCAGCGCGTAATGCCCCCACTGCCGCTTTGCCGCTGGCGTGTATGCCTCAAAGCGGTAGGGCCAGCCCCAGAGATGTTCAAACCGCTTGCGGTCATACACAACGGGGTCGAAGGGAGCCAGGAGGCGCACTTGCTCGTCCACCGCACCCGCGGCGGGCGCGGTCGCGGTCGCGGGCCAGACGTAGCCGATGCCGTCCACTTCCGCGCGAATCAGATCGCCTTGTTCTACCATTCGGGCCACCACTTTGCGGTGGTTCTTCACGCCCGGGATGTCGTGCCGTAGCCGGTTCACCAGGTCGCGTAGCGTGTACTCCGTGATAGGCGTATACAGTTTTATCACCACCAGCACCAGATGGCGCAGGCGCGCTTCCGCGTCGTAGGCGCTATCCGGCGGCGGCGCGGCTTCGTAGTAACGCAGATTGCCTTCACGGCGAGCGACGCGCAATCGCCCGCGATAATGAAGCATGTCCAACAAGCGGGTAGTGGCCCTGGCCTGTGTACCCCAACTTCCTCGCGTGCGCGCGCTCTTAAAATGCGCTTCCAGGTGGCGATGGTGACAGGGAGCATTGGCCCGCACAAACGCCAGCACTTCGTCCGCCAGTCCCGGATGCTCGCGCTCCGCCCGCCATGCGTGCTGTGGGCGGGGATGGAGCCACGCCAGGGTGCGCCGGGGGAGAAAACCGTAGACGTGCAGGTTGTCTTCCTCCAGGATCGAACCAGGATAGTGACGTTCCAGGTCGCCCGCCTTGTAGCCGACGACGCGGTGGCGCAGCACCAGGTCTTGCGCCCGCGCGGGGGCGGCAATGGGGTCCGCCTGCACAAAGCCAAGCATCGAAACAGCTGCCGGCAGCGTTGTCGATGGGAAAAGTGTATTCGTGATTGCGCGGCGGCGCAGTTCGTCAATCGTTAAGCTCATATCATCTCGCTGCTGCTTCGCGGGTGACGATCATCAAGGCGATGTCGTCAAATTGGGGGGCGTCGCCGACGAAATCTTCGACGGCCGCGATTAGCTTAAACTCGATCACCTCGGCGGCGCGGCCTAGATTGGCGGCCACGACGCGCTGCAAACGTTTTTCGCCGAACAGGTCTTCGTCTTCATCTTGCGCTTCGGTGATGCCGTCGGTGTAGAGGACGAGGACATCGCCCGAGGCCATGTCCACCTGCTGCTGCCCCCAGGTCAGGTCCGCCAGCACGCCCAGGGGCAGCCCGGTGCGCGTGAGGGCGTGGGCGTGGCCGTTGTTGGTCGCGTGCCAGAGGAAGGGCGGGTTGTGGCCGGCATTGCAATAAGTGAGTATGCCGGTATAGGGATCAAGCACACCGTAGAAGACGGTGACAAACCAGTTGGTGTGCGTGTCGGCCAGGATGCGGGTGTTGGCGGCGGCCAGGACGCGGGCGGGGTTGAGGCCGTATTCCAGAGCATAGCAGCGGATCAGGGTGCTGCACATGGCCATGTACATTGCCGCGCCAATGCCTTTGCCGGCAACATCCGCCATCAACAACCCGATCCGACCATCTGGTAATTGGATAAAGTCATAGAAATCGCCGGACGCATCACGGGCCGGCTCCAGGGTGACCGTGATCTGCCAGCCGGCAACTTCGGGGATGAAGCGGGGCAAAAAACTCGTCTGAATCTCGCCCGCCAGTTGCAGTTCGTGCCGCACCTGCTGGTAAGCCAGCTTTTGCGCGTAGGCCTCCGCCTTGTAGGATTGGGCAAACACTTCTTGTTGATATACCTGCGCCTGGTATTCGAGGACGCGGCGATGGCTCTGCACGCGGTAGCGGGCGGAGGCGATCTGGGCGGCGACGGATTGCAGTGCAGGCAGCCAGGTGGCCGGGTCTCCCAGGTGGCGGTGCATCACCAGGTAGATGCCGCCCACGCGCTCCGGTTCCTCCACGGCGACGACAATGGGCACGACAATGGCGTTGAGGGCGTCGCGCTGCACCTCGGCGCGGGCAACCATGGGCAGAAGGAGGAAGGGGGCGTGGCTGGCGCGCAGTTTTTGCCACACGTCGTCCTCCACGGGAGGCCAACCGCCTGCCTGCCGATAGAGACGTTCGTCGGGAAAAACGCGGACTTCCAGCCAACTGTGCCCGAAGATGGCGGGTATGTATGCTCTCAAAATAACGGGCAGGTCCGTATAATCGACGGGTGCGTTCAGGAGCGCCTGCGCCAACTGCTCTAGCTGGGAGAGTTTGCGCGACTCCTGGCGGTGCCGCTCCATTACCTGGCCGAGGGCGTAGGCGGCCAGCGTCACCAACCAGGCGCCGGCAACGTAGAAGAGAAAAACGGACGCGCCGCCCGCGCCGTAGAGGGCCGCGCCGGGGAGGGCGAAGGTGTAGGCGGCGACCAGGAAGGCGGTCGCGCCGAGGACGAGCTGCCACCAGACGTCGGTGTGCGGGGGCGTGCCGGCAAAACGACGTAAATAGGCCGTAATGGGGAGCATGTTGAAAATGGGCAACACCGCCATCACGACGGTAGCGGCAAATGCCGGCATCCATCCCCCCAATCGCCACCCAGGCAACGGCAGCCCCCCCCCCAACGCCTGGTACACCGCCAACGCGATCAACCCGGGCAGCACCACTACCGCCAGCGACTGTGACAATGCCCCCAACCGCCCCCACAACCGCTGTCGCGGCAAGTAGATCGGGTAGCGATGGGACCAGCGGAAGTGGAATAAGGGCCAGACAACGGCCAGCCACAGCCCATTGATGCCCACGGCCAATGTCGTGGCCCAAACCACCAGCGGCCACAACGTCACGACCAATTTCAGGCGGGAATCACCCGTTACATCAAGCCAGAAAACGGGCGCATAGCGGGCAAAGAGATAGCCCACCGCAACCAGCAACAGCAGCATACCGCCCTCGACAGAGAGTAAACGCCAATCCGTCGTCAGCAGCAGCCAGACGCCGGCCGCCAGCGCCAATGGCGCGGTGAAGAGCAGGGGCAGCATTTCGCCATACGCCTGCCGCCGTGGTTCTGCCGGCAAAGACGCCAACTCCGGTCGCAATCGCTGCGCCAACCGAAAAAGCCTATCGTGGGGCATGGTCGTCTGGGAATCGTCCATCACGTCCTTCGCGGGTGTCGTTCAAGCCGTAATCGTCATTTTGGCGTACAATTCCCCCACTGTGCGCATTGTACGAGCCTGAGGACAAAGCGGCAAGCCGGCAGCAACCTTCCGCAAGCAGACCTGACGACAACATGAGCAAAACGATGAGAGCAGCCACGCAATATCCTTTCGCCAATCTCGTTCTGACCGGCTTCATGGGCACAGGCAAGACGACGGTGGGGCGTCTGCTGGCGCGGGCGCTGGGCTGGGTGTTTGTGGATACAGATGCGTGGATTGTGGAACGTGCCGGCATTTCCATCGCCGACATGTTTGCTGAAGATGGCGGGGCGCGCTTTCGCCAATGGGAATCGCTGGCGGCGCTGACGTTAAGCCAGGGCGAGCGGCAAGTGATCGCCACCGGCGGGCGCTTGATGTTGGACCCGGCCAACGCCTTCGACCTGGGCCGGCGCGGCCTGACCCTCTGCCTCGCTGCGCCGCCAGCGGAAATCGTGCGCCGCATCAGCCTGGAGGAGGGACGGCGGCCCCTGCTGGACGTGCCAGACCCGGCGGCGCAAGTAGAGCGGCTGCTGCAACAACGCGCGGCGGCTTATGGACGGTTTCCACAAGTGGATACGGCGGGGAAAACGGCAGCCGCCATCGCCGCGGAAATTTTGAACGGCCTGGCGCAAAATCGCTGGTCGCCCACAATAGCCGACACGCACGAACTAACCGTCCACTATCCCGACGGCAGCTACGACGTCGTCGTGGGGCGCGGGCTGCTGCCCCGGCTACGGCAGTGGGTGACGGGACCGGCGGCACTGGTGACGGACAGCAACGTGGGACCGCTGCACGCCGCTCGCTGTGGTCTGGAAACGGTGATCGCGCTGCCGGCAGGCGAGGTGTACAAGCGGTTGGAGACGGTGCGGGGCATTTACGATGCGCTGCTGGCGGCAAACATGGACCGGCACGGCGCGGTGGTAGCCCTGGGCGGCGGTGTGGTGGGGGATATGGCCGGGTTTGCGGCGGCCACGTTCATGCGCGGCATGGGGTTCGCACCTTGCCCGACGACGCTGCTGGCGATGGTGGATGCCAGCGTGGGGGGAAAGACGGGGGTGGATTTGCCGCAGGGGAAGAATCTGGTGGGGGCGTTTAAGCAGCCGAATGTGGTGCTGGCGGATGTGGAGACGTTGGAGACATTGCCGCGGGTGGAGTTTAATGCCGGCATGTCCGAAGTCGTCAAACACGGGCTACTGGCCTCTCCCGCCCTCCTCCAACAAGCCACCCTCATCACCCCTGACAGCCCCGACCTGCCCTCCCTCATCCTGCGCGCCATCCAGGTCAAGCAGCAAATCGTGGAACGCGACCCTTTCGAGTCCGGGCAGCGAGCCATCCTCAACCTGGGCCACACTTTCGGGCACGCCATTGAGCAAGTGAGCCAATACCGCGTGCGCCACGGGGAGGCCGTCGCCATGGGATTGGTGGCCGCCGCAGACCTCTCTGCGCGCCTGGGGCACGCGGACGCGGCCTTGCCCGCGCAGATCGAATCGTTGCTGCGCCGATTGGGGCTGCCCACCCGCATTCCCCCATCGCTGCCCGTGGATGACCTGTTCGCCGCCATGGGGCGCGACAAGAAAAAACGGGGGAACGCGCTCCGCTTCATCCTCCTGCGCGCCATCGGGGATGCCTTCATCACCGACGACGCTCCCGCCACGGCTGTCAAAGAGACACTCCGCATCCTCAGGCGCAGTAATTAAACAGGGCCACAGAGTTGCTTCCTTACGTCTCCTTCCAACTGGCGCAATTCGCATCTTATTTCAGCGCGAATCTTCAACAAGTGGACATGATCGAAAATGGATTATCGAAAGTTGAGCAAGACGATTTCGCGGGCGCTGCGCCATGCGCCGGCAGATTTTGGCCTGGCATTGGACGAGGAAGGCTGGACGCCGGTTGCCGATCTGCTGACGGCGTTGGCACGGATGCGCCACCAGTGGCAGCATCTGACGGAAGCGGACCTGCGGGCAATGATGGCACAGGCGGCTAAACAGCGGTATGAGCTGCGAGATGGGCGGATTCGGGCGCTGTATGGGCATAGTATCTCCCAAAGAATCCAAAAGGAACCCACGCCGCCGCCCGCGCTGCTCTACCACGGCACGGCTCCGGAAACGGCGGTGATCATTCTGCGGGAGGGGTTGAAGCCCATGCGCCGCCAATATGTGCATCTGTCGCAAGATGTGGAAACGGCCCGCATTGTGGGTCGGCGGAAGGCGGCTCATCCCGTGATTCTGACCCTGGACGCGGCCGCGGCGGCGGCGGGCGGGGTGTTATTTTACCGGGAGAACAACGGCATCTGGCTGGCGGACTTTGTCCCCCCCGATTTCATCCACCTCCTTTCTTCGCCCTGAATTGTCAACGCGGCAGCCGCACTTTTATCACGCCATCTTCCTCCTTGACTTCATAGCAAGGAAGGCGGTAGACCTCATCCTCCGGCCACAAAATGCGACCGGTGCGCATGTCGAAGCTGTAGTCGTGCTCCGGGCAGACGATTTTGTGCCGCACCACACTACCCTGGCGCATGTCGCCCGCCGCATGGGGGCAGTAACGACCAAAGGCCAGCAGTTTGCCCTGGTAGCGCGTGAGCAGCAAGTGGCTGCCGTGGATGGTTGCCGGCGTGAGTTTGCCGGCAACAACGGCCGTAGTGGCGGCGACTTCGACAAATCCATCCGCATCGGGCACAGGTTGGGGGCGACGTATGCGCATAAAAACACCTGCCTGGCTTCCCACCAGGCAGGATTATATCCGATCACAAAAGATTGGCCCGCGAACAGGACGCGAACAAACGGGGAAGGACGCGGACAGGACGAACCAGGTGACGTATGCCACGCTCCTGGCAACCGCTATTGCCCGGGATCAGGCTCCGCCATGAGTGCCTCAATCGCCGCCGCCGTTTCGTCATACTGCCCTTCGCCAATGTGGGTGTAGCGCAGGTGGCCGTTTTTGTCGATCAGGTAGCGCGTGGGCCAGTAGCGCTGGTTGTAGGCGGCCCAGGTCTGACGGTCGTTGTCAATGCCCACGGCGTAGGCGATGTCGTGGCGGATGAGCGCCTCTTTTACGTTCTCGATGTCCCGCTCATAGCTGAATTCAGGGTAGTGGATGCTGGCAATGATGAAGTCATCACCCGCGTATTTCGCCTGCCATTCGTTCATGTAGGGAATGACGCGCTGGCAGTTGATGCAGCCAAAGGTCCAGAATTCCACCAGCACCACTTGGCCGCGCAGATCGGCCAGGCGCAGCACCCGACCGTCCGTGTTTAGCCAGACATCGTCGCGCAGTTCGGGCGCGGGGCCGAGGTCTGGCAGATCGGGGGCGGAAACAGCCGCAATTGTGGTTGCTGTAGGGGCTGCCGTCGGCGCGTCGGTTGGCCGGGCCGCCGCAGACGGTTCCGGTGCGTCCGCCGTCGGCGCGCAGGCGGCGACGCTAACGCCCAGTGCGCTGAGTAAGAGGCAGAATAGTAGTTTGAATCGGTTCACGGTTGGTCCTCCGGTCGGAAGTGGTCAGGGGTAGAGGGTAGGGTGAATGCCGGCATTATCCCCTCCACCCCTTACATGAACGTTATTCATTTCTTACAAAAGTGTGACAGGATCGCCTGGACGCAGGCATCACCCCTCCACGCGGCGGGCGCAACAATCGTGGCCCGCCTGCGTACAGGGTGTCAGGTTTGCCGTGGCGATCTGTCCACGGCACGTAACTGGAGCGGACATGATGAGCGATGAAAAGACGTATATGAAGATTGAGATTCCACAGGAAGAGGAAGAGAAGGGATTGCCGGCAGCGCGGACCGCGGAAAAGACGCGCCTGAATGAATTGGGGGATCAGATGGCGGAGGCGACGCGGCAGTTGGGGGACCAGGCGGCGGCCGCGGCACGCCAGGCGTGGCGGGAAAAGGGGCGTCCGGCGGTGCGGAAGGGGTTGCGATGGGGGGGACGCAAGGTGGCGGAGCAGTCGGGCAAAGTGACGACGGCGGTGACGGATCGGGTGACGGCGGAGGTGAAGCGGGAAATGGCGGAAATGCCGGCAAAACTCACGCGCGATAATGTCCAGGAAACAGCCACGACTGCCGCCCGGCATGGCCTGCGCTGGCTGAGCCAGGCGCTGGCCCGTCTGGCAAAGCGCCTGGAGGAATAGACAGTGGGGCGGGCGTAAGACCCGCCCCTTTTGTTTTTACGGGCGCAGGTGGGCGGCAAAGAAATCAACGATAGCGTTGTAACAGCGCACGCGGTTGTCGAACTTGAGCACGTCGTGCCCCTCGTCCGCGAACATGAGGTAATCCACCTCTTTCCCCATTCCGCGCAGTTCTTCCACCAACTCACGCGACTCCTGCTCCCACACGCGGGGGTCATTTTTCCCTTGAATCACCAGCAGCGGACATTGAATCTGGTGAATGTAAGTGCTGGGGGAGCGTTCCCGCATGAAATCCGGTTCGGTGACGGGGTCGCCGACGAGCATGGCGATATACGGCTTCCAGGATTCGGGCACGCGGTCGGCGAAGGTGAGCAGGTTGTAGGGACCAAACATATCCACCGCCGCCGACCACAGTTCAGGATGGCGGCCTGCTTGCGTCAGCGTCATGAAGCCGCCGTAGGAACGGCCTACGACGCCCGCGCGGCTGACATCCAGGCGCGCATCCTGGGGCAAAACCTCGGTCATGGCGTGGACGTGGTCCAGGCGGTCCTGCCCGCCCCAGTCGCGCACCACGCGGTTCATGTATGCGAAGCCGTAGCCGGTGCTGCCGCGCACGTTGGGGACGAATACGGCAAAGCCGCGCAAGGTGAGGAACTGGATCAGGGGCATGGAGAACCAGGCGAAGTCGGGATGTTCCTGGCTCTGGGGGCCGCCGTGGATGTAGTAGACGAGGGGACGGGGGCCGTGGTAGTTGAGGGAAGATGCCGGCATATACAACCGCGCCGAAACCCGTAATCCATCAAACGACGTAAACGACGCATCCTCTCCCGGCGACAGCCAATCCGCCGGAATCCCCAACACCCGCTCCCGCGTCTGGTACGCCAGTTGGTCCCGATCCGCCCCCGCGATCACCACCAACTGCGGTGGGGATACCGCCGTCGTATACGACACCACGTACCGGTCGCTGCCCTTGTCGTAGTGATACCCCTTGAGGACACCCCCATGCAGCGGCGGCTGCCCCACCACTACCTTGTCCAGCGTCATCATCAGCGCGTCTGCGTCAAACACGCCCTCATACAGCCAACTGCACCCGTCAATGTTGTAGCCGATGAGGTAGCGATTCCCCGCCAGGTGCGCAAAATCACTCAACTCCCCCACGCCTTCATGCGCCTGCCCGGTAATGGCCACCGGGCGCGGATGGGCGGGATCGGCGAAGGTGAGCAGTCCCAGGCCATATTTGTCGTCAAAAATGGAGTTGTAGAAGAGTAGCGCCTGGTTATCCTGTACAAAATAGGCGTTGGAGAAGCTGTTTGCCGGCACATGCTGACCAGGCTGACGATCCGCCAGGGGCACGCCATAGAGCAGTTCCCGCTCCTCCACGCCCTTTTGCCAGAGATAGGCCACGTGGTCGCCCGCGCCATACGCTTCCATCACAATCGCCTGACCGTAATCGTCCGTCATGCCCACGGGGAAACCGCCATAGGTCGATTCCATCAACTGCACGATTTCGCCCGTAGCCAGATTGGCCCAGAATGAAACGGACAACGGCTTATCCCGCCACTCCGCCCAAAAAATGGCGACGTTGTCTTCCGGGAAGGCCTCGACCAGGTTTGTCTTGTAAGGGGCAAAGGCATTGGCGAAGGCGGGTTCGGGAAAGCCGCCGGAGAGAGGGATGAGCATGGGCTGGTAGTTTTCATCCCCGTTGTCGTCGATCATCACCATGATCTGGCCCAATTCGGGATACACCTGGAAGGATTTGCCATTCATCAATTCCGGGTTTTGCAGGGCGATGTGCGGCGGCAGCAGCGGTTCGGGCACGCTGCCCCCTTCGTCCATGGCGTAGAGGCTCATCCGCCCGCTAAGATTACTGATGAAATAGAGCCGATGGTCAACAAGCTGCGGCACGAGAAACAGTCGCGCGGATAAAAGGGATTCGATACGGATCATGGAGAACTCCTGTTTGGTATTTTCGTTCAGATTAGACCAATTTCACCAGAGAAAGTGGGTCCAATCTGGCCTGGTAGTTACTCACGGAGAATGAACCAATCTTGGCGCTAACGGAATCGGAGGGCTGAAGATTGGTCGTTTTCAGTTGATGGTTGTCAGTTGGAGGTGTCTAACGTGTCTTGAATCAAATGGACGGGATAAAAACCGACCGTCAGGCCATAGGGTCGCAGTTCCGCGCCGGATGTTTCCTTCTCACGCTCGTTTGCCGCCGCGCATTCTTCGATCTCTTGCAGCAGCGCCGTCAAGCGCCCCAAGTACGCCTGGAACTGCGTGGAGGTGAGCATGAAATTGGCCCGCCCCAGCAGGCGATCTGGCGGCTCGTCGCCGCGCGCCGGGGAGGCCAGGTCAATGAGGCCGGCATTGACACTGCGCCGCACATCTTCCTTTGCCGCGTCAAAAATGACGCTGAGGATGTCGGCCACGGTCTTGTCCGTAAATTCGGTCAGGGCCAGAAGTTGGTCGTCTACGCAAAAGTCGCGGGCGATGGCCTGGTAGGTCTTTTCGATGATGCCGGAGACGACGTTGGTGGTGACGATGGCGATCAGGCCGTGTTTTTCCAGTTGATTGACGTGGTAGTAGAGCCTGGTTGCCGGCATTTCCAACCGCGCCGCCACCTCTTTCACCGTCTTCGGCTTCAGCAGCAGTTGCAACACCTGCATCCGCAGCGGGTCCGCCAACACCTTCAATGTCTCCAGATCAGAAATCACCAACTGCTCCGCCTGGATAAACTCATCAAACATTCGACACCTCTCAACCATTTGAAAATAATTTAACGATGTAAGAGATTCTAATGGAAAACGCACCGCCTGTCAAGAATGATTTTTAGTAAGTGTGCGGGGAACTTCTGTTGATGACCCGCAAGCCAAAATCCTGCAAAGAAATATGAAGGAAAACCAGGGGTTTCTGCCAGGGTCGAGGGCGTCGCCTCGGCACTGTACGCCTGGCAACGCCAGGGAAAATCCTAAAATTCCCCGCGCGGGACAGCGTTCGCCCTCCAAAAACGACGGTGTCAAGAAGAACGCCACGCACCCTTTAGGAACGACTTGGTCCGTTGCCTGAGCCGGTCGAAGGCAACACGGGCTGCGACAAGCTCGCCACGAAAGGGTCAGTAGTCATAAATGTTACTATTCAAAAAATTTCAAACGGGTTGGCAAAAAAAGAACGCCTCCGTAGAGGCGTTCGCGCTGCTTTTTTGCCGGCATCAAGCGCGCCGACCTGATCCCAGTTTTTCTTTCAAGAAGGCTTTCACCACGGGCAAGGGAATTGCCAGCCCCACAAGGGGTCCGGCGATCATGGTATTGATGCCCACGAGTCGCCCGGCGACGTCCACCATGGGGCCACCGGAGTGTCCGGGGCGCAGTTGCAGGCCAACCTGGATCAGGTCACCGTCGTAGCCGGGGATTTCGGGCGGGGGGCCAATGGTGATCACAATGCCGGCACTCACCGCCCCCAACACGCCCCACGGATGCCCCAACGCCACCACCCAATCGCCCGCGCGCAGGTGTCCCGGCGGCGCAAGCTGCACCGTGGGCAAGTCGCGCCCATCAATGGACAACGCCGCCACATCCCGCCGCGGATCCCAGGCGAGCAAGCGCGCGGGAAACATGCGCCCATCCGCCAGCGTCACTGTCAGTTTGCCCGACTGCGCCCCGCCGCGCCCGGCCACAACGTGCGCGTTGGTCACAATGAGGCCATCGGAATGCCAGATCGTGCCCGCGCCCACGCCGCGCCGTCCGTTGCGAATCTGCACCAGGCTCGACCGCGTCGCCGCCACGATAGCGGCCATTTCTTCGTTTGCCGTTTGCAGAGCATTAAGCATGGTTTTATCTCTCAGGCGCGAGGCGCTTCTGAAGCGCCTCGCGCCTCCGGTCTATCAATCGCGCTCGCCGATGAGGACGTCAACGAGCTGCAGCGCACCACCGCGCAGGATTTGCGCGGGAGCCGACTTGCCCACGCGGTCGCCCGTGAGCAGGGAGATGAGGTCATCATGGCTGCGCACGGCCTGGTTGGCAAACTGCACAATCGTATCGCCCAACACCAGCCCGCTCTCGTCGGCGGGGCTACCCGCTTCCACAGACACAATCAACAGCCCCGTTTCCTGCCCCAACTCGTCTTGCAGCGCCTGTGGCAGACGCACCGCCTGGGTGCTGATGCCCAGGTAGCCGCGCTTCACTTTGCCATCGGACACGAGCGATCCCACGACGCGGTTGAGCGTGCCCATGGGGATGGAAACACTGACGCCACGGGCCAGCGCGGAGCTGTTCAATCCCACGACGCGCCCGTTGACGTCTACCAGCGGGCCGCCGGAAAAGCCCGGATACATGACGACGTCGGTCTGCAAATACCGGTCAATCACGCCGCCGCCGCCGGTGCGCCAGCTTTCGCCCAGGGCACTGATGATGCCCAGGGTGGCCTGTATGCTCTTGCCCGGACGCCCCAACGCCAGCACGAAATGGCCGACGCGCAAATCGGCGCTGTCTACGCGCCCCAGCAGGGGCAGATCGCCGGCTGCCGCGCGCAGCACGGCCAGGTCGGTGGTGGGATCGCGCCCGACAAGGGTCGCGCTCACGCTGCGTCCGTCCGCCAGGCCAACCTGGATGCCGCTATCGGCGCGGACGACGTGGTTGCTGGTGACGATCAAACCATCAGCAGACCAGACGAGGCCAGATGCCGGCATTCTCCGCCGCGCATCCACCCGTACCACACCTACGCCCGCCGTCGCCACGGCCCCCGCCAACCCCTCTGAAAATTGCGATAATGTTTCCGACATGAAAAAGCTCCTTACTAATAATTAATGGGTGAATGGGTGAATGGTCAATTTGCCACGTCCACAAGCCGCATTAACCATTCTCCCGCTTTTCCCCATTCTACGCCCCCGCGCACCTCCCCACATCCCCTATCCTGGCAGGCCGCACCTGGAAGAATGGGTAGGCCGGGCAAATTTTCAAGGGGTGAACGGGTTGATTCCTGAATGGTTAAACCGGGGCATCCACCAACCGCATTAACCATTCAACCATTCAACCATTCACGATTCTACAGGGTCAGCATCCCCAGCCGCGTCGCCCGCACCACCGCTTCCGTGCGGCTTTGCGCCCCCAGCTTGCCCATGATGGCCGTGATGTGGAACTTCACCGTATGCTCGCTGATCGCCAGCCGCAGGCCAATGGCGCGGTTGGACAGCCCCTCCGCCACCAGGCGCAGCACCTCCATTTCCCGCGTCGTCAATGCCTCCGCGGGGGCCGGCTCCGGCGGCGACAGCGGCAGCAGGACCTGGGCGAATGCCTCATCCACAACCACCAAACCCTGGCGCAGCGCAAGCAAGGCTGCCGGCATTTTCTCCGCCCCCATCTCCCGCCGCAACACACCACGCGCCCCCGCCGCCCACGCGCCCGCCACCATCTCCTCATCCGCCAGCAGCGCCGCCACCGGCGTCTCCAACTCCGCCACCCCCGCCATCACGTCGAAACGCCCCTCCTCCACCTCCCAGCCCATGTCCCACAGAACCACGTCCGGCTGATACACTTCCAGCGGCGTCGCTTCATCGCCGGCCACCGTCCAGGCCGCTTCCTCCACCTGCCCCACCACCTCTACGCCCGGCTGCTGCCCCAACGTCAGCGCCAGCCCGGCCCGCGCCAGCGGATCATCCGCCACCACCAGCACTCGCACCGTTTCATTTGCGGGAAACATACGCCTTCCTTTTTCGTAACGCCCCGCGTGCGGGGAAGCAGACATCTTTCAAGACGGCTCAGGAATCATTTGGTCAAATGCCGGCAAAAAGAACCCTCAGCAAAGCCCTCAGCAAAGCCCCCAGCAAAGCCCCCAGCAAAGCCCTCATCCATTGGTACTATTAGCTTGTGCCCCGATCAGGAGCCACTTATACTGTTAGCATCATAATTCCGCATGCATCATCATCTCGTATTGTCTCAATTTCCATTAATATCCGTTCCTTATCACATCGTAGGAGGAAACCATGCAATTTGTCAGACGCGAAGAAGGGCAAGGGCTGGTTGAGTACGCACTCATCCTCGTCCTGCTAGCCGTTGTCGTCATCTTGATTTTGACCGCGCTCGGCTCATCCGTCAACCTGGTCTATGCCCGCGTCATGGCCGGTCTGAATGGGCAGACCATCACAGGCGTGGGCGTGGAGCGCGTCGTCCTCGGGTTTGATCTTGAATTGACCGGGGGCGGGCCGCCCATATGCGATATTGTCATATCGAACGCTACCCTGGTCGTCCTGGAAAATGGAGAATTAATGGTCAACAGTCCGGTATCCGTGCCCGTTCTTGTAAACGGAGCAGGCGTCGGTGTGCTTTCCGGGGTAACCAATGCGCACGGCATTGCCACGACGACGAACACCATTTCCCACACAGCCGCATGCCCGGGCACAGTCACGGTCGGGGCCAGGTCGCAAGGCTTCTGAAGCCAACGGTGAGGCCGGGCCGGAGAATCGAATTGGTAACGATTCACGACCACCTTCCCGGAAGCTGTTTTGATGCCAAATGAGCTGAATCATGCGGCGTATTGCGCTTGAAATCGAGCTTCCGGGAAGATCTCTGGGGCCATATACCCTGGAGGCTGAATAGATACTCGAATTGTTTGTTTAGATGAATGAATCTATCGTGCCGGCATTTGGCAAATGCCGGCACGTCCCATGTGGATAGTTGAATGCTGCCGCCTATCTCCGCCAGCGGCCATTTACTTGTGTACCCAATGCCACGGCAAACACCCCATCCACCACCCAGCAACACCCCCGGCTATCCCACCCCTTCACAAGAACATCACGAAATTCGCAGGAACCAAATCGTATGAACAGAACCAGTCCCGTTCACCCCCATTTCCTCGCCTCCCTCCGCCGCCGTCTGGCGCGACGATTAGGCCCGGTCAGCGCCGTCATACTGCCACCGCTGCTCCTGCTGGCCATCCTCATCGGCTGGATGAGTCCCCCGCCATCCCTGGCCCAAACCCGCGCCCACAGCGGCAACATCCTCTACGCCAGCCCCACGGGCACAGGCAGCGCCTGCACCCTCGCCGATCCCTGCGCCCTGCAAACAGCCGTGAACATCGCCGTCGGCGGGGACGCCGTCCACGTCGCCGCCGGCACATACGGCCCGGATGGCGCCGCGCAAACCGTGCTGGTGAACAAAACCATCACCCTCACCGGCGGCTACAACGCCAACTACGACGAACCACCCGACCCCCTGCTCAACGAAACTGCCCTGGACGGCCAGGACGTGGCCCGCGTCGTGCGGATCGAAGGCGCAGTCAGCCCCGTCATCGAAGGGTTCTGGATTCGCCACGGCGCGGCGGACGATGGGGCCGGCATCTACAACGCCGGCGGCGCGCCTACCATCCGCGCCAACCGCATTCACGACAACGCCACCAACGGCGGCGGCAATCGTGGCGGCGGCATCTACGACGGCGGCGCAGCCCTGATCCTGGAAAACGAAATCTACAACAACACCGCCGCCGCCAAGGGCGGCGGCATCTACGTGGAAAACGGCGGCGGCGAGGCCAGCGTCATCCGGCGCAACCAGATTTACGGCAACACCGCCAGCGGCAACATCTCCTTTGGCGGCGCGGTCCTCCTGGAAAACGGCAGCCTCCTGCTAGAAGCCAACATCATCCGCGAGAACAGCGCCAGCTACGGCGGCGGCATGGGTCTCTTCAACACCGCCGCCAACGCCACCATTCAGAGCAACCTCTTTGACGCCAACCACGCCCTCACCGCCTCCGGCGAAGGGGGCGCGCTCTACCTGCGCGGAACCAGCAACATCTGGAACAACACCATCGTCGCCAACACCGCCAACGCCGACGGCGCCGGCATTCAAATCATCACCGGCGCGGTCACCAACATTCGCAACAACATCGTGGCGCACAACGAAGGCGGAACCACGGACGGCATCGCCGACGACGGCGGCACCGTCACCAGCGGCTACAACGATATTTTCGACGACGCCAGCGACGTCAACGACCCTACGGACTACAACCACAATCCAGGCTTCGTCGGCAGCGGCAATTACCACCTCTCCGGCGGCAGCCTGAACATTGACGCCGGCGACCCGGCCACACCGCCCACGGTCAATCTGGATTATGACGGGGACGCGCGCCCCAATGGATCGACGATTGACGTGGGCGCGGACGAGTATTACCCCGATTTCGCGGCCATTGTCTTCACGCCGGCGTTCACCGAGGGGTTCGTGGATCGCAATGACGTGGCGATCTATGAGCATGTAGTGGAAAATGCCGGCAACGTACCCGACACCTACTCCTTCACCTGCGCCAACGACCTCAACTGGAGCATCGGCTGCCCCACCCCCGTCGCCCTTGCCGCCGGCGCATCCGCCATCGTCAACACCGCCGTGCAAGTCCCCGACCTGCCCCCCTACACCACCGGCGTCACCGTCATCACCGCCACCTCCACCCTCGACCCCGACGTCACCGCCCGCGTCGTCGTCCGCGCCATCATCATCCCCATCCCCGGCGTCGCCTTCACCCCCGCCTACTCCCGCACCCTCCTGCCCGGAACCACCATCACCCTCAGCCACGTCCTCACCAACACCGGCGACTACACAGACACCTTCCTCGTGCAACTTCTCGACGACCCCTTTGGCTGGGCCGACCTGCTTCCCGAAAACAGCTTTGAGACGGAACTCGCCAGCGGCGAAAGCGAGACGGTGCGCCTGCGCGTCACCGTGGCCGACAACGCCGCCGCCGGCCTGGCGAATGAAATTCGCCTCGCGGCAACCTCCGGCATAGACCCGGCCCTCACCGCCGCGCTCACGGACACCATCACGGCGAAAGCCACCGCCGGCACGCGCTACGTCGCCCCCGGCGGCAGCAACAGCAACAACAACTGCACCCAATCCGCCACCCCCTGCGCCACCGTGGCCCACGCCGTGGCCCAGGCCACCTTCGGCGACGAAATCCGCATCGCCCGTAGCGAAACGCCCTACAGCGAGCCAACCATTGACCTGAACACCACCCTCTACCTGTCCGGCGGCTGGGACAGCAGCTTCACCACGCAGGGGAATGCCGGCCAGACCACCATCGAACCTGCCGGCAATTCCCTCATCTTCAACATCGCCCCCGGCTTCATCCAACCCACCCTCGGCAACCTCACCCTCAGCGGCGGCAGCGGCCTCAACGGCGGCGCGGTCTTCGTCGGCGCGGGGGCGCAGCCCAAATTCAGCGGCGTCATCTTCCGCAACAATGACGCCTCCCGCGGCGGCGCGCTCTACGTCAGCACCAACGCCATCGTCAACGTCAGCAAAAGCACCTTCAGCGGCAACAACGCCGCCCTACGCGGTGGCGCGGCCTACGTCGCCGGCGGCACGCTGTCCATCAAGCAGAGCCGCTTCATCACCAACACCGCCGGCGGCGGCAACGGGCACGGCGGCGGCGCGCTCTTCCTGGAAAACGGCTGGCTGCAAGCGGAAAACTCGCTCTTCCGGGAAAACAACGCCACCAACAGCGGCGGGGCCATTCACACCGTCTCCGGCCAGGCCACGCTAGGCAACAACACCTTCGTCGCCAACAGCGGTGGCAGCAGCGGCGGCGGCCTCTACAACAACGGAGCCAGCGTCACCCTGGGGAACACGCTCCTCATCAGCAACACGGCCACCGGCGGCGCCGTCTTCCAGCAAGCGGGCACAACCAACCTGGACTACACCCTCACCTGGGCCAACAGCGCCCCGGAAATCGTAGGCGCCACCGGCAACGCCCACCACATCATCGCCGACCCCGCTTTCCGCGACGACGATTTCCGCCTGGCCCCCGGCTCCCCCGCCGTGGACAGTGGTAATCCGGCCACAACGCTGGCCGTGGACTTCGAGGACGACTTCCGCCCCTCCGACCAGGGGTACGACCTGGGGTACGACGAGTTGGCCGGCTGCCGCGCCCGTCGCGGGCTGGATACGTTCGGTAGCATCCAGGCCGCCGTGGACGCCCCCTCCGCTGTGGCCGTGATCCAGGTCACGGGCATCTGTCGCGGCGTGAACGAGGCGGAAATCGGCGGACAAACGGTACGCCAGACGGTCATTATCACGCAGCCGCTGCGCATTGAAGGCGGCTGGAACGCCGACTTCACCGCGCGCAACGCGGACGAGACTATCATTGACGCGGAAGGCGCGGGGCGCGGCATCTATGTCACCGGCGGCGTCTCTGTCACGCTGGAGAAGCTCATCGTCATCAATGGCGCTGCGAACGCGCTCGGCGGCGGCGCGGGCGGACAAGACGCGGGCGGCGGCATTTACAACAACAACGCCAGCCTGCTGCTGCGCCAGGTTTCCGTCTTCACCAGCACGGCAACGTTGGGCGGCGGTTTCTACAACCACGCTGGCGACGTGATCATCACGGCCGTGGATGATAATGAAGTGGATGCGCTGAATGGGCGGAGTCGCTTTGGCGCGAACACGGCTAACATGGGCGGCGCACTCTACCAAAATGGCGGCGATCTGGTGCTGAATGCCGGCATGATCCTCGCAAACAATGCCGGCAGCAACGGCGGCGGCCTCTTCCACCACGGCGGCGGCCTGAACGTGAGCAACAGCGTCTTTTACGAAAACGCGGCACAAACGGGCGGCGGCATCTACAACGAAACAGGCGCGGCCACCTTCCTGCACCTGACCGTCTACAGCAACACAGCCCATAGCGGCAGCGGCGGCGGCTTCTACAACCTGAACGGGGACGCCACCATTCGCAGCAGCATCTTCCAGAGCAACCATGCCGGCAGCGGCCCAGCCATCTACGCCGCCGCCGGCACGCTGGACCTCGATTACAACTACTACCACGACTACGCTACCACGCCCGTGGTCAACGCCGACCCCGGCGCGCACTCCATCAGCAACAACAGCACGCCGCCGGGTCTGCTGGACCCCGCCAACGGTGACTTCCACCTGGCGGACGGCGCAGCCGCCCTGGACGTGGCCGATCCCGCCTCGCCATTGACCGGCGACTACGACGGCGATCTGCGCCCCTCCAACACCGGCTTCGACATCGGCGCGGACGAGTTGGGCGGCTGCCTGGTGCGCCTCAACGGCGTGGTCTACGGCAGTTTGCAGTTGGCGCTGGCCCAGGCGCAAGATGGCGACGTACTGCAAGTCTCCGGCAAGTGCAGCGGTAGCACGCTCTTTGATCCGGGCGGCGGCGGTGGCGGGGATCCCAATAGCTGCGCCGCGGCGGGCGCCGTGCCCACCACGCTTGTCATCCTACAAAACGTGACTATCAGCGGCGGCTGGGACGAGACATTCACAACACAAGACGACGTCACCTGGCTTGATGCGGAAGGAGATGGGCGCGTGGTCTACGTGGGACCGGGCGTGCAAACGACGCTGACGGGCTTCGACATCCTGCGCGGCAGCGTGAACGGCCCCGGCGCGGGCATTTGCGCGGACAACGCCACCCTGACCATCACGCACAACGCGCTCTACAGCCACACGGCGGTCAGCGGCGCGGCCATTTACGCCTACGACAGCAACCTGATCATTGACGGCAACCACATCCACGACAATCAGGCGACCAACGGCGGCGGCGTTTTCCTGTACAACAGCGTCGGCTACACCAGCACCGTCCAGAACAACTTCATCTATGCGAACACGGCCGGCGGCAACGGCGGCGGCTTCGCCAACATGGGCGGCGACCTGCGCCTGTGGCATAACGACTTCGTCACGAACACGGCCGGCAACGGCGGTGGCCTTTACCTGAACAACGGCGTGCTGGACGTGCGCGGCAACAACGTGATCAGCAACAGCAGCGGCATCTTCGCCGCCAACGGCCCCATTCTGACGCTGGACTACAACAACGTCTACGGGGGTGGAATCCATTATGGGGGCACGGCCACGCCCGGCCCGCACGCGCTGAGCGTTGACCCGCTATTCGCGGACATGGGCGAAGGGGATTTCACAATTG
The DNA here is from genome assembly GCA_020634515.1 of Ardenticatenales bacterium. Taxonomy (NCBI): domain Bacteria; kingdom Bacillati; phylum Chloroflexota; class Ardenticatenia; order Ardenticatenales; species Ardenticatenales bacterium. The sequence goes on along the minus strand of JACKBL010000007.1, from coordinate 270,661 downwards.
ACATTGATTCGCCCGTGGTGGACCGGGGCGACCCGCGTCTGCCGCTGCTGTGGGACCATGAGGGGGATATTCGCCCGTCGCATCAGAGCCTGGATATTGGCGCGGATGAGGTCGGCGGATGTTTTGCGCGGATCACGACTGATCCGGAGCAAATTTATGGGAGTGTGCAGCGGGCGGTGGATGTGGCCGATGCCGGCAACACCATCCAACTAGACGGTCTCTGCTACAACGCCAATACCCGCCAGATCGCCCCCGGCCAATTCGTCTCCCAAACCGTGATCATCACCAAATCCCTCACCCTGGACGGCGATTGGGAGGTGGACCCGAACGCCACCGCCACCCTGGACGCCCGCGGCCAGGGGCGCGCCCTCTACGTCGGCAGCGGCGTCGTCGTCACCCTCACGGAAGTAACCCTGCGGAACGGCAGCGCGGCCCAGGCGGGCGGCGTCGCCGGCGGCGGCCTCGTCTACAACACCGGCACGCTCAACCTCTTGCGCGTGGACCTGTTCAACGGCGCGGCAACCAATGGCGCGGCCCTCTTTAACGACGGAACCCTGCTCTACGACCAGGGCAAGGTGGGCGAAAACAGCGCCGCAACCGGCGGCGGCGGCCTCTACAACCAGGGGACGGCCACGGTACGGCACGTTGCGTTCTACAACAACAATGCGAATAATGGTGGCGCGGTCTATCAGGCTGCCGGCATTTTCACCCTGGACGGCAACGAAATCTACGACAACAACGCCTCTCGCGGCGGCGGCATCTACCTGGGCAGCGGCAACAGCGCCACCACCATCAGCAACAACTTCATCTACCGCAACGACGCAGACGACCGCGGCGGCGGCCTCTTCAACCTCAACGGCAGCGCGGAAGCCCACATCTACTACAACACCTTCGTGCGCAACCGCGTCCTGGGGGCTGAGAGCAAAGGGGGCGGCATCTACCACGCCGGCGGCGGCGCCGACCTGCGCGGCAACATCGTGGACCGCAATTTCGGCTCCGGCATCCACGTAGACGGCGGCGCGCCCCTCATTGACTACAACAACGTCGTCGGCAACAACCCAGACTACGACGGCGACATGGCCCCCACCCCCGGTCCACACGACATCTCCGCCTTCCCTCTCTACACCAACCTGGAAGATGGCGATTTCCACCTGCAAGGCGTCTCGCGGGGCATTGATGAAGGCGATCCCGCCGTTCTGGTGCTCACCGACATCGACGGCGACATCCGCCCCACCAACAGCGCCTCGGACATCGGCGCGGATGAGTACAACGGCTGCCTGATCAAGGTCGGCAGCACCCTGTTCGGCGTGCTGCAAACGGCCATTGATTATGCCGAAAGCGAAGGGTACGATACCATCCGCATTGCTCGCGGCGAATGCAGCGGCGCGGAAGAGCGGGCGGGTACGTGGCAAATGGGCTATATCAGCCAGGACCTGACGCTGATTGGCTCCCTGCGGCGCACCGACTTCTCCGACCCGGATGACTACCACAACCACAACGTGGGCACGAACAGCACCATCCTGAACGCGCGCGGCGAAGGGCGCGTGCTACGCATCGCCGCCGGGGCCAACGTCACCATCCGCCACCTGGTGCTGATAAATGGGGACGCCGGGGCCGCCAACGACGCTACGGCTAACGGCGGCGGCATCTACAAGGCGGGAGCCGGTTCGGTGACGTTTGAGGAGTCGCTGGTTTGCGCTAATGTCGGGGAGAATGGGGGCGGGTATTATGCCGGCAGCAGCTCCGACACCCTGCTCAGCGGCGGCAGCACCGGCGCGTGCGTCGCGGCGCGGTTCGAGGGCGACACCGACACCGTCATCGACTTTGAATTCTACGACGGCAACCAGGCCACCAACGGCAACGGCGGCGGCCTGTTCATCAGCGCCGGGGCCACCTTCGAGATTCGCAACCACGGCATCACGGAAAACAGCGCCAGCGGCAACGGCGGTGGCCTGTATCACGCCGCCAGCGGGCCAAGCCAGATCGTCAACGGCATCTTCCTGGGGAATGATGCCCTAAACAACGGCGGCGGCCTCTACAACCTGGGCAGCGTGGCGCTCTATCACAACACGATACGCGGCAACACGGCAGGCGACCGCGGCGCGGGTATCTACAACGGCGTCAGTCCGCTGACGATGGACAGCAGCATCCTCTACCTGAACACGGCCAGCGGTAGCACACCCGGCATTGGCGGCGGCCTGCACTCCGTCAGCAACAATAGCAACGGCCTCTCCTACAACAACTTCAACGACAACACACCCACGGACGCCAATATCGACCGCGGCGCGCCCGTCTTCGAACATGACCCCGGATTGAGCGCATTTGGGGCGATGATTCTGCAGGATTCGGCGAATATCGACATCGCCGACCCGGCATTGCTGGACCCGGATAATGTGCCTTTTGTGGACTTCGATGCCGGCAACACCACGCGCCCCGACGGCAACCCCAACCACAACGGCCTCTACGGCATCGGCGGGGATGTAGGCGCGGACGAATACTTCAAGGACTTCGGCTGCCAGGTGCGCATCTCCGACCCCGCCATTCAAACCGTCACCCCCGGCCAGGCCGTCACCTACACCTTCACCATCGAAAACACCGGCTGGCCGCCCCCACCCACCGACGCCCTCCGCCACGGCTACACCGACACGCTGCAAATCGACCTGCTCAGCGACATCCCCGGCTGGGTCACGTTCGAGGACGGACCATCGCAAATGGTGGAACTGGATTGGCTGGAAAGCATTGCGCGCGTCCTCACCGTCACCGTGCCCATCACGGCAGCCAACGGCATCCAGGAAGTGAGCCGCGTGGCCTGCCACTCCGCCTCACTGGAAGGGACCACGCTCTACGAGTCACGCAGCGACGAAAAGGCCGCCACGACCAACGTCGGCCTCGTCACTTCCGTCCTCGTCTACCCCGACTACACCGCGGACGCTCTGCCCGGTGATGTCCTCACCTTCACGCACTACGTGCAAAACAACGGCAACCAGGTGGACACGCTGCTACTGGTCCCCAACCCCGGCGTGGCCTATGCCAGCGCCGACCTGTTCGACCTGCAAGGGATGAATGTGAACAGCACCACTGTCACGCTGGCGCCGGGCGAGGTGTACACGGTGGCCCTGCGCGTGACCATTCTGGAGACGGCGGCGGCCAATGAGACGGCCACGCCGGGCGTGGTGGCTCTCTCCACCACCGATCCCGGCGTGCAAGGCGCGGCGCTGGACCAGATCGCCATTGGCTTCGTGCCCGGCACGCGCTACGTAGCCACGGTGGGGGCCGGCGACGACAGCAACTGCCGCGATCCCAACTTCCCCTGCGCCACCATCCAGCGGGCCATCAACCAGGCCGTGGCCGGAGACGACATCCTGGTGGCCGGCGGCGTGTACACCGGCGTGGTGACGACGACCATCGGCACGGAGACGGTGACGCACAACATCTTCGTGAACAAGCCCGTGACAATTCGCGGCGGCTATGACGGGGCGGATTTCATGGCGCCGGCGCAGCCGATCACGAATGCGACGATCCTCAGTGGCGAGAATGAGCGCCGGGTGGTGTACGTGACGGCGGGCCTGACGGACACAGTGACGTTGAGCAGCCTGTTTATCCGGGATGGAGACGCGCCGATTGATTCGCAGAACCCGGCGGGATCGGAGTACGGCGGCGGTGTGTATAATGCCGGCAGCAACCTCACGATCACGGCCACCTGGATACTCTCCAATGCGGCCCAGTATGGTGGCGGCCTCTACCAGGTCACGGGCACGCTCTATCTGAACAGCGTCGTGTTCGCCGAAAACCGCAACTTGCCCAACTACGAGGGCGAGCCGGGCGAGGGTGGCGGCCTGTATGTGGTCGATGGCGACGTGCAAATGGAAAACATGACGTTTAGTGACAACCGCGCCGATCTGACGGAGTCACTGGCGGCGCAAACGACAGGCTCCGGCGGCGCGCTCTATCAGGCGCAGGGGACGCTGCGTTTCGTGAATTCCATCTTCCGCAATAATGCCGGCACATCCGTCTACATCGAACCCGGCGTCAGCGTGGAAAATGATTATAACCTGTTCCACTTCGACCCCAACCTGGGCGGCGTTGAGCCGACGAACTTCCCCACAGGCACGCACAGTTTTGCGGCCGAACCATTGTTCAGTGATACGTTCTACCACCTTGACGCCGCGTCGCCCGCGAAAGATGCCGGCACATCCGCCAATGTGCGCCTGGATGTAGACATCGACCTGGAGCCACGCCTCCAGGGCAGCCAGATCGACATCGGCGCGGACGAACGCTTGCAGCGGGCGGAATTCACCTTCACCCCCGCCGCGCAGGCCGCCACCATCGACACGGGCGCGCCGCACGTCTACACACACACGCTGCGCAACACCGGCGACTTCAGCGACACCTTCACCCTTTCCGCCAACCACGAATCCATCCCGCCCGGCGGCGGCTTCAACTACGATGTCCAGCCCGCCGCTCCCATTGACCTGGCCCCCGGCGAATCCGCCCTCGTCAGCTTCACCATCAGCGGCGGCCTGCCCGGCTACGTGGACGAAACCACCATCAGCGCCACTTCCGCCGCCAACGGCGCCAGCCGCGCCGTGGTGGACACAACGACCATCTCGCAGACGGCGGGCGTGGCTATCGGCCCGGCGCAGTCCGGCGTGGGCATCCCCGGCGGCATGATTCAGTACCACCATACGCTGACGAACACGGGCAACGGGGTGGACACCTTCACGCTGGCGGCGCAGGATGGCAACCCCGCCGATTGGAACGTGAGCGTCTCGCCGGCGGAAACGGGCTTTGTGCAGCCGGGAGCCAGCCTGCCCTTCACGGTGACGGTGGTGCTTCCGGTGGACGCCCTCAGCGGCACGGTGCATACGGTGGGCATTGTGGCGCAGGCGCACGACCCGGACGCCAGCGCCACACTCACGGACACGACCACGGCGGGCGTCTCCTCCGGCCTCAGCCTGACGCCGGACAACGAGAGCACGGTGATGGAACCGGGGCCGGTGGTGTACGCGCATACGCTGACGAACCTGGGCAACGGCGCGGACCTGGTGACGCTCTCCAGTGAATCGAACCCCGCCTGGGATGTGGTGGTCGCGCCGGAGGAGGTGCTGCTGCCGGCATTTGGCAGCGCCACGATTCTGGTCACGGTCACGGTTCCCGATGGCAGCGGCGGCACGGTGCATACCGCGCTGATCACGGCGGCCTCCAGCACGCCGGGCATCTCGGCCACGGCGGTGGACACGACGACGGTGACGGCGGACCTGGCGGTGACGCTGACGCCGGATAACGAAAGCACGGTAGAGGCGGGCGCGGTTGTCAGTTACGCGCACGTTTTGCAAAATGCCGGCAATCTCGCCGACAGCTACACCTTATCCGCCACGAGCACCGCCGGTTGGGAACTGGCGTATGACGCGGGGCCGATTGCCCTGGACCCCGGCGAGAGCGCCACGGTGATGCTCACCGTGACCGTGCCCGCCGATGCCGCGCCCGGCGACATGGATGCAGCCACGCTAACGGCCACGTCGGTGAGCGATACGGCGATCAAGGCGAGCGCGACGGATGAGACCACGGTGGCCGGCGGCATCACGCCCGCGCCGGCGGTGACGCTAACGCCCAGCTATGTGCTGACGGTGACGCCGGGCAGCCAGGCATTCTTCAACCATGTGGTGGGAAATGCCGGCAACGTCGCGGATACCATCACCCTCGCCGTCAGCGCCGCGCCCGATTGGCTGCTCATGCTCCCGCCACAGAGCGTCACCCTGGAACCGGGCACGACCGAGAGCCTTACCATCTCCATTGACGTCCCCCTCTCCGCGCCCGTGGGCACGGTTGCCGTGGTCACGGTGACGGCGACCTCCGGCGTGGATGAAAACGTCAACGCCAGCGTGATCAACCAGGCAACCGTCGTCGCGCCGCCGGAGGTGGCCGTTTCGCTGTTGCCGCACTTCCAGTCGGCCAACGCTGTGGCCGGGGCTGTGGTGGCGTATGCGCATGTGGTGACGAACCTGGGCACGGCAGCGGACACGTTCACGATTAACGGCGGCCCGACGAATCTGGGCTGGACGGTGACGGGCGTGCCGCAAACGGTGGCGTTGGCGGCGGGGGCCAGTGAGACGGTGACGGTGTGGGTGGCGGTTCCGGGAAATGCCGGCATAGGCAGCATCTCCCTGGCCACCATCACCGCCCGCTCCAACAATAACCCCGCCGTCTTCGACAGCGCCGTGGACGAAACCGTCGTCACCGGTGAAGCCAACAACACCCTCTACCTGCCCATCACCTTCCACGCGGACAACGGCGCACCGCCCCCCACACCCTCCCCCACGCCCTCCCCGACGCCCACCCCCACGGTCGGCCCCTCCCCCACGCCCACGAACACACCCGTGCCGCCCACGCCCACCCCCACCCCCACGCCCTGCACCCCAACGGGCATTGATCTGGTGGTGACGGACATCATGATTGAACCCGCACAGCCTCTCGTCGGGCAGCCCGTGCGCCTCTCCGTGACCATCCGCAACCAGGGCACGGCCAGCGTCCCCGAAGGCAACAACTTCTATCTGGACTTCTACCTGGACCGCGTGCCGCAACCCATGCTGATCGGCGACGTGGCCTGGGGCGTCCAGGGCACGGACCTGACGGCGGGGGCCAGCGTCACCTTTGTCAAGGAAGACTTCGTCTTCGGGATAGCAGGGCCGCATCAACTGTGGGCGCAGGTGGACACGGACAATACGGTTAATGAGTGCCCGCAGGAGAGCAACAACATCTTCGGGCCGACGAACATCCTCGTCAACGCCAGCGGGCAGCCGGAAGCAACCCCGCCGGCGCATAAACCCGCCGGGCTGGAGCCGCGCGTGACACCCACGCCAGACAGTCCCTAACTGCCACACACAAAAGGGCGGGTCGCATGACCCGTCCTTTTGTTTTTACGCCAGTCTGGCGAAAGCCACATAGGGGGATTGGCGGCGCGGCTTTAGCCAGGTCAAACGGCCATATGTGGGCCGGCTGAAGCCTCCGCGCCCCAAACGCCGGTTTCCTGTTTCGGTTGTTTCACTTGAGCATGATTGACGGCGTTCGCCAGGGAGCTTGTCGGGCGAGTGTCTCATGCGCCCGAAAGAGGCTAACCGTCTTGCCCGAAACTGCCCAGGCGCTTGCGGCGGTATGCTATAATCTAAACATATCGGCCAACAAGCAGCACAAGGAGGAAGCTGTCATGAAAAGCATCCTGGGATTGTTCGTGTGTTTCGTCTGTCTGTTTCTGTTCGCCGCTCCTGCGTCGGCCAACGAAGGCTGCCAGGAGACCGTCGTCGTCACCAACGTGGGTGATAGCGGGCCTGGCTCGCTGCGCGACGCGCTCATCCAGGTCTGCCTGGGTGGAGAGGTGGCATTCGATGTACCCGTCCCATCGGCCATTGTCCTCACCAGTGGCCCTCTTGTAGTCAGTTATGAAATGAATATCAATGGTCCCGGAGCCGATAATCTGACGGTAGATGGCTTTGACGCCGACCGCGTTTTCTACATTGCGGGCGACAATGTGACGCTGCGCGGCCTGACGGTGCGGCGCGGCTATGATGACAGTACGGGTGGTGCCGGCATCTACAACATCGGGCAAAACGTCACGCTGGAGAACATGGTGGTTACGGATAATGCCGGCACCCTTGCCGGCGGCGGTGTTCGCAACAGCGGCAGCATGACGATAAGCAACAGCCAGATCGAGAACAACACAGTCCTTGTCGGATCGGGGGGCGGCATCGCCAACACGGGGACGCTGACCCTGGCGGGCAGCCGCGTGCGCAACAACTTCAGCGGGGCGGAGGGTGGCGGCATTGCCAACTATAGCTTGCTCATCATGACGGTCAGCGAATTAACCGGCAACACGGCGGACGAAAAAGGGGGTGGCATTTACAATTACGCGACCGGCGTGGCGCTCTTTGGCTCCGCCAGTTTGAGCAACAACCAATCCCTCAACAGTTCTGGCGGTTTTGCCTTCAACGAGGGCCTGCTGGTGGTGAGAAAGTCGGCGATTGCCGGCAACATCGCCCTGAACAAAGGAGCAGCCCTGCGCAATTATGGGGATGGGGGCAGGATGATATTGCACGAGGCGCGCATTGTTCAGAACACCAGCGTCAACTACAACATTATCCAGAATGACGGCAATCAACTGATCATCAGCCGCAGCCTGATAGCGCACAACACAAGCGCGGGCTACACTATCTTCAACGGGACCCCGGGCTTCGCGGCAGAGATGTTGATTGAAAACAGCACGATTTCCGGCAATGAAACGACGCCCGGACAGGCTGTGATGAAACTGGACAGCGGCAGCCACGCTTCTTTCCAGTTCAGCACATTTGTGGACAATCAAACTTCGGGCAACATTGTCACGGGGGGCGGATCAACCGTCGAATTCCTGGCGACGATTCTGAAGAATCCGGCGTTCGATTGCACGGGCAGTGGCTACCAGTCCGCCGGCTACAACATCGGCAGCGACAGCAGTTGTCTGTTGTATGCGCCCACCGACCTGCCGAATACGGACGCCCTGCTGGGGCCGCTGTTCAACTACGGCGGCAACACACTGACGCATAAGCCGCTGCCGGGCAGCCCGGCGCTTGATGGCGGGCCGACGACGTGCGTGGACACCGACCAGCGCGGTGTTTCCCGTCCGCAGGGCAATTCTTGTGATATTGGCGCGATGGAAGTGGTAAATTAAGATTGGTTCATTCTTAAAAGAGGGAAGCGCTTACGAGGTTAGGCTTTTTCGGAATTTGAATGATCCTATTCCATACTGAAAAAGCCTCAAGCCAATCCAGAAAATCGCGCCTATTCCGCATCGGTATTTTTCTGGATTGGCCTTAATTGCTGAATGCCGGCATCGACATCCCCCCCCACCTCAAACCGAATCACGCGGCGGGGGGGCGTCGCGCCGCGCAATGCCTCATAATCACCCAACGCCTGCGCCTGCTTGAGTACGTCAAACGTCATGCCGGCATCCGGCAGCCCCGCCGCATCAGGGATAGGCACATCCGCCTCCGGACTGGACGTAAACTGAATAAAGAGGCCATTCCCCCGGTCACCTTTGTGCAGTTGCCCTGTGGAGTGCAAAAAGCGCGGCCCATAGCCGAGCGTCGTCGCCAGCCGCGTGCGATTACGCAGGTGTCGCCGCAACGTTTGCAGCGCCGCCTCCGTGGTCGGCGTGGCCGGAACGTAAGCCTGCAAAGCAATGTAGTCGCCCGCGTGGGCCTGCGCCAGAAACGCCGACAGCGCCGCCGCCGACAGGGGGGCCGTCTCCGCTTCGGGGAGTTTGCCCGTCTCCTGGAAAGCAGCCACCATCTTGCGCGCCAATTTCTTCGCCGACTCCACGTTGGGCTGGTCAAACGGGTGAATGCCCAGGTGATGCCCGGCCACCGCCGTCGCCATCTCCCAGAGGAAATAGTGCGCGCCCAGGTCGTACTTGTCCGCCAGGGTGAAGCGCACGACGGGATACCCGGCGTCCGCGAGGGCGTCCAGCGCGGCGACATGGCTCTCATCTCCCGCCAGTTGCAGGTGAACAAAGAGGCGATCCTGTCCGTAGACGGCTGGCCCGCCTACCAGTTCACCCACGACGGGGAGGATGCCCGTGCCGTTTTTGCCCGTGCTTTCGGCGATGAGTTGCTCCACCCAATCACCAAAGCTGGCGATGGGGGCGGAGGTGACGAGGGTGATTTTGTCGCGTCCCTGGCGCGCGGCCTCCCCCATGACGGTTCCCAACCAGAGGCCGAGATTATCCTGCCCGGCGCGCATGTTGTTGGACATCATGTCGCGGGCGCGTTGCAGGAGCAGGGGAACGTCTACGCCTACGAGAAATGCCGGCACTAATCCAAAATAAGACAGCGCCGAATAACGTCCACCAATGTTCGGGTCATTCTCAAACACCGCGCGAAAACCGAACTGCGCCGCGGTCCGCGCCAGTTTGCTGCCCGGGTCCGTGATCGCCACGAAATGCGCCCCCGCCGCCTCCGGCCCCAACGCGACGGCAGTCCAATTGTAAAAATACTTAAAGAAAGACAGGGTCTCCACCGTCGTGCCCGACTTGGTGGAAACGATAAACAGCGTGCGCGCCGGGTCGAGGCGGTCCGCCAGGGCGCGCACCACGTCCGCGTCGGTGCTGTCCAACACGGCCAGATCGAGATGCCCCGGCGCGACGCCAAACGTGAGGCGGAATACTTCGGGGGCCAGGCTGGAGCCGCCCATGCCCAACAGCACGGCGTGGGTGTAGCCATCCGCCCGCACGCCGGCGACCAGCGCCTGGATCGGTTCCAGCTTATCCGCCAGGCGGCTGGCAATATCCAACCAGCCCAGACGGTTGCTGATTTCCGTGGGATCGGGCTGCCAGACCGTGTGATCATGCGCCCAGATGCGGCGCATAAGTCCCCGGTCGGCAGCGCGCGCCAGGGTGTCGTTCAAGGTGGGTTGGAGGGCGTCCAGGCGGACGAGAGTACGGGGGTCCGTTTTTTCGTTCATGAGAGAATTCCTTATTGCAAACCTTCCCGGAAGCTGACTTCACGCCAACAGCCGCTCCCAAACAGCTTCCGGGAAGATCATTTTCTCCAGGTTCAACCAACAATTAACGGGAACAGCCACCCCATTAACCATTCACCAATTAATTTTTCACCCCACTCGCCGCGGCCGCATCTACAAGCCATGTAAGCTGCCCATCGTGGGGTTGGATGAGAGATGCCGGCATTTCCGCCCCATCTCCTCGCCACACCCGCGCTAATGCCACCGCCTTCTCCGCCCCGGCCACCAGGAACACCACCTGCCGCGCCGCGTTCAGCACCGGCGGCGTCAGCGTAACGCGGTCGGCGGGCCGCCCCTCATAATGGGCCGTCACCGCCAGCGTCGGGGAGGCATCCGCCGCCCCGCGGTCGAAGCCGGGGAAGAGCGAAGCCGTATGTCCATCGCCGCCCATGCCCAACAGCACCAGATCGAAGCGGGGATAATTCAGCCCGGCGGCGGCGAAAGTCGCCAACTGTTGGGCGTATTCGGCGGCGGCAGCGGGGGGTGATAATTCTCCAGATACGCGGTGTACGTTGGCCGGCGGCACAGGCGCATGGATCAGAATTGCTTCCCGCACCTGGCGGTAGTTGCTGCCGTCCGCATCCGGCGGCACGCATCGCTCATCCGCCCAGAAAAAATGCGTTTGCGCCCAGGGAATTTGCGCCAGGCGCGGCAACTGCGCCAGCAGTTCGTAGAGCCGTTGCGGCGTGCCGCCGCCGGAGAGCGCGGCCAGAAACCGGCCGCGCCGCGCCACGGCATCCCGCGCCACGCGCACGAACAAATCCGCCGCATACTGGCTCAACGTCTCCAGGTTCTCAAAAACCGGGTTTTTGCGAAAAACCCGGTTTTTAGGGTTGCCCACTTTCCGCCACCTCCAACAGCAAGCCGAGCTGCGTGGTCATCTGCTGCAATTTCCGCCAGTCGGTGACGACCACGGCCAGGTCGCCCAGGCTTTCGCCCAGGTAGGGCTGCGTTTTGGGGTTGGCGCGTAGTTTGTCCAGAATAGCCGGCTGGCTAACGCGCAGGATGGTGACGTGTTGCAGGCGCGCTTCCGTGCCCTGTTCCCCCCAGCGTTCTACGGCCCGTCTCAGGCCGGGGGGCAGGTCCTGGCCGCTCACTTGGGTCAGGAATTCGAGGACTCGTGCCGGCATTATCCCCTGATTTTGCGCCTCTTGCAGCGAAACCGGCGTCAACCGATACAGATACGGGCGATCTGGCCCGGCAACCGGCTGCGCTTCCGCCACCCGCGCCACCTGGAACCGCTCATAACGGCTGGCATTTTGCGGAACCAGCAGCGTCCCTTCCGGCATCACCAACAGCGGTGCGCCCCCATCTGCCGCCGTCGGCGGCGGAGCCAGCCGCAACCAGGCCAGCATCCGCTCCGTCGGGCGGAACAGTTCTCCCGCCGCGTCCAGGTCGCACAAACCCAACCAGTGCAGCGGCCCCGTGATCAGGAACGCCAACAGCCGCCCTTCCACCAGGTCCCAACTATCAAAACCCGTGAGAAACTGGTTCGTGGCCACATCGCGGATATACCAGGTGTCATAATTGCCATCGAGCCGCTGAAAATCAGGCGTATGTTCTTTGATACCGGCGATCACGTCCGCCAGCCGCAGCCAGCCGACGTCGCGCGGCAGCCCATCCAACAGCGCCGTGCGCGCCAGCAGCGCGTCATTCTCCCAACCGCTCCCTTCGCAAACCAGACCGGGCGTGTATCGCAGTTCATTCCAACTGCTGCCGCTCCACGCCTCCGCCAGATCACGCAACTGCGCCTCGCGCCCCTTTTGCAGCCAGGTCACGCCCGCGCGCGTCGGCTTGAAGCCGTTATCCGTCTGCCGCAGCATCTTCATATCCCAGGCCAGCGTCAGCAGCAGGCCGCGCCGCCGGGCGTCGGAATTGAGCAGGAGGTAATCCAACCGATCCAGATTGTCTTCTTGCAACGGTATCGTCTGCGCCGCGGCCAGAATAGTCGTCAGGTCGTCCACGGCATCGACCGGGGCGGCGACGGGGGCAGCGGGGGCCGTGGGGGGCGGCAAGACATCTAGTGAGGCCAGGGTGGGGCGGGGTTCGCTCACCCGGATGGGCGCGCGCGCCGGAGGTGGCGACGGCGCGGGCGTCAAGCCTAACTGGCGGTACAGTTCATCGGGCAGGTAGAAGAACTCAACCATGCCGTCGGCGGTCTTGTCGAAACCGCGATAAAGGAAACCGCGATACCAGAGTCCTTCGGCGGGGCTGACGGGATCCAACCACGGCTCTTCCTGCTCCATGCGCCCCGGTCCCATCTGGCGCACCTCGCCAAACTTGCGGCTATAAATGGAGACGGGGATTCGTCCCCCTTGTTGCGCCAGGGCCTGGAGGGCTTCTGCTTCTTCCGGCGGCAGGTAGCTGATTTCTTCCTGCAAGTCGAGCTGCGCCAAAGCCTGGGTTAATGCCGGCACGCACGCCCCCTTATCCGCTCCCGACAAATCCATCTCCCACCACTCGCCAATGACGCGCAGCACAATCAATTCGTGATCGGCCAAAGCCTGCGAAAGAGAGCGCATAAAGTTCGGTTCCTTGAGTCCTTGAAAGTCTAGGAATTGTGTTAGGCTTTTTCGGAAGTAACTATTCACGTCTCCGAGAGATTGGACCAATTTTGTAGACATCAATAAGATTCAACCAGAGCAAATTGGTCCAATCTGGGCAGATGACCTGTATAGTCACTTTCGGAATTTGAATGATCCTGTTCCATACCGAAAAGCCTCAAGCCCATCCAGAAAATCCCGCCTTTTCCGGATCGATATTTTTCTGGATTAGCCTTAACCGTGATCAATCATAATTATACCAGCGTCCCGGTCACAAGCGACAAGGCCCGACCCGCCACGTTCCCCGTTTGCGCCCGTAGGAGCGGAAATTAAATAAGACAACGAAGTTGTTTCCTTACCGCCCCATCAAACTGGCGCTGCCATTCGAGTTGTATTTCAGCGCCAGTCCTTATGACAGAAGTCCTGTTGCCTGCCAGGCGGGGGTCCGGTACTGTAGCTTTACATGCCTACGTAAACGTGTTATACTTTCGCCCATATTATGTCATGTATGGGTAACAGCCAAGATGATGACTCAGCCAGCCGATTCACAACTGGCCTTTATGGAGCGACTGACGGAGACGTTGTGCCGGCATAACCTGCGCCAGCCCGCCCGCATCTTCTTGCAAGCTGGCCGTCCCCTGGCCCTCCTGATCGCGCAGTTCATCTGGATTGCCCAGCCCGTGCTGGGGCTTCTCTACCCCCGCCAGGCCATTAACCAGTTCGCCCACCTGCTCGAAGAACCCGAACTGCTCAATCAATTCCTGATTTCCCTGGAAACCGAGGCTGACTGATGGACTTCCTCACCGCCTCACTCGTGCTGATTATCACCCTGATCATGGGCCTGCTCATGATTCTGTTTGCGCGCCTGCGCCGCGACCGCCCCCCCGACCTGCGTCCCCTGCGCGGCTACCGCGCCCTCGTCAACCAGGTTGGGCGTGCCGTGGAAAGTGGTCGGCAAATCCACTTCGGCCTGGGGCACGGCGGGCTGCACCAGAGCAGCAGCGCCACCAGCCTCGCCGCCCTCACCACCCTTGACCACCTCGCCGCCCGCTCCAGCGCCAGCACCGCCCCCCCCTTCGTCACGGTCAACGAAAGCACGCTCCTGCTGGCCGGGCAGGATAGCGTACGCCAGGCGTATCGCCAATCGGGGCGGGCGGGCGAAATAGCCGCCGCCCCCGTGCAATTTCTGGCCGACAGCGCCTACCCCATGACCTACGCCGCCGCCGCAAACGACCTCATCCACAGCGCACACATCGGCAGCAGCATCTTGCTCGGCCGTTTTGGCCCGGAGATCGCCATCATCACGGAAGCCGGCAGCCGGCGGCAAGTGGCGCAAATCATTGGCAGCGACGATCCGCAAGCCATTGCCCTGGCTACCACGGTGACGGAGGACGTACTGGTAGGCGAGGAGATGCTGGCGGCAGGCGCATACCTGGAGGGCAAACCGGCGCAGGTTGCCAGCTTGCAGGCGCAAGACGTGATGCGCTGGCTGGCGGCGTTGGCGGTCCTGGGCAGCGCCCTGGTTGGATTGTGGGGAGGCGGCTGATGCAACGCTGGGGACACCACGCGAACTGGTTGCTGGCGGCGGTTGTTTTTCTGGCGACGCTGGCGGGACTGCTGCTGAATGTAGATGTCGGCAATCTCCTCCTCTCCTGGGCTGCTTTTCTCGCCGCCGCCGCCCTGATTTTGGGCGTACTCAACCTGCTGCTCGTCCATCTGCGCCGTCTCTTCAAAGGCAACGTCTACAGCGGAGCGCTCGTCCTCAGCCTCCTCGCCGTGCTGCTCATGCCCCTCACCGACTATCTTGGTCTGACGCAAGATGGCGCAGCCCAAATCTTCGCCTGGGTACAGGCCCCACTGGAGGCGGCATTGGGGGCGATGCTGGCTTTCTTTTTATTGTTTGCCGGCATTCGTCTCCTGCAGCGCGGTCAACGGAGATGGACAGCCCTCTTCTTGCTCGCGGCCATCCTCGTTTTACTGGCCGCCGCGCCCCTGCCCGCCTCCGTCAGCACGCTATTTGTCACGGTGCAGACCGTGATTTCCGACGTGATCGTGAATGCCGGCATTCGCGGCATCCTCATCGGTGTCGCCCTGGGAACCATTACCATGAGCCTGCGTCTGCTGGCCGGTTCAGAACGCCCCTACAACAAATGAGCGCCATCCTTTGTCCCGAATGCGGCGGCCACAACCCGTCCGGCAGCAAATTCTGCAACAACTGCGGTTCTCCGCTACCGCCAGAAACGCACATCGTTTGTCCCAACTGCCGTCAGCACAACCCGCTCAACCTGCTCTACTGCGACTTCTGCGGCTCCCGGCTGGTTGAAGATGACGTCGCCGAATCGCCACACACGCCAGATCGCGAACTCCCCGCGCCCCCCAAAGCCTTCAATTTGCCCAGCCGCGCCCGCGGCGACACCGACGACCTGGCAATTCCCTCCCTGCATCCACACGCCATTCCCGATTGGCTCAAAGAGAGCGACGCCATAGACATGTCGCCCCCATCTCCACCCGTCGCCCCCACGCCCCCCCCCACATCGCCCGCCGACACACCCGCCGCGCCGCCCGCCGACCCGGCCCTCGCCGATTTCGCCCGATGGCTGGAAGACCTGAGCGAGGACACAGTCGCCGCACCCGGCGACGCACAACCATCCACCCCCTTCCCCGCCACCGACGAATTGAACGCCTGGCTGGATGCGGACGACGAGACCGTTTCTCCCCGCGATGACCTCCCCGATTGGCTGCGCGCCGCCGCCCCGCGCGGCACGGGCATCCTCTCCACCCAGCCGCCTCCCCCCCGCCGCGATGACGCCCGCCCCGCCGACCTCGATCCCGCTGCCAACATTCCCGACTGGCTCACGGAGTTTGCCCCCCCTGGCACGGGCATCCTCGGAAAACAGGCGCCGCAGGACGAAGATGAATTGTACGCGGCGCTCGCGGCGGACGTGGAACTCCCCGATTGGCTGCGCGACCTGGACGTGCCCCCGATAATCGCGGAGAGCAAAATTGGCGCGCCGCCCGGGCAAACGCCCCCCCCACCGCCGCCACCCGCGCAAGAAAAGCCCACGCCGCCTAAACCACAGCCCGAAGAATCCTTCGACTGGCTGGCGGAACTGGCCGCGGACGACATCACCATCCTGCCCCCTGAGCCGGACAGCGCCGCCGCCGAAACACCCGCCTGGTTGGCGGAGATGAAACCGGAGACGCAAGATTTGCTTCCTCAAGAGCCACCCGAGGCGGCTCTTCCCGACTGGCTTGCTGATGCGGAAGCGCCGGCGGAGGAGGCGGGCGAATGGGCGTCCGCGGCAGCGTCTCAGCTCGAGCAGATGCCGGCATTCACCGAAGATGCCGGCACGTTGCCCGACGAACAACCCACAGCCGCCGACGCGGAACTGCCCGATTGGCTGCAAGCATTTGCCATGCCCCCCGCCGCGGCGGAAGCCCCCACCACGGCGGCGGACGACGCCACGTTTTTCGTCATGGACGATGACGAAGACGCCCTCCTCAGGGAGAATGAGTCGCCACTGCCGGCGGAACAAGGCGATTGGTCATCGGAAGACGAAGAATTCGACGACACCAACCTGCAGCAGTGGCTTGCGGAATTGGACGCGCTGCCCGCCGACTCCCCAGACACGGAAGTCGCGGCGGCGAAACAGCGGGCGACAGGCGACCTCTCCGATTGGCTGGCGGAGCTATCAGAGGAAGACGCGGAAGACGAAGCCTTCACCGATATTCCTGATTGGATGAGCGTGGCCGAAGCCCCCTCCCAGGCGGAAGGGGCGGACGAGGACGCCCCTCTCGTCCTTGCGCCCGATGCCGTGGATTCAGACTTGCCGGACTGGCTGGACCTGTTCACAGCGGAAACGGAAACACCCGCCGAATCCGCCACACAGGGCGCGGGGGCCATGCCCGACTGGTTGGCGGAGTTTGCCGACACCGACCTGGAAGAGGAAGAAGCAGAAGCCGCCCTGTTTGCCCTGGAGGAAGGCGCGTCGCTCCCTGATTGGCTGCGACAAATCCCCCTGGCGGAGCAGAGCGAAAGCGAGGACGTGCCGGCAGAAAGCGAACCGGCGCCGCTGGAAGAATCATGGATGGTCGCCGAGGAACTGCCGCCATCGGATACAGGCCGTCTGGCCGATGTGCCGGAAGAACTCGCCAGCGCCGAACTGCCAGAATGGTTGCAGGATAGCCTTAGCCGCTCCCCGGCGCGCGGCGGCACATCCTCCCTGGCCGATCTCTTCGCGCCGGCGGTAGAAGAACGACCCGCCGCGGACGCCGAATTACCCACGTGGCTCCAACCCGCCGACGCCGGCGATTTCGATGCCGCTCTGCTGGCGGCGCTGACCACGTCGGCGGAGCCGGGCAACCTGGACCTGAGCGCCGGGGATGAGTGGAGCGACATACTCGGAGAGATGCCCCCGGCCACGCCCACCGATTTGGAACTGCCGCCGGCCAGGGAATTTGCCGGCATGAGCGCGGACGAAGACGCACTGGCAGCCGCCGAGATTCCCGCCTGGCTGCAACCGTTCAAACCGCGCGAACTGCGCGGCGCGGGCGAAACCTACGAACCGGAAGAACCTATCCAGGAAAGCGGCCCCCTTGCCGGCATGCGCGGCGTCATCGACATCGAGCCGATTGTGGCGCAGCCACGGGAAACCAACGGCGACCTACCCCAATTCACCGTCTCCCCCGCGCAACGGCAGCAGGCCAGCCTCCTGCGGCAAATCACCCAGAACGCGCCCGCGCCGACAGTGGCCGCGTCCGCGGCCCAACCCGCCGCGCTGCCTACCTGGAGCCGCCTGTTACTGGCGCTCCTCCTGCTGGCCGCCCTCATCGGCGGCGCACTGCTGCCCGATCTGGCCGGCAGTCTGGTAGGAGCCGCGGAACCGCCGCTGCCCGCCGCCGCCGCCGCCGCCCTGGACACCGTGCAAGCCGCCGCCGGGCAGCCGGTGCTGGTCGCTTTTGATTACACGCCCGCCATGAGCGGCGAACTGGAACCACAGGCGCGGCTGCTGCTACGCCAGTTGGCGGACAATGGCAGCCCGGTGCTGACCATCAGCCAATCGGCGGCGGGCATGACGCTGGCGGCGCGGGCCGCGGCGGAAACGGAGGGGCTGGAAAGCGTGAATCTGGGCTATTTGCCGGGCGAGGCTGTGGGGCTGCGCTTGTTGGGGAAATGCCTCACAACGACCGTGGTTTGCCAGACAACTGCCGGCATTCCCCTCACCCTCAGCCACAATGGCGAACCCGTGCGCCTGGCCATTTTGCTCACCGCCGACCGCCAGAGCCTCGTCAACTGGGTAGAACAGGTCGGCGCTGCCGGTGACACGCCTCTGCTCGCCGCCGTCACCCAGTCGCTCAGCCCCAATGCCGGCCCCTATTACGCCAGCGGGCAGCTCAAAGGCCTCATCGCCGGTCTGCCGGCCGCCGCTGCCTACGAAAACCGGCTCACCGGTGCGGCTGGCCCACTTACCACCCGTTTCCGCGCGCAAGGACTGGCTTACTGGCTCGTCATTGTCCTGCTCATTGGCGGCAGCCTCTACTATCTGGCAACTGGCCTCACGCGCCGGTCACGTCATTAACACGGACGCCTCACACCCTTTCGATTATGGACGTTTTGGTCGGCTTCATCCTCACGCTTCTCATCTTCAGCTACTTGTGGCGCGATAATCCCGCCTACCGCCTGGCCGTACACATCCTCGTCGGCGTCAGCGCCGGGTATGCCGCCGTGATCGTCGCGCGGGAAGTCATCTGGCCCGTCTATGAGCAGATGCGGGCCGTCGGTGGCGGCGCGCTCTGGCTCATCCCCGTCCTGTTCGCCACCTTGCTGCTCTTCAAACTGGCGCCCCGGCTGTCCTGGATGGGCAGCAGCAGCATGGCCATCCTCGTCGGCGTTGGCGGCGCGGTGGCTCTCGTAGGCGCGGTCAGCGGCACATTGCTGCCGCAAGTGCTGCACACGGGCACGGGATTGGCGGGATTGCTCAGCGCCATCCTCACCGTCTTCATGCTCCTCTACTTCCGATTCACGCGGCCCGCGCAGCCCGCCGGCGATGCCTGGGCCACGCTGCCTCGCTGGCAGCAAGTCGTCAACGGTATCGGCCAGGGTGTCCTCATGATCACGTTGGGCGCGATTTTCGCGGGCGTTCTCAGCACCAGTCTTGTTTTACTCACCGACCGTATCCTCACTTTCATCAACGCCATCAGCGGCACTCTCAGCAACCTGTTGTCATGACACCCGACCCGGAAACCCTGCACATCAGCGAGTCGTTCCTGGTGGCCGACATCGGCCACACGAACACCAACGTGGCTCTGTTCGACGTCGTGGAGAACAGCTATCGTCTCATTGGCTGCGCCCAGGCGGCCACAACCACGGACAGCCCATGGCACGACGCCACCACGGGTGTGCAGCAAGCCATCGCCCGCCTGACAAACCTGGTGCAGCGCCCCCTACTTGACCGCCAGGGCTGGCTCATCAATCCAGCCACCAACACCGGCGCGGGCGTGGACATTTTCGCGGCGGCGGTCAGCGCCGCCGCGCCGCTGCGCACGATCCTGGTCGGGCTGCTGGATGACGTGAGCCTGACCAGCGCCCGTCGCGCCTTGCAAACCGTTTACGCGCAGGAAGTGGACCATCTCAGTCTGGCGGACACGCGCAGCGAGGCGGAGCAGATCGACGCGATTATTCAGCACCGACCGGACTTGATTCTTATTGCCGGCGGGACTGATGGCGGGGATGTGACGCAGCTTACGCGCAGCGTGGAAACCGTGGCCACGGCGTTGGAACTGCTGGCCCAGACAGATGTGCATCGTCCGGAGGTGGTTTTTGCCGGCAATCGCCAGATGCGGGCCACCGTAGCCAGTCGGTTGAGCGGGATCGCCAGCCTGCATACAGTGGATAATGTACGCCCGCGGCTGGAAGCGGAGCAACTGCACGAAGCCAGCCAGACGGCCGCCAGTCTCTACGACGACCTGAAAGTAAGTACCTTGCCCGGATTTGACGACGTGGCCGCCTGGTGTCGTTATCCCGTCGTCCCCACCGCGCAGGCATTTGCCGGCATCACGCGATACTTTGCCGCCGTCAGCCGCGGGCGCGTGCTGGGCGTGGATGTGGGCAGCAACACCGTCACCTTTGTCGCCGCCACGCCGGAGCACGCCAACCTGTTGGTGCGCTCCGATTTGGGGCTGGGGCGACCATTGAGCCAACTGCCACGGATGTTGGATAGTGAGAGCGTGCGGCAGTGGCTGCCGGCCAACGGCGTTGACGACACGGCGCTGCAAGATTTCATTATGAACAAGGCGCTGTATCCGTTCTCGTTGCCCATGACGGAATCGGAGATGCGTCTGGAGCAGGCGATCACGCGCGAGATGCTGCGGCAGACGGTGGCGCAAGCTGGCGCAAGCTGGGGGTGGGCGCAGGATCGGATGCCGCCGTTTAATCTGCTGCTGCTGCGTGGGGGGATATTCCGCCATACGCCGCGCCCCGGGCAAATTGCGCTGATGGTGCTGGATGCGCTACAACCCACGGGTGTGTTTGCATTGACCGTGGACCGTTATGGCGTTTTGCCGGCATTGGGCGTCCTGGCCCCACACAAACCCCTGGTGGCCGTGCAGGCGCTGGAAGGGGGCGTGCTGGTAGACCTGGGCTGGGTGATTGCCCTGGCCGGGCGCGGACAACCGGGGCAGAAGGCGCTGGAACTGCGCATGGAAGCGGAAGGGCAGGGCGCACTGGAGGTTGAAGTGGCATTTGGCGCGCTGGAAGTGCTGCCTCTGCCATTAGGCCAGACGGCCCGGCTGACGCTTAAGCTGGCGTCGCGCCAGTTTGACATTGGCTATGGACCGGGCGTTGGGCACAGCGTGACGGTGCAGGGCGGTCTGGTGGGAGTGATTGTGGATGCCAGAGGGCGTCCGCTGACGCTGCCGACGGAGACAATGGCGCGCGCCGAGCGGCTGCGCCAATGGTTATGGGACATGGGAGGATAGGCGGCCTGATTGCGTCGCGGATTATTGAATATGTTGTTTTATGCCGGCATTACCCACGTCAAACTCCTCACCACCATTCTGCGCGAGCGGCTGCTGCCTACGCCCGGCGAGGTCACCGTTCGCCGCGGTCAGGAGGTCACCCCCGTTCAAGTGATCGCCCGTACCCCCCGTCAGGCAAGTTTTACGCTCATCTACGGCAGCAAAGTCCTGGGGGTTCCGCCCGCGGAAGTGGGCCAATACTTGCTGGTTCAGCCGGGAGATGTTGTTGAACAAGGGACCCCCTTGCTGCGGAAAAAAGGCAGCCTGGGCAGCGCCAAAGTCGTCAAGTCCCCCGTGGACGGCATCCTCTACCAGGTGAACAACGGGCGGCTCATTTTGCAGAAGCGCACCCTTCTGTTTGAACTTCGCGCCCTGATGGCGGGGGAAGTGGCCCAGGTATTCCCCAATCAGGGCGTGCTGCTGGAGACGCAGGGGTCCTTAATCCAGGCCGTTTGGGATTCGGGCAAAGACGGTACGGGCAAGATTCATATGGCCGTGGACACGCCGGAAGCACCATTGACGATGCAGCATGTGGGTGCGGATGCGCGTGGCTTGGTGCTGGTGGCGGGGCATGTGGACAATGTGGAGGTACTGCGGCAATTGGAAGATAATGGCGGGCGTGGGGTGATTGTGGGGAGTATGCCGGCAGCATTATGCCGGCAAGCACACACCTATTCGTTCCCCATTCTGGTCACGGACGGTATTGGCCGCTATCCTATGGCGGCTCCCATCTTCGACCTGCTGCAACAATCCACCGAACGTGTGTCCGCGCTGTTTTGCCGGCAACCCACCCGCCACCACAGCCGCCCCGAAATAATCATTCCCTTGCCCACCGCCAACATATCCAATAAAAACACGGGTATTGGAGAAACAATCGACGTGGGGCAGAAAGTACGCATTTTGCGCCCGCCTTTTCAGGGGCAGGTGGGCGAGGTAGAAAACATCTATTTGCACACGCGCGTGACCGATCTAGGCGCGCGCGTGCCCGGAGCGGACGTACGCCTGCCCGATGGGCAAGTCATCTTTGTCCCCCACACCAATCTGGACCTGATATGCGGCTAGTTTCCCCGCACCCCGGGGCGCGACACGAAACAAGCACCGGTCGTCACTACTTGGCCCGTTGCCTGAGCCTACAGTCCGTTGCTTGAGCGCAGGGCGGACACGGGCTTCGACAAGCTCAGCCCACGAGAGGGTGAGCAGTTACCAACCGTCAACAAACAATCGAAAACCACCAACTGGCGACGATGCCCGCCCCTGCTAAGGGTGCATCCGTTAATAAAGGCTTCGCTCGGGAATGGACGGATGCGCGGGAAGGGTTCTCATTTGATGGATAGTCCAAAGTTGATTTTGGGCGAACCCTTAGTGGCTGTCCGCAATTAAATTAGCGGAAATGTGCGGACAGCTTGTCAGTAACCGTCCGTAAAAAGTGCGCAGTTATTTTTGGGCGGTTACTTAGCAATGAAAACAGCATCGCGGATTTCGTAAATAACAAGGATTCTTGTATGATCCGCGTCTTCCACGGTCATCCGTGCCCTACTTTCAAGGAGTTCCCCATGAGCGGGGCGTACTACGCTGGATGAAAACAATCAGGATTTCGCGGATTTATGTTTTGTCCACGTTTTTCCGCGTCCTATTTTCGAAAGGAGAGCGAAGATGTCTGATGATTTTTCTGATGAATTTCTGGTAGAAGAAGAAGGGGGATCCTCCAACAGGCCTTTCCTCTATGCTGTCGCCGGGCTGGTTATCATCTTGCTGTTGGCCATCGCCTGCACGGCCGTTTATGCGTCGCGCAACCGGAATACGCTAGATGCCACCCGCGTGGCTATTGAAGCCACCAACGAGGCCATTTCCACGCAGAACGCCTTTGTCACGCTGACCATAGAGGCGCGGGCTACGGAAGCGGCGCGTCCGACGCAAACGCCGCGCCCGACGCAGACGCCACGTCCGACCGACACGCCGCAACCGACGGCCACGAACACACCTGAGCCGACGGAGACGCCCGTCGTGGTGGTTGATCTGTTCGCCACCCCCACGCCGGATTTCTCCGGCACGGTCACTGCCGGCAACGGCACGGGAACCGGCAGCGACACGGGCAGCGCCGGCGACAATTCCGTTGGCGGTGGCACCGCGAGCGGCGGCACTGCCGGCGGTGGCGTGGTGGTCACGCCCACACCCATCACCGGGACCACGGCGGGCACGGGCACGCTACCCACAACGGGAATCGGCGTGTGGAGCGCCATCGGCCTGGCTTTTGTGTCCATCTTTGTGCTGGCGTTGGCCCGCCGTTTGCGTACAAGCCTGTAGCAATGAATGCCCACTCGCAGAACGCGGCAAGAGATTCGTGCGACGTGCCAATTCCGGTACGTCGCACGACTTGTTCGTTCGGCTGGATGTAGATCATGTTTGACTGATTGCCGCGCGGGGGAGTGCGGCGCATAGGAAGGCCAGGGGATGATGCCGGCACGGGGCATTAAACAACGTCGGGTCCGAATAATTTTGGCATGATTATGCTATAATGCCGCTTGTTCTGACGACGGCAAGCGTTTGCGTGAATGATTGAGGAGCGGAACTTGCGGAGGACAACGCAACGGTTTCCTTTTCGATCCCGCAACCTGACGATGACTTTCCGCATCCTTTTTATGAAGTAACTGCTAAGCCAGATTGGACCAATTTTCTCTGGTGAAAATGGCCATTGAGCGCGTGAGATTGGTCCAATCTCCAGACCCGGAGATATGCGCCCCTTTGCACGATCCTGGCGATAGATTATGGTTGTTTCCGCAAGAATCCTGTTAATCGAAGACGACTTGTACCTTCTAGAAGGGACGGCGGATCTGTTAGAGTTGGCAGAGTTTGGGTATAACGTGGAGGTTATCCGGGCTACCAACGGCCTGGAGGGGTTGGAGCAAATGTCCACCCACGCGCCGGACCTGATTATTTCGGACATTATGATGCCGTTGATGAATGGGTTGGAGTTTCTCGTGCGTGTGCGACAGCATCCAGAGTGGCTGCATATCCCTCTCATCTTCCTCACGGCCAAGGGGGACAAGCAAGATATTCTGCGCGGGCGCACGCTGGGGGCGGAACTGTACATTTCCAAGCCATTCGAGGCGGCGGATTTGCTTTCGTTGGTGAAGAGTCAGCTTGCGCGCACATTTCAACTGCGACAGGCGCGGGAGAAAAACCTGGCGGAATTGAAGGATAGCATTTTGTTGGTGCTGAATCATGAATTTCGCACGCCCCTGACTTATGTGACGGCGTATAATGAGTTGCTGGCGGAGGGGGTGAACCGGTGGGAAAGTACGGAGGCGTTGCAGGCGTATTTACAGGGGATTCAGGAGGGCTGCCAGCGCCTGATTCGTCTGGTAGACGATCTGATTGCGATTATTGAACTGCGCACGGGGGAGGCTGCCAGCCTATTTCAAGAGCGGGCCGGCCCCGTGAGGAATGCGGAGGAACAGTTGAGGAATGCCGGCATTGTCCATGAGGGCAACGCGCGCGGGCGGCAGGTTACGCTCTATTATGACCTGCCGCACAACCTACCTCCCGTATGGGGTGTGCCGGAAGACCTGTTCGATGTGTTCAACCGCCTGATCGACAACGCTGTGCGCTTCACCGCCTACAGCCAGCGCCCGGACAGGTCCGTGACCCTGACGGCAAGGGCTACGGATGATCAGGTCAGGTTTTCGGTGAGCGACAACGGCATTGGGTTGCCCGGCCATGTGCATACTAAGGTTTTTGACCTGTTCTACCAATACAACCGGCAGATGTTGGAGCAGCAGGGAACGGGCGTGGGGCTGGCTATTGTTAAAGGGGTGGTGGAGATGCACGGGGGGCGGGTGGAGGTGGAAAGCACGGAAAATGCCGGCACAACCTTCACCGTCATCCTCCCCACCCACCAGAACAACCAACCCGGCATAACACACCTCTCTCCCCCGGCCCGCGCCCAGGTTACTATCCTCATCGTCGAGGATGATTACTACCTGCTGCAAGGTCTGCGCGACCTGCTGGAGTTCTTTTACAACGGTCCTTACCAATTCAACGTCCTCACGGCCACCAACGGACAACACGCGCTGGACGTCCTCGCCCGCAACACGCCTCAATTGATCATCTCTGATGTCATGATGCCCAAAATGGACGGCTTCCAGCTTTTGGAACACGTGCGGGCCAACCCCGACTGGGTGGAAATCCCCTTCATTTTCCTCACTGCTCGCGGCGACAAACAAGACATACAGCACGGGCGCAGCATCGGTGCGGAAGAGTACATCCCTAAACCGTACAATACGAATGACCTGCTGACACTGGTGACGACACAGCTCAATCGGTATTTTCAGGTGCAGGACGTTCTCACGCAAAACTTCATTGCTTTCAAGCGCAGTATTCTTAACCTCCTGCAACCTGATTTGCGCCTGCCACTGGATCAGGTCAACGTCTATTCGCGGCAGTTGACGGAGAATCTGCAAAACGCCAATTCAGATTTCACGCTTAAAGCCTCGCTGCAAGGGCTGCAATCCGCCAGCCAACACCTGACCCGGCTGGTGGAGAATTTCATCACGCTGGTAGAAATCAAAACGGGCGAGGCCTCCAGTGCCTTTGAGTACCGCGCCGGTCCGCTGGAGGGCATTGGGGCGCTGTTTCACCTCATTGTCGATACCTATCACAGCCTTCCTGAAAACGCGCGAATTCATTTTTTCGTAGAGATAGCGTCACAATTGCCGGCAATCTTCGGTGACAGCGAAGCATTGGGAAACGGGCTGGAGCAGTTCGTGTACAGCGGTTGCGAAGCGTGCCGGCAAGTCGGCGGAAAGGAGATGTATTTCGCTATCCGGGCCCACAAAACGGAAGTACACATCTCCATGCGTATCCCCGCCCTGGTGTTTTCCCCGCCAGAAGCAGACCGGTTACGGGCTTTGTTTGCCAACAATGATGACGGCATCGTCACCGTGCCACTCTACGGCCCAGCCTTGACGGTGGTGAAAGGCATTATCGACTTGCACAAAGGGCGTGTTGAGATGGATAATGATAAGGAGCGCGGGTGTACGATGACCATTGTCTTGCCGGCAAGCGCCCCCTGACCACCCGCGCAGACTCCTGTCGCCCGCGCCGCAGATGGCCAGAAGCAATCCGGCAATCTTCCCCTAGCGACAAACCATCTATCAACCTGCGCCAGGTTCTCAGCAACCGTCCGAAAATAACTTCACACTTTTTTGCGGACGGTTACTGACAAGCTATCCTGGATAGTCGTAGTCCGCACATTTCCGCTAACTCAATTGCGGACAGCCACTAAGGAACGGAATTTAAATAGGACAACGACGTTGTTTCCTTACCGTTCCTTCAAACTGACGATGCAATTCCGCACTTTATTTCGTCATCAGTCCTAAGGAGAGAAAATGGCATCCCTGCTTGAAAAGACCCAAACCCTCATATCCGCCAACCTGCACGCGATGGTTGATCGCGCCCTGGAAGCAAATTCCGTCGCCGTTCTCAAACAGTATATCCGCGACGCCGAACAAAACCTGGACGAACTGGAAGACGCTGCCGCCACCGTCGGTGGTGAGGTGAAGACGCTAGAACGCAAATACCAGCAGTATAAGAAAGAAGCCGACCGCCTCGACCGTAACATCGACACCTTCCTGATGCAAGGCAAAAGCGACCTGGCACGCGCGGCGCAAAACGAGCTAAACACAGCCCGTGGCCTGCAAGAACGGTATCACGCCCAATGGGTGCAGCAGCAGCGCGAATATGAGTCGCTGCTAAATGCACGCCTGAAGTTACAGGCCAAGTTGAACACAATTCGCCAGGAACAGCGCGAACTAGAAGCCGTTATTGCCCTGGCGGAATCGAAAGAAAAGACGGTGGCCGCCATCAAGAAAGTGGACGACGTTGCCGGCATGGGCGACAGCGACATCGCCCGTCTCCGCGAAAACATCTACGCCCGCCTCGACAAAGCCTCCGCCCAATCGGAAATGTACGCCGGTCGGCTTGACCAACAGATGGACGACGTGCTGGGCAAAGCGGAAATCGATTTGCAGTTGGAAGAGCGCAAGCGCCGCCTGGGTCTGAGCGAAGCGCCAACGCTGGCAGAAGAAGACACGGACGAAAGCAGCGCCGCCGCCGCTCAATGAGAGCGACGGCTCGCCCCGCTCCACCTCAGCAACCGCTTGCTTCTAATCTCAACAAGTCCAAAATCCGACGTAACTGCTAACGCTCTCAGGAGATTGGACCAATTTCACCAGAGAAAATTGGTCTAATCGGGCTTAGCAGTTACAATCCGACGCGAATTTCACGAATTCGGTCGTGGATGAAACGGCAAGTGAACATTAAGACACCTACATTGTTGCCAGAAACAGGTCTACACGACTGCTTGCGCTGCATCAATGTTGGTCTCATGTGTGTTATTTGCGCCGTTCGTGTCAAGTAAAATTGATCGGCTAAATCTGAAACAAGGGGCGAAATTCAGCAAAAGGACTTTGCCCCCACACCACTGACCACCCCCATGACTAGCAGCGCTCGTGAAGCCCTGGAAAAACGTGTCCAGAAGGCAATCTTCCAATATGCCATTTTTCGCTGGGAGAGCGCCATGACCATTGCCCTCACCCTGATCCTGACCGCGGCCAGTACTTTTCCCGGCGTAGCGATTGGCCCCGCCTGGGCATGGCTGCTCGGCGGCGCCATCAGCGAAGCAGCCCTCATCTACGTCAGCATCAAAGACCCCAAAACCGGAGAAAAAGTCGTCGCCGACCTGTTGCAGAGCGAATTCAAACCAGAACGCCTGCGCAGCAAAACCCTGCAAAACCAGATACAAAAAGGGCTGGACTATCGCCGCCGCATCACTGCCGCCATACACACCCAAGCAGACGGCATGCTCAAAGACAACCTGGTCGCCACGGCCCAGGTTATCGACGAATGGCTGGAAAACATTTACAGCCTGGCGCAGCGGCTGGACCGGTACGAGCAGCAACAAAAAATGCTCCAGGACGACCGCCAGAACGCCTACAACCGCGTCATGGACCTGAACACACGCTTAAAACAGGAGCAGGACGAAGGCGTGCGCCGCCAGATGCAGGTGACCATGGAAAGTATGCAGCGGCAAATTGACACCATTGAAGCGCTGGAAAACACCATGAAGCGGGCGCGCCTGCAGCTCGAACACACCCTCAGTGCCCTGGGCACAATCTACTCCCAATCGATGCTGGTGGACGCTAAAGACATAGACAGCGGGCGCGCCCGCCGTCTGCAACACGAAATTGCCGAAGAGGTGCATCAACTCAGCGACATTCTCAGCGCCATGGACGAGGTCTACCAGGCCAACGCCTGACACCCACCGGCCATTTTCGGTAGGGAACCCATCTGGCGTAGGGGTGGGACAGGCAGGCCGCCACCTGTGCAATTCATCACCACCTCGTCACCCGCCTATCTCGCCCTATTTGGCGCGACATTGGCGCAACATCGGGCGAGACGGCGCGGAGACAAGATGGTTTGTTTTCCCCGACGTCTTTCCGCGCCATCCCGTCCCTATGATTGGGCAGGTGTCTATTCAGGCGCAACCCGTTTTTTGGGCGGAGGTCAATTCGATTTTGAGGGGATGACGCCAATAATGGGGATATCCAGGTAGCGGTCTATGTCGTCCGGGCGGCGGACGACGCCGGAAGCGAGCCATTCCAGAACGAAAATGAGGATGAGGCCCAGGAGGGCGCCGAACACGCCACCCGCGGCGGTGTTGATGGTCGTTTTCGGTTTGTCCTGGCTATAAGTAGGCATGTCGATTGGTTCAATGCCGATGCGGTCTTCCTTGCGCAGGGTGGCGTTGATCTCTTCCTGCCGTTGAATCAGCAGGTTCCCCCAGGTACGGGCGATGTCGTTTGCCAGGTCGCCGTTGCTGTTTTTGACCTCAAACTGGATGATGAAGCGGGAGTCGTCGGAGGAGACGGCTGCGTCTCCGAGCAGTTGGCGCGGGGTCATGTCGAGTTGCAACTCGTTGATGACGAGTTCGGCGCGCAGGCTGCTCAACATCCAGGATTCGTAGCCGCGCAGGAGGACTTTGGCGGCCTGCGCCTGCCCAAAGTCGGTGCGGGAGGGGCTGACGAGGAGGTTAAGCGTGCTTTTGTAGACGGGGGTTTGCATTTTGCTGAAGCCAAAGGCGGCGGCGGCGGTGAGAAGGGCGAGGAGGAGGATAAGCCAGCCGCGTTGGCGGAGGATGCGGATATAGTCGCCTAGTTCCATGAGGGGGGATTTCCTTTGCGGTGTCCTTTGAATAAGGAAAAATAAATGGTGAAAAGCTAATGGGGTGGTTTGTGGCGGGGGATTTCGCCGAGGATGGGAAGAGAGAGGGCTTCGATTTCTTGCCGCCGGCGCAGGGTAGGGTCGAGGTATTCGACGAGGAAGGCGAGACCGAGGCCGGCGCCGAGGGCGAGGAGGATGCGGAGGGGGAGGTCGAGTTGGCTGCGAATGCCGGCATTCACCCCATTCACCACCGGATCATCCAACACCAACAACGTAGCCGGCTGTCCATACAACTGCGGCAGGGCGGCGCCGTTTTCCGTTTGCAGCACGGCAATCACCGCCAGCATCATCTGGCGCAGCGTCTCCGGGTCGCCGCCGGAGGTGAGCGACACTTGCATCAGGCTGCGCGTGTTGTCCGCGTGCATACTGCCCATGATGGCAAATGCCGGCACATCAATCCCCTGCGTCGCCAACCGTTCACTCACCTGCTGCGCGAACCGGAGACCGCGCACCCAATCCGCAAGCCCATTGACAACGTATTCCGACGTTTGCCAGTTCGCCAGCCGCTCCTCATCCTCCAGCGCCGCGGCTTCCGTAGGCGGCTGCCCCACAATGAAGCGAACGCCGACGTTATAAAGCGGCGGCGGCGGCGAATACGTGAGCAAAGCCGCCAGCAGCACAACGGCAGCGGGAATGAGAATTAACAACCAGCGTCGTTTAATGATGTTCCAGTAAGCGTGAAGTTCCATAAGCATTGTGAGTAGGCAAGTGACACGTGAGCGAAACAGATGCTGCCTTGATCCTTCATTCGTAACGACTAACGTTCTCTGGAAATTGGTCCAATCTGGCTTAGTAACCGTCCGAAAACAACTTCATACTTTTTACGGACGGTTACTGACAAGCTGTCCGCACATTTCCGCTAACTTAATTGCGAACAGCCAGTTAGGGTCTGCGCGGAATCAACTTTGGACTTTCCAATACACAAGAACCCTTCGAGCGCATCCGTTAATTTCCGAGCGAAGCCTTTATGAACGGATGCGCCCTTAGCTGTTACCTTCATCCTTTGTCCTGCCACCATCCACCTTTTGCGCCACGAAATCGGTGATACGCCGGCGGAAAACGTCCACGTCATAGCGGCGGGCCTGGGCGCGCAGGGTGGCGACGGCGATCTCTTGCGGCGCGAAGGCGCGCACGGTTTCCATGATGGCTGCCGCGGTCTGTTCGGTAAACAGGGCGCCGGTCTGGCCGGGAATGACGGTATCCAGCGCGCCGCCGGCAGCGTAGGCGATGACGGGACGACCGGCGGCCATGGCCTGGATGGGGGCGATGCCAAAATCCTCTTCGCCGGGAAAGATGAAGGCGCGGCAGCGAGCCATCAGGTCGGGCAGATCGGCGTCGGGTACGTAGCCGAGGAAGGTAATGTCAGGGCCGGCGAGGGCCGCCAGTCGCTCGTGGTCGCGGCCTGTGCCGGCAATGACCAACGGAAGTCGCAGCCGGTTAAATGCCTCAATCAACACATCCAGCCGCCGGTAGGGAACCAACCGCCCCACGAACAAATAGTAATCATCGACATGGGCGGATGGCATAAACCGGCTGGTGTCCACGGGTGGGTAAATGATAGTCGCCTCGCGGTGATAAATCTTGGCGATTCGGCGACGTACAACCTCTGAGATGGCAATAAAGTCGTCCACGCGGTCCGCCGCCAACCGGTCCCACTGGCGCAACTGCGTCAAAAACGGCGGCAGCAGGCGGCGCACCAGCGGACTCAGGTTTTCCTGTTCCGCGTACTGGTGGTAGCGCCAGACGTAGCGCGTCGGTGTGAGGCAGTAGCACAGGTGCAGGGTGTTGGTGTCGGTGATGATGCCGTGGCAAAAGCCGCTTTTGTTGCTGATGACCAGGTCGTAGCCGCGGAAGTCGAACTGTTCAAAGGCGAAGGGATAAAATGGGAAGTAGAGTTGCTGTTTGCGGTGGGCAAAGGGGAGGCGGTCAATGATGGAGGTGCGAATGTCCCAGGTTTGCCAGGATGCCGGCATTTTATCTCGCGCATACAAGGAAGTGTAGACCGGCGCATCGGGGAACAAGTCCACCAGCGCCGCCAGCACGTCCTCGGCCCCGCCCATCTGGTTCATCCAGTCGTGTACGAGTGCGACTTTCATAGCTGCTCAGGGTAGACATTCACACGGGCGTCAGGGAACGAACTCACTGCTTCGTTTGATTCCCGTTGCGGAGAAAATGCCGGCATACCAACCCCAACCCCGCTCATTGAATGCCCAACCGCTCCATGCGCGCCGCCAGTTCCGCCTCCACCTCCAGGCTCTGCATCGCGTCATCAAGTTGATTATCCAGCCGACCCGCCTGCACCTCCCAGGCCGCGTCCGCATGATCCAACCGCCGCCGGATATTCTCCGCCGCCTGCGCCACCTCACTGTCCCCCACCCCCATCAAAGAATCCAGAGACTTCATCGCCTGCGCCGACATCTCCTTCGACTTCGCCAGTTGCAGCAAAAAGCCCAACTCCTCCCGCTCCTGCCGCACCAGATCAAGACGCCCCTCCAACTTCACGCGCACATCCTCCAGCATCTCCGCCGCGGCCACCTGCCGCTCCAGCGACGCATTGTACGTCTGGATCAGCTTCATCGCCGAAGACAACTGCTTCTGTGTCACCATCGCCTCCGTGCGCTTACCCTGAAGCAAAAAAGCATCCACCGCCGCATCCAGGCGCGCCGCCTTGTTCGCCAGGTCCTCCCGGCGGCGGCTCGTCGTCTTCACCTGCGCGTACATCGGCTCAATCGTGCGCACAAACTGCGCCAGTTCGCGCTCCGCCTGCCGGATATACTCGTCATAAACGGCCAGATCGCTCTTTTGCACGGCGCGGTCGGCCATCTCGTGTAAATTTGCCTTGATCAGGGTGTTGAGTTTTTGCAGTAAGGAAGCCATGCGGCAGATTATAAAGCGTTACACGTCCTCTGGCGAGTAAGGCTCCCACGAAAAAGAAACGGCGGCCACGCGAAGGGTATCACGTGACCGCCGCCTGTCGCTCTGGCCTTTTGTCAGGAGAGAACCAGAGGTAAACAGCTATTTGGGGACCGCGCGCCAGACAAACACTGCTTTGTCGTGTTCACGCGGCAATCAGGATGGCGCGGCGTCGTATCAGACCGCGTCGTTGATGATGATTTCTTCCTCATCAAACGGCTGCGCCTTGGCCACCGGCGCGCCCTCTTCCGGCATAACCAGGGCCAGGAGGAGATAAAGCAACGCCCCCTTGCCCAGAGAAGCCAATGTCAGCAGCACAAAGCCAATGCGAATGAAGACGGGATCGATGTTGAAGTAATTACCGAGACCGCCGGCGACGCCAAGGATCATGCGGTCATCTTTGGAACGAATCATTTTGCCTTTCATGAAAAAAACTCCTTCGAAAACACCTCGTAGTCCGATTTAGCGAATCGCAACATTTCCTGTCGTCCGATTTTCCCAATCGGACACCGACTCCTGACAACAACGTAACTGCTAAGGACTGACGATGAAATAAAGTACGGAATGGCATCGTCAGTTTGAAGGAACGGTAAGGAAACAACTTCGTTGTCTTATTTAATTTCCGTTCCTAAGCCAGCTTGGACCAATTTTCTCTGGTAAAATGGGGCCAATCGCCAGAGCGCGTTAGTAGTTGCCAACAACAACCCAAAAAGCCAAAAACACCCATGGGTTTGTGGTTGTTCCCGCAACTATTGGCTCTACGCAGACATGGGTGAAAGGTTGCGACAAGCGGCGCGGTCAATCTGTCCCCCTCATGGCTTTGTGATAGACTTATCCTCGAATCATGGTCAACCGCCATGCAACCGCCCGACAGGAAATGATGAGTCAACTCACGCCCACGATCCCCCTGCGCGAGCAAGTGGAACAGCTTCAGGAAGAATTGAACACGGCGCGGCGGGCGCTGCAAGAAGCCGAAGCCATCCTGTCCGCCGAGCAGGCGGCGGTCAATGCGTTTCGGATGCACTGCCGCCTGAAAATCGGCGACCTGGTCGAGGTGCTGCTGGAAATGCAGGCGCAAAAGCAGGCGCTGCTGACGCGCCTGGAACTGCGTCATCAGGCGGCGGAGCGAGGCATTCCCTACGACCCGGACGATCCATTCTGGCAAGAGGAGACCCTGACGGCGGCGCGGGATGGTCCATTGCTGCCCACGCCTACGCCGCATGATAAGGAAGCGGAAAAGCGGCTCTACCGGCAGTTGGCGCGCCGTTTTCATCCTGACCTGGCGGCCAATACGGTGGAGCGTGCCTACTGCACCAGCATTATGGCCGCCGTCAACGTGGCCTATGAGCGGGGGGATGTGCAGGCGCTGCGCAATCTGGCGGGGGAATTGGACCCGGACGTGGCGGCGGCGTTGAGCGGCGGCGAAACGGCGGAGATCCGCCGGCTGCGGAAGCTGCTGCTGAGCTGCAAACGGCGCCGGCGGAAGGTGGCGGAGCAGGCGCGGGCGCTGCGAGAGGAAAACACGGCACGGCTCTGGCGCAAGGCGCGGCAACTGGAGGATGCGGGATTGAACTGGTGGGATGAGGTGCGTCTGGAGTTGGATGGGGAGATTGAGCGCCTGCACGGGGAGTTGGCGGCGCTGGAAAAACGGGCTGAGTTGCTTGATCCCGCCTGAGGGGTTATTCGGTGAGGGTGAGCCAGGCGCGGTGGTACTTTTGCAGCCGCTCCAGGTCTTTTGGTTCCAGGTGGGGCAGGCGGCGGATGTCCATGTTGTGTTGCAGGTCGGCCAGTTTGACTTTGCGCGCGAGGGGGTGGGGCTTAATGCCGGCAACATACGCCTCATAAGACACCCTTTCCCGATCATGCGTCAACAGGCTCACCGCCTCCAAAACCTCCGCCGGGAACCCCGCCGCCTGGAGGTCAGCCAACGTCACCTCCGTGTCCTCCACCACATCATGCAGCACCGCCACCATACGCGCCGCCGGCGAATCCATCTGCATCATCAGGTGCAGCGGGTGCAAAATATACGGCTGTCCG
Organism: Ardenticatenales bacterium; assembly: GCA_020634515.1. Taxonomy (NCBI): domain Bacteria; kingdom Bacillati; phylum Chloroflexota; class Ardenticatenia; order Ardenticatenales; species Ardenticatenales bacterium. The sequence goes on along the minus strand of JACKBL010000007.1, from coordinate 236,327 downwards.
TAACGGTCCACGTGCCCCGCGTGCGCCCGCACGGCGATGGCGATGGCCTTTTCCAGCAAAGCGTTTGTTTTCTCGTTCATTTCGGAGTTACCTTTCGGGTGCGGAATCATTCCCGGATGTGGCCGTCGCCAAAGCCAATCCATTTGTAGGTGGTCAGTTCCTCCAGCCCCATGGGGCCGCGGGCGTGCAGCTTTTCCGTACTCACGGCAACTTCCGCGCCCAGCCCGAATTGCCCGCCATCGGTGAAGCGGGTGCTGGCGTTGACGTATACGGCGGCGGAGTTGATTTCGTTGACAAAGCGGTTGGCGTGGTTCCAGTTTTGCGTGAGAATGCTGTCGGAGTGTTCGGTGCTGTGCTGTTGGATGTGGGCGATGGCCTCGTCCAGGTCGTCTACCAGTTTCACGCCCAGGATGAGGGCCAACCACTCCTGGTCGAAATCGTCAGGACCGGCGGGCAGGACCACGGCGTCGTGGTCTCCGGCACGCAAGATGGCGAGGGCGTCGTCGGTCGCCCGCAGTTCTACTTTGGAGCGAGCAAGACGGGTGGCTAATGCCGGCAAAAACGCCTCCGCCACCCCCCGATTCACCAACACCGTATCCAACGCATTACACACACTGGGCCGCTGCACCTTCGCATTCTCCACAACATCCACCGCCCGCGCCAGGTCCGCGCTCTCATCCACATAAATGTGGCAAATACCAATCCCCCCCGTAATCACCGGAATCGTACTCTGCTCCTTGCACAACTGATGCAAACCGGCCCCACCACGCGGAATAATCATATCCACATACTGATTCAAACGCAGCAGCGCCGCCACATGCCGCCGATCCGGGTCGCCAACCACCTGCACCGCGCCCAACGGCACGCCACTGCGCGCCAGCGCCGCCTGGACCACCCGCACCAACGCCATATTACTGCGCTGCGTCTCGCTGCCGCCACGCAAAATCACCGCGTTACTCGTCTTCAGGCACAACGCGGCAATATCAATCGTCACATTGGGGCGCGCCTCATAAATCGCCCCAATCACGCCAATGGGAATGCGCCGCTTGCTCAGGCGCAAGCCATTGGGCAACACCCGCCCCGAAATCTCCATACCCACGGGGTCCGGCAGGCCGGCAACGCCGCGCACATCTGCGGCCAGGCCGGCAACGCGCTTCTCCGTCAGCAGCAGGCGGTCCACCAGCGCCTCACTCAGCCCCCTCGCGCGCGCATCGGCAATATCCAGGCTGTTTTGTGCCAGGATCGTGGTCGCATTCGCCTCCAATTCATCCGCAATCGCCAACAGCGCCGCGTTTTTCCGCGCCGTATTCAGCTTCATCATGGCCCGGCTGGCTTGACGCGCCGCCCGCCCCATCTCTTCCAGGTTTATCATGCTCATTCTCCGTCATGTAGGGCGATTGTGACCATACACGCCATCTGCCCAGATTGGACCAATTTGCTCTGGTCAAATCCTATCAATGTCTACAAAATTGGTCCAATCACTCGGAGACGCGAATAGTCACGGACGATTTTCCCCAATCGCCCGCCCGATTGGGGAAAATCGGGCTACGGCACATTCTTCTCATTCATCGCGGTACGCCCGCGGCACGACGAACCTTCCCGCCCGTGTACATCATTCGCGGATTTCGTACTTGTAGATCATTTCTGTGTTGCTGGCCGCATAGAGTGCACCCGCCTGGTCGAAGGCCAACCCAAAAGCCACGCCGGAAACGGGAAACTGATACAAGTAACGCCCGGCGTTGTCGAAAACCTGCACGCCGACCCAACTATCCGCCACAAAAATGCGTCCCTGACCATCGACGACCAAATCGTTGGTCGAACCGAACAGCCCTTCCCCCTCGCCGCTGTCGCCGAACTGCCCCAAAAACTGCCCGGTAGCGGATAGTTTGAAAATGCGCTGGTGGAAACCCTGGAAGTCGCTCGTGGTTCCCAACAAGTAGAGATTGCCCGCGCCGTCTACGTCTACCCGGTCCACGCCAGACAGTCGCGGAATCAGTTCCTCCGTCAGATCAATCGTCTGCCGCGGCTGCCCCTGACCGTCGAAGCGCACCAACAAATCAGCCGTGTCGCTGAGTGCCCAAATGCCACCTTCGGCGGTCACGGCCACGTCGTCAAAATAGGCGGAACGGTCGGCGGGATAGCGGAACTCGGCTAACATCTGCCCGTCCGGTCCCCGGTAGTCGAAAAGTTGACCACGCCGCACAATGTATAGGTGACCGTCGTAGCTGGCGCTGATGCCGGCAATATACGCCTCCTCACCCAGCAACCACAAAGATTGAAAACCGCCCGATTCATCGAACACCTGCAAACGCCCGCTGCCATAATCGGCGGCATAAATGCGCCCATCCCCATCCACAGCCACACTGCGGACATCATAGAACATCCCCTGCCCCAACCCTTCCTCACCAAAACTGAGCACCAGGCTCACCGGAGAAGTAGGATTGACCCGCTGCCAGAGGGAAAACAAGGGCGCGCCGGGTCGGGTCAGGCCCAAAAGAAGAGGGACAACCGTCACCAGCAGAATGAAAAGCGCGAAGGCAAAGCAGCCGCAACTGGCGGGGGAACGAACCGCGCGCGCGGGAGCCTCGGCGGCATCGTCGCTGGCGATGCCGGTCGGGCGCAGCGCCGCCAGCGCCGCCTGAATCGCCAACTGACTCTCACCACGCCCCAGCATCTCCACGGCTTTGGCCGCGCCTGTCTGGCTAACGTCAAACGTCTGGCGGTAGAGGCGTATCGCCTCCTCCTGGTTGCCCGCCTGGAACAGCGACATGATGCGGGCCAGCGCCGCCGCCTGATCGTGGGGCGCGGATGGCGTCACGGTCTCGCCGCGCTCAATTTGCTCCACGGCGACCTTCGCTTCCGCCAGCCCCACGTCAAATGCCTGTCGGTACGCCTTGATCGCTTCGATTTTGCGCCCGCCCGCCAGGTGGGCGCGCACGTCGCGCAGCACGGCGTCGGTATCCGGCGGCGCCACGACGGTCGCCCGGCCAAAAGCGGCGCTCTTGCCTTGCGCCAACTGCTCTACGGCGGCTTTGGCCTCCGCCAGCCCCACGTTGAAGGTTTCCCGATACAGTTTGATGGCGGCGATTTTTTTGTCGCCGCGAACCAGGGCCGTGATTTCGCGCACGGCGGCAACCATGTCGCCCATTTCCGCGGGCGCGGTTCCGCCCACGTGCGGGCGCAGTTCCTCGGGGACAATGACGGAACTGTTGCAATAGGAACAGCGCACGATAATGCTTGCGCCGTCGTAGTCGAGGGGTGCCTGGCAGGCAGGGCAGTGGAATGTTTGCGGCATAGCATCCTTTCCTGGTACGGTGCGCTGTATCGGCGACGCTATTCGCCGCCGGCGCAAGGCATCACAATAGTATCAAATCGTTACGATGCACGACAACTGGACCATAGGTGTAGCCGAGGCGGGTGACGATCTGGTCGGAGTGGCAACCGACAATACGGGCTACGTCGGCGCTGGCGTAGCGGATGATGGCGCGACCGAGGGGGGCGCGATCGGCGGTGAGGATGGTGATGGTGTCGCCGCGTTCAAAGTCGCCCTCAACGGAGAGAATGCCGGCAGGAAGCAAACTCCTCCCACCTACCCGCAAAGCCCGCGCCGCGCCCGCATCGATGATCACGCAGCCTGCCGGCATTGGCCCGGCCAAAATCCACCGTTTCCGCGACTCCAACGGCGTTTCCAGCGCGGGAAAGCGCGTGCCCACCGCCTCCCCCGCGGCAATCCGCGAGATCACGTTGGCGGCGCGCCCGGCGGCGATCACCACATCCGCCCCCGACCGTCGCGCCACATCCGCCGCTTGCAGCTTTGTGGCCATGCCCCCCACGCCCAGGCCGCCGCGGCTGTTGCCGGCCAAAGCCCGCAACGATGCATCAATATCGCGCACTTCGGGAATGAGCGCCGCGTCGGGATGCAGGCGCGGGTCGGCGGTGAACAGGCCCGGCTGATCCGTGAGCAACATCAGCAGGTCGGCATCCGCCAGGATCGTCACCAGCGCTGAGAGATTGTCATTGTCCCCGACCTTGATTTCCTCCGTAGCCACGGCGTCGTTTTCATTGATAATGGGCACGATCCGGTTTTGCAGCAGCGCCAGCAGCATGTCGCGGGCGTTGAGGAAGCGGCGGCGGCTTTCCACGTCGGCACGGGTGAGCAGCATCTGGCCCACATGCAGGTTAAACAGCTCAAAGAGCCGCTCCCACACGAGCATGAGGCGGCTTTGTCCCACGGCGGCGAAGAGTTGTTTGGTGGTGACGGTTGCCGGCATTTCCGGAAACCCCAACCGCTCTCGCCCCGCCGCAATCGCCCCCGACGTACAAATAATCACCTCCCGCCCCGCCGCGTGCAGCGCCGCGCACTGGCGCACCAACTCCACCATATGCGCCCGATCCAACCGCGGCGTCCCTCCCGTCAACACACTCGTTCCCAACTTAATCACAATCCGCTGATACATACCTCACACCTCATACCTCATACCTCATACCTCATACCTCACACCTCATACCTCACACCTCATACCTCACACCTCATACCTCATACCTCATACCTCATACCTCATACCTCATACCTCATACCTCATACCTCACATGACTTTCCCCCCTGAACCGATTATAATTGAACTATTGGTAGCGCAAACCATTTGGCCGCCGCCAGATTCTTCCCAGGCTATTTCCGTTGTCGCAAAAGACACGCCGACGTGCCCGCCCGCAAGAGTGTGGTTGCAACGCGGCAGCCAACCCTTTTTGTAGGAGTTCCCCATAAATGAAGACATCTTCCCGGAAGCCGTTACCCAGGGCCATCATCCGTGACCAAGCTTCCGGGAAGGTCATCTTCAGAGGAATTCCCCATGAATGAGGACATCTTCCCGGAAGCTGTTACCCAGGGCCATCATCCGTGACCAAGCTTCCGGGAAGGTCATCTTCAGAGGAGTTCCCCATAAATGAAGACATCTTCCCGGAAGCTGTTACCCAGGGCCATCATCCGTGACCAAGCTTCCGGGAAGGTCATCTTCAGAGGAGTTCCCCATAAATGAAGACATCTTCCCGGAAGCTGTTACCCAGGGCCATCATCCGTGACCAAGCTTCCGGGAAGATTATTTTCGCAGGAGAAAATGCAATGAAATTTAGCAAAGAAAAAGAGATGCTCGACGCTCTGGTTGGCATTGTCAACGTAACGGGCGATCAGGTGACGGTCGTGAATGAAGCAGGATTGCCGGCAATAATGGATGACCTGGTCTACACGGCTGTATTTGGCGACGGGCTGGTGCGCGATACCGCTCGCTGGCTCATCTGGCACATTGCCCAGGCCGTAGACATATTCCCCGCCTCCATTCACGAGATTTATATGGCGGTGGGGCACGGGCATTTGCCGGCAAACTTCACCGTCCCCGCCGTCAACGTCCGCGCCGCCAACTACTACACCTCGCGCGCCGTATTCCGCGCCGCCAACAGCCAGGACGTGGGGACCTTCATCTTCGAAATCGCCCGCTCAGAAATGGGTTACACGGATCAGCGCCCCGCCGAATACGTCAGTTGTATCCTGGGCGCGGCCATCCGCGAAGGCTTCCGCGGTCCCGTATTCATCCAGGGGGACCATTTCCAGATTTCGGCAAAGAATTTCGCCGCCAATCGAGACAAGGAAGTGCAGGCGGTAAAAGATTTGATAGCGGAAGCCATGACCGCCGGCTTCTACAACATCGACATTGACACCTCCACCCTGGTTGACCTGGAACCGGAGACGCTGGACGAACAACAACGACTCAACTACGAGGTCTGCGCTGAGCTTACCGCCTATGCGCGCTCACTGCAACCGGAAGGCGTAACCGTTTCTCTTGGCGGCGAAATCGGCGAAGTGGGCGGCCACAACTCCAACCCCGCCGAACTGCGCGCCTTTATGGATGGATATTTACGGGCATTGCCGGCAAACATGGCCGGCATTTCCAAGATTTCCGTACAGACGGGAACCAGCCACGGCGGCGTCGTCCTCCCTGATGGCACACTGGCCGACGTGAAAGTAGACTTCGACACGCTACGCGAACTGGGACGCCTGGCGCGCACGGAATATGGCACGGGGGGAGCGGTGCAGCACGGCGCTTCCACGCTGCCACCGGAAGCCTTCAACAAATTCCCCCAGATCGGCACGCTGGAAATTCACCTGGCGACCAACTTCCAAAACATGTTCTTCGACCTGGCCCCCCAATTCTTTGTAGACACCGCCTACAACTACGTCCTCAGCAACCTCAAAAATGAGTGGAAGTCCGGGCAAACCGAGGAACAGTTCCTCTACTCGACGCGCAAGAAGGCGATTGGTCCCCTCAAGCAAATGATGTGGGATTTGGAGACCGCGGCCATGGACCGCATCAGCCAGGCGTTGGAAGACCAGTTTTCCTTCCTCTTCCGCCAACTGGGCGTCTACAACACCCGCGCCGCCGCGCAACATTGGACCACGCCCGTTGCCGTCTCCCGCCCGCGTCCCACCACCGCCGTCACCGAAGACGAACTGGAAATCGCCGACGACCTGGCGGATTAGTCACTGCCTTCGTATCTTCTCAATAAAGTAGGGCAAAGTTGGTTGAGCCTGTCGAAACCAACGGCCTTCGACAAGCTCAGGCTGCGGTTTCCCCGAAATATCGAGAAGGTACCTGCCTTCCCTATCAAGATCAATCATGTACTTAACATAACGACAAACCCTCTCGCCGACTGAACCTGTCGCAGCCTTATGGAGGCCGCGACAGGCTCCGGCAATAGGCCAGTCATTACGACGACAAAAGGTAATCGCGCACAAATGGCAAATAAGCTCACCTCATTTTTCTCCAAACTCATCGGCAGCGTCAAAAGCGACGACGAACCGCCCTACCCGATCAATCCGCAAACCAACCGTATCATCCTCCCCAGCGGGGTCAAGCAGGAAATTGCCGACCTCGTCAAGGCAGGGAACACGCAAGATGCCACCAGGCGCGTGCGTGGCCTCACGGGTGCGGACGAGAAAACGGCCGCGGCTTTTGTGTCGCGCATGGCGCAGCAAAACAAGAAGAAAAAACGCAGCTACCGCCGCTCTTGATGCTAACCGGCGCGGCGTGCCGGCATTCCGCATGCCGCGCCCTCTCCCCACAAACCGCCATTTGCTATGCCAAAACGTTTCTGATAGGTTTTGACAAAAAAGCCGCCCCATAATGCCATCATGATTTTGCCCAAACAACACACCATGGAGAATGATTATGCGTGAAGTTGCCATTCTCGGCGTGGGGCAGGTTCCCGTGCGCGAACATTGGGACCTGGCTCTGCATCACCTGGCTGTGGCGGCGGGGCGGGCGGCGTTGGAAGATGCCGGCATTTCCCACATAGACGCCCTTTTCGTCGGCAACATGACCAGTGGAACCCTCAACCAACAACGACACCTGGGCGCGCTCATTGCCGAACGCATGGGGCAGCGCGGCGTGGAAGCCGTGAAAGTCGAAGCCGCCTGTGGCTCCGCCGGCTCCGCCATGCGCCAGGGCATCATCGGCGTCGCCAGTGGCGAAATGGACGCCGTCCTCGTCGTCGGCGTGGAAAAAATGACAGAGACCAAAGGCAAAGAGACAACCGCCGCCCTGACGACCGCCGCCGACGCCGACTTTGAAGTCTCCCAGGGCGTTACCTTCGTCGGCCTCAATGCCCTGATCATGCGCCGCTACATGTACCAGTACGGCTACCAGCACAGCGATTTCGCCCCCTTTGCCCTCAACGCCCACGCCAACGGGGCCAAAAACCCCAACGCCCTCTTCCAGGAACCGATTACGCGCCGCACCTACGAAAATGGGCGCGTCGTAGCCGACCCCATCACGCTCTATGACGCTTCTCCCATCGGGGATGGGGCGGCGGCGCTGCTGCTGGTTCCCGCGACCAACGCGCCGCAAGCGGTGCGCGTGGTCGGTTCGGCGATGGCCACGGACACGGTCGCCATTCATGACCGCGAAGACCCGTTGTGGCTGCTGGCGGCGGAACAATCGGCTCGTCGCGCTTACGCGGATGCCGGCATCACCCCCGCCGACGTAGACCTCTTCGAACTGCACGACGCCTTCAGCATCATGGCCGCGCTCTCGCTAGAAGCGTGCGGCTTCGCCGAACCGGGGCAGGGCGTGCGCCTGGCGCAAGAGGGGGACATCTTCCCCGATGGCCGCATCCCCATCAGCACCCTCGGCGGCCTCAAGGCACGCGGCCATCCCGTGGGCGCAACGGGGCTGTACCAACTGGCGGAGGCCACGCTCCAGCTTCGCGGTCAGGCCGGCGCGGCCCAACTGGACAATCCACGCATCGCCATGACGCAAAACATCGGCGGCAGTGGGGCCACCATCGTCACCCACATCCTGCGACAAATATGATGCTTACCGAACTAGCCCGCAAATTCCGCGACCAGGAACGATTCGCCACGGATTATGCCCCCCTCTATGCCCGTTACTTTGGCACGGTTGCCGGCTGGCTGGAAGCGGACGACGCGGCGCAAGACCCGCTGGCGCAGTGGCTGCTACAAGCCAGCGCGGGTCGCAGCCCATTTTCGGTCACGAACACACTGGCGGCGGGGCTGCACCGTGATGTGCTGGCGCAAGAACCCGCCGCGCTCCCCCTGGCCCGCTTTTATCCCACGGCGGGCGGCAACATAGACGCCCCTGGCTTCGCCGACGCGCTACGCCAGGTGATCCTGGCGCGCCAAGAGACGCTGGCCGCCTTCATCCAGACCGCCAATGTGCAAACGAATGAAACGGGACGCGGTCTCGCCTGGTTGCTGCCGCTGCGCCTGACGGGCTGGGAGGCGGTGCATCTGGTAGACCTGGGGGCCAGCGCCGGGCTTAATCTGCTGGCGGACAGGCGGCATTTCCGCCTGGTGAACGCGCAAAGCGGCGCGCCGCTGCTGGATTTAGGCGCGGGTGAACCTGAGCAGTTTCGGGTACAGGTTGAAGGTTCGTCCTCGGGATGGCTGCATCCAGGGCTTAATCTGCCGCCACTGCCGCGTATTCTCAGCCGCCTGGGAGGGGATATGCACCCTTTCCACCTGCGTTCGCGCGCCGACGAACTGCGGTTAATGTCGTTTGTGTGGGCGGACCATGTGCCCCGCCTGCAGCGGCTGCAAGAGGGAATTGCGGCGCGGCAGGCGTTTGGGGGCGATTTCCGGTTGGAGAGTTTGGAAATGCCGGCACAACTCCCCCACTTCCTCGCCACACACATCACCGCCCGCCACCCACACCACCCCGTCGTCCTCTACAACACCTACATGACCACCTACCTGTCGGACAAAGGGGCATCCCTGCGCCAAATCATCGGCGATTGGGCCGGTGACCAACCCCACCCCGTCCTCTGGCTGCAATGGGAACCCCCACCGCCGCCCATCGAACCGCCCGCCTTTGGCTGGTGCGCCTGGACCGCCGACTACTGGCAACAACAGACACACCACCACCACCAATTTGGCTGGGTCCACCCCCACGGCGCGCACATTATCGTAGAGAGTGGCGAGTGGCAAGTGGGGCGTAGCAAGGGGCGAGGGGCAAGTGGCGAGTAGAGAGGGGCAAGAGGCGAGGGGCAGGTGGCGAGTAGCAGGTCCAACCCGCCCACCCGCAGACCCGCCACTCGCAAACTCGCACACTCGCCACTCGCAAACTCACCACACACTCGCCACTCGCAAACTCACCACACACTCGCCACTCGCAAACTCGCCACACACTCGCCACTCGCAAACTCTCAAACACATGAACCAACGTTTTAGCCTGCCCCTCATCCTTCGTCTCAGCAGCTTCCACATTGGCTCCGCCATGGTGGACATCCTCGTTGCCAGCGTGTGGAACCAGGTGATGATCGCCGACTTCCGCGCCCCCGCCTGGAGCGTGGGCTTGCTGCTGGCCCTGCGCTATTTTCTCTCCCCCCTGAGCATCTGGGCCGGGTTCCGCTCCGACTCCCGCCCCTTGTGGGGGCTGCGCCGCACGCCCTACATCTGGTTGGGGCGGCTGATGATCGTCTTTGCGCTACCCCTGTTGGGGCTGAGTATGAGCCGCTTCGCCGCCCAGCCGGGCGACCCGTTGGGCTGGGTGCTGGCGACGCTCTGCTTTCTCATCTACGGCATGGGCACGCTCCTCAGCGGCAGCACCTACCTCGCCCTGGTGCGGGACACCGCGCCCCTGGAAAAACAAGGGCTGGCCATCAGCATCGTGCAGACCGTCCTCATCGTCTTCTTCCCCATTTCCGCCATCATTTACAGCCGCTGGATGGAAACCTTCGATCTGGCGGTCTTTGAGCAAATGGTGCTGGGGACCGCCCTCATCGGCGCGTTTTTCTGGTTTTTTGCCATTGTGGGCGTCGAACGGCGGCAATCGGAGCCGACCACAACGCCCTCAGCCGGTCATGGCAACTTCACCATCACCTTCAAGAAAGTGTGGCAGGACACACGCACGCGCCGCTTCCTTATCTTTTTTGGCCTGGCGACACTGGCCGCCTGGACACAGGACGCCATTTTGGAAGCGTATGGGCGGGATGTCTTTGGATTGAGCGTGGGACGCGCCACCGATTTTAATCGCGTCTGGTTGGGCATGACGGTGATCACCCTGGTGGGCAGCGCCATTATCTGGCGCAAGCGCGCCCCCGAACGGCAAACGAACATCGCCCTCGGCGGACTCGTGGTGATGGTGATAGGCATGGGCCTGCTGGCCGTCGCCGCCCTGACGACGCAAGTCCATCTGGTGGAGGTGGCGCTGGCTCTCTTTGGCGCGGGATTTGGCGTGTATACATTTGGCGGCCTCAACCTGATGGCCGTGATGACCACGACGCGCGAGGCAGGCGCTTATCTGGGCATGTGGACCGTGGTGGAGTTGTTATGCAAAGGGAGCGGCACGTTCCTGGGGGGATTGCTGCGCGATGCTTTCCTGGCCATCACGGGCCAGCCGGGGTTCAGCTACGGGTTGATCTTCGCACTGGAGACGGTCGGATTGATGGCGGCGGTAGTCGTGCTGCTGCGCATTGACGTCATCGGCTGGGCGCGGGAAACGGGGCGCGTCGGGCAGCGCGGGTTGGAGTCGCTCGGCGGCGTGGATTAAGCCGCCTGTTGCGCGGCGCACGCGCCGACCTTACATTTCGGGGAGGGGGCCAATGGCCGCGCGGCCAATCATCTCCAGTGCCGTATCCCCCGACGGGGGTTGCATGGAGCCGGCGCGCACGTCGCGGAAGTAACGCTCCAGGGGCAGCGCGCGGGTGATGCTGGTTCCGCCGGCGATTTGCAGCGCCTTCTCCGTGGCTTTGTTCGCCATTTCGTTGACCATCAGCTTGGCGGCGGCGATGCGCGGCATCATGGCCGCCCTATCCTCATCCCGCCCGCGCCATTCCTCCGCCACTTCAAACAAAAGCGCCCGCGCCGCCTGCAATGAGAGGTCCATGTCGCCGATCTGGCGCTGGATTTTGGGCAGCGTGGCAATGGGTTTGCCCAAAGCCGTGGGCACGCGCTCCAGGGCAAACTGGATCACGGTGTGGCGCGCCGCCAGGGCCGCACCCAGGTAGATGGCGGACATAACGAGGGGGAACCAGACGTTGGGGCGGGAACGATGGCTGGATTCGATCAGGTTGCCGTAGGGCACAACCACGTCGTGCAGGAGGAGGTCGTGGCTGTCGCTGGCGCGCAGGCTGAGCGATTCGCTCCAGGTTTCGCGCCATTCGATGCCGGGCAGCCCTTGCGGGATGAGCATGACGCCGTTGCTGCCCTGGAGGCTGAGACGGACGAGCATGTGCGTAAGGTGGCGGCCACCGGTGGTCCAGGTTTTGTGGCCGTTGACGATCCAGTTGGCGCCGTCGGGGGTGGGGTCGGCGTGGGTCTGGAAGGAGCCGCCGCGCGAGGGGCTGCCCAGCGCCGGTTCGCTGGCGACGGAGTTGAACAACGCGCCTTCGTGGACGGCAAGGCGACAGAAGTTGGCGAAATCAGCTTCGCGCCAGGCGCGTACTTCTCGTTCGTGACCAAAGACGTGCATTTGCATGCCGGCAACCAGCGCGGTCGAGGGGCTGCCCTGGGCGAGTTCAAGCTGCGCCGCCAGGCAGTCCGCCAGTGAAAGCCCCTGCCCTCCCTGTTCCCGAGGAATGCTCAGCGTGAGATAGCCGGAACGGCGCAGCGCCGCGACATCCTGCGGCGGCAGGCGTCCGGCGCGGTCGGCTTCGTCGGCGCGGGCGGCAAATTCGCGGGCCAGTTCGCGGGCGACTGGCAGGAAGGGGGTGTCTGATACGTGCATGTTGGTTGCTCCAGTGCGGGGTGAGGGCGTTGTGGTTTGTGTCACGATTCGCTGTCGAAATTGAACGTTAGCTGCTGCATGGCGGGCGCGGCCAGTTTGGCGGCGGCGACACCGAGGAGGCGGGTGGGTTGGCCGGGGGGCCAATGTTCTTGCCAGATGGCGTGGGCCAGGCGCAGGAGATCGTCGTCGGTGGAAATGCCGGCAGAAACCGTCTTCTGCCGCGTGAAAGTTGTAAAATCATCCCAGCGGAACTTCACCACCACGGTATGGGCCACCAGGTTTTCGGCGCGCAGCGACGCGCCCACCTGCGCGCACATCAGGGCAAGCTGCTCTTGCAGCACCGCCGCGCTGCGCACGTCCTGGTCAAAGGTGCGTTCGGCGCTGATGGATTTGGCCGGACCGCGGTCGGGGATGACGGCGCGCTGGTCCATGCCGCGGGCGCGCGCCTGGAGTTCTTCCGCGTGGCGACCGACGGCGGCGCGCAGCAGGTCCAGATCGGCTCCGGCCAGGTCGCCGCAGGTGTGAATCGCCAGTTGCGCCAGCCGCTCGGCGGTGCGCGGGCCAATGCCCCAGATGACGCGCGCGGGCAGTGGGGCCAGGAAGGCGGCTTCGCCGCCGGGGAGGACGATGGTGCGGCCTTCCGGTTTGTTCTGGTCGGAGGCGACTTTTGCCACGAGTTTGCTGGTTGCCAGGCCGACGGATGCCGGCAATCCCGTTTCCCCCTTCACGCGCTGGCGGATAGATTCGCACAGGCGCACGGGCGTGGGCTGCTGGCTGAGATCAATGTACGCCTCATCCACGCTCATTTGCTCCAGGGGGCCATATTCCGCCAGGATCGCCATGATCTGGGCGGAGCAGTCGCGCACCCGCTGGCGATTGACGCCCACGATTTTCAGTTCGGGGCAAAGCTGGAGCGCCTGGCCGGTGGGCATGGCAGAGCGGACGCCAAAGGCGCGCGCTTCGTAGCTGGCGGAGGCAACGACACCGCGCTGATGCGGCCGCCCCCCGACGACGAGGGGAATGCCGGCATCCTCCGGGTGGTCCAGCAGATGCACGTTCACGTAAAACGCATCCATGTCTACATGCAAAATCGCGCGCGGCCAACCAGGAACTCTTCGCATTCATCGTCACCCGGGTTAACTGTACCTAATTCGAGGAGATGGGCAAGTCGTGGAGAGTTGGTGGTTGGTGGTGGTGCTCGCCGCTCGCCACCGTTTGCCCTGTTCACAAACCATGCTACAATTCGTCTAATTGAAAATGGTTTTCAATTTCAGGTGTGTGTCGGATGACGATGACGCAGGAGTGGTTGCAGGTGTTGAACAGCGCGGGGTTCCGTGTGACCCGCCCGCTGCGGGCCGTGGTCGAGGTGCTGACGGCGGCAGAGCGGGCGTTGACGCCCACGGATGTGTATGACCTGGCGCGCCGGACGTATGCGCGCATTGGCCTGACGACCGTTTACCGTTCGCTAGACAAGCTGGAGGATGCGGGGCTGATTGAACGGGTGCATCAGCCGGATGGCTGCCATGCGTATGTGGCGGCGGTAGAAGGGCATCAACATTTGTTGATATGCCGGCATTGCCAGCGTACCCAATACTTCCACGGCGACGACCTGGAACCCCTCATGCGCCTCGTCAGCCAGGAAAGCGGCTACGACATCCACACCCATTGGCTGCAATTCTTCGGCCTCTGCCCCGAATGCCGGCCATCCACCTGACCACACCCACCCAATAGCAACACAAATCCATGCAAACGCACATTCACCCCCCTGGTTCCGCTCGCCTCATTCCACTTCTGCTAATCCTTCTGCTCACCCTGCCCGCCTGCCGCGCGCCGCAACCCGCTACAAACCCGGACACGCTCAACGTCGTCGCCACCAGCACCCTCGTCGCCGACGTGGTGCGCCAGGTGGGGGGCGACGCCATCAACCTGACCACCCTCATGCCCATCGGCAGCGATCCGCACAACTACCAGCCCGTTCCCCAGGACATTTCCGCCGTCGCCAGGGCGGATCTCGTTTTTGTCAATGGCCTCGGCTTCGAGGCGTTTCTGGATGACCTGATCGCCAATGCCGGCGGACAGGCGCGCGTCGTCGTCGTTTCCGACGGCATCACGCCGCTGACCCTGGCCGACGAAACGCATCAGGAGGCGGCGGCGGATCACGATCACGGTGAAACCGACCCGCACGTCTGGTTTGACCCGCAAAACGTGATTATCTGGACGCAAAACGTGGCGGCGGCGCTCTCCGGCATGGACGCGGCGCACGCGGACGTCTACCAGCAGAATGCCGCCGCCTACGAGCGGCAATTGCGGGAACTGGATGCGTGGATAGACACGCAGGTAGCCCTGATTCCGGCGGCGCAGCGCGTGATCGTCACGGATCATGACGCGCTGGGCTACTTCATCCATCGCTATGGCTTCCAACTGGCGGGCGCGGTCATCCCCGCTTTCAGCACCGCCGCCGCGCCCTCGGCGCAAGAGCTGGCGGCGCTGCAAACGGCCATCGGCGCGCGCGATGTCCGTGCCATCTTCGTGAACGTGACGGTGAACAGCAACGTGGCGGCGCAAATCGCCGCCGATACGGGCATTCAACTTGTGCCGATTTATACGGGATCACTGAGCGATGGGGAGGGGAATGCCGGCACTTACCTCGACTTCATGCGCTACGACGTGACCCAAATCGTGCGGACACTGCAACCCTGAGCAACACCATGACAACACGAGGCGAAGGGCGGTCCCGCAAAACCGTTCACCATCCAGATATGCCGCTGCTACAGGTCGATCACGTGACCTACGCCTACAATGGCAAAGCGGCGCTGGCGGACGTGTCATTTGCCTTGAACGTGGGCGAACGGGTGGCCGTTGTCGGGCCAAATGGAGCGGGGAAGAGTACTTTGTTTCGGGTGATTGCCGGCATTCTCAAACCCACCCACGGCAGCGTCACCATCGCCGGTTCCGGCCCCGGCCACCACATCTGCATCGCCTACGTGCCGCAGCGCACCCAGGTTGACTGGCAGTTCCCCGTCAACGTCGCCGACGTCGTCATGATGGGCCGCATCGGGCAGATTGGCCTGTTTCGCCGCCCCAGAGCCGCCGACTGGGCCTACGTCCACCAATGCCTGACCGTCGTCGGCATGCGCGACTTCGCCCAGCGACAAATTGGCGAGCTTTCTGGCGGGCAGCAGCAGCGCGTCTTCATCGCCCGCGCCCTGGCCCAGGAAGCGGAGCTAATGCTCATGGACGAACCGCTCACCGGCCTGGACGTGACCTCCCAGGACGACATCTTCGACATCCTGGACGAACTGCGGCAGCGGCGCGTCACCGTCATGGTCGCCACGCACGACCTGGAACTGGCCGCCGCCCGCTTTGACCGCCTCATGCTGTTGCAGCACCACCTGGTCGGTTTCGGCCAGGCCGCCGACGTCCTCACGCCGACGCATTTGCGGGACGCCTACGGCGGCCACCTGCGCCTGATCCACACGGAAGACGGCGACTTGATTATCGGGGACACATGCTGTGATCAGGGAGATAACCAATAATGGCTCTTCAAGATTTGCTGGGGTCTTGTCATTCTGAGCGCAGCGAAGCACCCCGACGCCTCTGGGATGCTTCACTTCAGCCTGCCCTGGGCGCAGCCGAAGGGGCTTTATCGGTTAGACGGCTAACCTTAGTCTCAGCGGAGGTCAATTTGAGCAAGTCACCTTCTAAAAATCAAGCGCGTATCAAAGCAGGTATACCTTCATTTGTTGAGGTCAAGTATTCGCGCATTTGTGTTTATTCATCCCTTGATGGCAAAGTGAGTATTGATATTTTGATGAAGGATGAATTAGAATTAGATGACTGAGGCAATTACGCAAACAAGGATCAGCTAATGGCAAAAATAACGATTACAAAAGATAATCTGCTCACTCTTGCCGAGTTCAAAGCATTGCTGGAGCAAACGGAAACACGAAGTTCAACAATGGATTACATATTTCGCCTGCTGCGGGAATTAGTTTCTTTTGAAGAGAAATTTCACATGGCAACAGATGTTTTTTATGCTCGTTTTATGCGTGGTGAAATGGGCGACGATTTACCCTTCATTAAGTGGGCGGGGCGATATGAGTTATATCTTGAAGCCAGACAAGAAATTGACAGTCAGTTAGCCAAAGCGCCTGTGACCGTCTGATGCTAAATCGGTACCTGCATCGGCTCTATGATACAATTCTCTCTCGTGGATATGTCGAAATTGAGCGTTTGGATTTTGATGAGTTGCCAGGTCGTCAAGGCATTGTTGAAGGGCGGCTAAAGTTTCACGATGGGTCGTTGCTTGAATTTGATGAGGTTATCATCTTCCGCAATGAACAGATTTTGAAGTTGCGTTATGTCTACCATTATCAAAATGAATCGGCCGAGGTCATCTTCCGTTACGATAATGCGCCACATTATCCCAACATCTTGATTTATCCTCACCATAAGCATGTTGGTTCTGCTGTTGAGCCTGCTCAAGTTCCCGATCTCAGCGAAGTTCTCAGTGAAATTGAGCAGATGATTTTTAATAGTGATTGAATTCCGGGTATGAAGTCGCGTTCTCCAATCACCGTCTAATTATGGTCGGCGGGGCCGTCACCTGCCCCACCGCCACTTCCGAACCCGTCGTGCGCCCCTTCGACCTTGCTCAGGGCAGGCTTTTCAACGCAATAGGCCCTTCGACTATCAGGGCTGTTGTCATCAGCACTTCATGCTGTGCGTCTGGTCGTAACAATTACCATGTAGGAGCGCCAGGTGTCATCTCATTACGGCCACCGGCTAAATCAAATGCCAAATAGACAACTGACTCCCTCTCCCCACCGGCTTCGTTCAACAGGATTCATACAGCGGCTTACCCGCTATTCCTTGAAGGCTCCTTTTGGTCGCGCCGTATGAATCCTTATTCGTTAGCCTACTCAACGTGGTGGGCAAAATCACATCAAGGAGAAGTTTGAATGAGTTCAACCAGTTATAAACATCGTAGCAGTCGCAAAGGAAAAGCCAAAAAGGGATCAGCCCGTTTAGTTTACCTAATCATTGCCTTGGCTTTAACCAGTTTGGTCGTTGGCGGGTTTGCGCTCCGTTCACCTCAAACGACGCAAGCATCCACAAGCCAATATGCAGGTATTCCAGGCCCGAATGATTGGACGGAGGAAACGGCCGTTCAAATCTACAATCGTCGTAATGGACAATGGGAGCCAATGACGTATGGGGATGTGGGGCCAGACATGGAGTTTATCGTTGGCGATTATCTCTATGCCACCACACCTGAAAACGGTTCTCTGTTTTTGAAACCAGAAATTGACATCACCAAATTAGCGGAAACAGACCAAGCCTTTGACCCGGATAACTGGCGGATGCCAAAGCCGGATGATGTTGTCTTTCTGTTCCGAAGTTCCACGAATCAACAAAAAGGTCATTGGTTGTTGAAGCATGTCCAGCCCGATAGCGAAGTTGTCTTTCAGGGCAAGGTCTGGACATGGGAGCTGGATGTAGAGAATCAGCGGTTTGTAGTGAGCGATACGGGGAATGTGTTTGCGCGGGTAACTGAAACTCACGTCAATGTCCATGAGGATGACGTGTTAGCTCTAACCGTCAAATACAATTCATGTGGGAAAACGGGGATCATTACTGGCTCAGAAGAACACCCTTTCTTTGTCGTGGAAAAAGACGGATACATCCCAATGGAGCAACTTGAACCAGGTATGGCCCTAAAAACAGATAATGGAGCGGGCGCAGTTGTCATGGATATCCAACCATTATCTGAAACCATGGAGATGTATAACCTGACGGTAGAGCATGTTCACAACTATTACGTTTTTGCAGATGAAAATGACCCTGGCATTCTCGTTCACAATGCCAATTGTGGCGTGGGTTTTAATGCAAGACAATTGCAGAGCAAATTCAAGCATGCGTCAGACTTTGGTGTGCCAGGAAACTACAACCCGCAAAATGCTCAAGCGTTTCAAAATGCTCTTGAGACGCATATTCAAAGTCCAGGTACACAACAAATTGTAGGGACATATCGGGGAACACAGAACGTTATCCATTACTACGACCCGTCTACAGGGCTAAACGTGATAGTGGATGCAACTACAAATGAATTTATTAGTGGGTGGAAATTATTTCCAAGTCAGACAACTAATTTGTTGACCAACGGCAATGTGCGATGAGTTATTGGAAAAACCGATACAAATACCATCAGTTGATGGATGAGTTTATCAATGCACGCATCAGCGGTGTTGAGTTTGAAAAAGAGTTTTTTCGGATGATGAGGAAAGATCGCGACAGCAAATCATATCCTCAACAAGAACAGCCTGAGTTAGAAAGTGTATTATCCAGAGTATTTACAGCATGTGACGTATTCAACCCTGATGCTGATTTTCGTTCCGAGTATGAATATGATGAAACAGAATTGCGGGATTTTGTTCGTAACATACTCGCCGAGAACTTAAGCCTTTTCATGTAACACTATCGGATGAGTTTTCATGCCCGGTAGACAGGCTAACAAGGCTTGGGTGCGCCGTGACACGGCGTTGTGAATCGCGCACAAAGTGCGCTGGAGGATATATATCGAGCAGTATCTCCAACCCCACCCAACTTACCTTAATCGGAAACGAAGCGGGGAAAATAGCATGTTGGGAAAGCAACTAAGTCACGCCGACCAGTGGCAAGATGGGTTGCAAGGGGTTCTGCATAAGGCAAAAGCTAAACTGCCTGAATCTTAGTCTAGCGAGTTTATGTTGCTACAGGGAAGAACGGCTGTCACTCAGAAGCAAAGCGATGAGCGAAAAAACCCTGTTCCTATCCTTTATTTGTTCAACATCAATATGCCAGAGCAAAATCAAGGGACAATTGTTGAGTTGTCCCTTGATTTTGAGAAGCAAACTGTAATTAGTACACGATTTCATAAATTCTTCGACTTTAGTTTCTTGAGCCAAGCGTTAAGCTCATCACGACCAAACTTCCAGTTGAAAGGCTTGGCGTATTGATTGTAGTGCGCTTGATGTCAACTTTCGGTCGGACGCTGACGCCGCCGACCGAACGTCGCGCTCCCTCTGGCGCAGGCGGGCGGCTACCGCCGCCGAACAATGCCTGCACCCGACCCCGACCTGCCGGCACGGGGCAAGGTGAGCGCGGCATTCGGCAGGGAAACGTAAATTCCCCGGTCTCTCACCTCATTTTTCTAACAGTAGGGCATCAAACTCTTGTGATGCTTCAATGAGTAATCCGCGGGGAGTGGTTAAACTAAACATGGCCCACTGTTCATCATGGGGGAATCCATCCATAAACCAACCGAGCATCCTAATTTGCGGCTCTTGGTTAATGGCTTCTAAGGCATTGCTTAACCAGTCTTCGGGATAATTTTCGGCGGGAAAGCGTCCTTTTTCACTGTCGAATGTATTGCTGGCGTTAATGTACACAGGTTTTCCAGACGTGTACTCATACTGGTTGATAATATCCAGCCAATCCTGATAGACGCGAAAACCTGCCTGCGCCTCTCCCCATTCGTCTCGACGCAGATCGATGAACGGTTCCTGCGCTCGTTGTTCAGGAGATAATTCTGGTGCATCTACACGGCCAAATGCCTGAACGGCATATCCATCAGGCGCAGTATCACTGATTCCGCGTTCAATTTTGGCGCTGGCGGCGGTGTTGATATAAATGACGACACTATTCATGTAGTTGAGCCAGGGAACGTCAATTTGATAGGCGACTTCTCCGGTCTGGTCACTGTTCCAGGGGTTCACTGGCCCAACAATAACTCGCGCTTGCTCGTTTTCATTTCTGATAACTTCAATGGCATTGTTGTGGATAGTGGGGTCAGCCCCATATCCGTTGAAAACCCGTGCATACCATTCTGGCGTAACCGGATTTTCTGGTGATTGAGCATTTGCGCCAACGGTATTGAAATTACTGCCGATGATAAAGCCATGAATATCCGCCAGCCGTTCATCTCGTGCCAATCGCCGTAAATAACGCAAGTATGAATCTAAAGCAACCTGAGCATCGGGCGGGGGAATACTTTGACCCTGATCGTATTCAACTCTGACCAATACGCGCAGTCCGTTTTTGTTGGCTTGCTGAACACGCTGCACCAAATCGTCAATGCCCCAAAACTGTTCTTCTGCCAATTGAGAATAGGTGATTTCTATATCCCAGCCCTGCCTGTCATGCCAATCCCGTTCTGGGTTTGCAAAAACGAGGCCTAATTTGGTAGGAATAAGCTCATTGGGGTTGGGAATGGGCGTGGCTACGGCCGTTTCCGCCTTTGTCCAGAGTTGACACCCAGTGTCGCAGTTATGGTACAAGTTGATTGTTGTAGAATCAGGCGTTCCGCGCACAAGCCATTGCCATTGCCATATGCCGTCTTCATTTTGTGAACCATGTTCTGTTAGTGTTATTTCTGTACCCGCTAATTCCAAGCGTACAAAAACCCAGGGGGTTACATCCTGAACAATGATCTCAAGTTCGTTATCTGTTTTGTTGACGACGCTGATTTGCGGCCATGTATTTGTTTGGGGCAATGAATCGGGGATATAAGCTAATTTGCCACTGATGGGCAGAAGCCAATAGAGGCCGCTGACAATAGCAATAAGTGTAAATACAGTTAAATAGGTGCGAAGTGGTTTATTCATCGTCATTTTATTAGTTCTGGAAGCATAGGCAGGGTGAATGTGATGCTTGTACCTGTTTGGTTGCCTTCGGTGTTGCTTTCAATAAATAAATTCCCGTCATGCTGACGCACAATCTCATCCACAATAGCTAACCCTAATCCACTTCCCGGTACATCCCGATTTGCCCGATAAAATTGTTGGGTAAGATGCGGTAAATGTTCAGCGGGAATCCCCGCGCCCGTATCGGCAATCTGGCATTGAACGCTATCTTTGACAGCCGTCAGCGAAACCGTAACCGAATCGCTGGATTGACAATACTTGATAGCATTGTCCAACAAATTGATAAACAGTTGTTTCAATTTATCAGGATTGCCTAAAACGGGTGGGATAGGCGGGTCAAAGTGAAAATTCAGGCTAATGCCTTCTGCTTCAGCCAGCAAAATCAACTCTGCAATCGCCTCCTCTGCCACTAAAATGATGTCTACGCTAAATTTGGGTAAATGGGTAACGGCCTTTAGCCTCCCCAAATCCAATGTACCGCTAATCAGGTTATTCAGACGATGGGTTTGCTGGTGAACTATGTCCAAAGAATGTTTTTGAACTTCTTTCGGCACACTTTCCGAGCGGGAAACTTCCAGATGAGATAAAACAGAGGTGAGCGGTGTTCTCAGTTCATGGGAAACGTTGCTCCAATAGAGGTGCATTTCCATTTCGCGTTGTCTCTGTTCGCTAACATCGCGCAGGACAATCAGATTGAATGCGTCAAAGCGTCCAACCCAGACATCCAATGTTGATTCCGGCGAAGGGGACAAGGGGAATTGCTGTACGGCCGTATCCTGTTTTATTTTTTGCAGGAGATAGACGTAGACGGCCGTTGTCGTAATATCCTGCTCCACCTGCAACAAACGGTAGGCATTCCGATTGGCAAATCGCAGAGTGTCAGACGAAGACAACAAAACAATCCCGAATGGAAAAGATTGCCAAACCGCATATTGTTTATCATCAAACAAGGCACGTTGGCGGGCTATTATCCAGGTCAGCCAGAATAAGCCAAACAACAGCAACAGGAACAGAAAAAGCACCAGTTTGAGATCAACAATCAACATAGCGGCAACTATCACCCATCTGGACAAACAAGACGATAGCCAAACCCCCGTATCGTTATCAACAATTCAGGATTTTTAGGGTCTTCTTCAATTTTTGCGCGAAGCCGTTGCATATGAACATCAATAGTACGTGTATTGACATGACATCCTTCATTTCCCCAAATGGTACGCAATAACGTTTCTCGTCCAAACACCTGCCCTTGACGCTGCATTAGTAAAGATAGCAATTCAAATTCCGTTGTCGTTAACGCTATTTCATTCCCGTTGTGCCGCACAGTTTTTTCGTCAATCCAAAGTTCAATCGGGCCGCAAACCAGCTTTGCACGTTCCTGTTGTTTGACAAGGCGAAACAATGCCCGTACTTGAGCCAACAATTCTTGCGGATTGTAAGGTTTAGTCAAATACGCATCTGCCCCCAAATCAAGACCAATCACTTTTTCTTGCATGGTATCTTTAGCCGTAAGCATTAAAATGGGCGTATAGTATGGCTGTTCACGGATATGTTGGCAAATTTGGTATCCATCAATATCGGGTAGCATAATGTCCAAAACGACCAGGTCGGGATTAAGGGCGAGCTTTTCCAACGCTTCACGACCAGTATGCGCCAGGATCGTTTTATAGCCGGCTTGAACAAAGTAGTAATTCAACGCTGAGGTGATGGTAGGTTCATCGTCTACAATTAAAATGTGATAATCTGACACAAGCTTTCTCCAAGCCTTTGTAAAAGGCCGCTGTCTACGGTAGGACTTTCAACTGACCGGACGGACCGCTTCCCATTGAAATAAGTACTGGACAAGCCACAATGCCATAACTCCAAGATGTGTATTGTAACACGGCCGTGTCGCCATCCGTATAAGTTACATGAATAATAAAATCGTAGCTATAAGTGGGATCATCATCAAAAATCGTGTTGAAACTGCTATTGATTACTGATGAAGTATCAATAGCCCACTCATTAACGGAATAAACTGGCGGCATCCCATCGGCATCCACTAAATTCTGTGCCTCATAAACATCTATGTCCACCTTCGGCAACCCGCCTAGTTCGGAAACAAGTCTGCTAGTAATCGCTTCTGGTTGATTGTCTTTACTCCGAACAAAAAGAATGATTGGCGATTCACAAACCGGATTACGGATTTTTTGCACCACGAAAAACGCAATAAACAATAAAAGAACAGGCAGAATAATTAGAATAACTTTTTTCGCGATTTTCATATTGACACCTCAAAAGGATGTGCAGTCAACCCCACTAATAGGGTTGACTGCACACAACGTTAATTGACAAATACGAGTTGAATTGGAATTCCCACCTGTTTTATTCTGTTGCGTTTACGTTGCTAGCGTAAATTAGCCATGCAGGATTAGGAATAGCAAACTGTTCCAATTCCACAACTTCTTTTAGATCGCTTATTTCAGACTGAATCTTATTAGCCGTCAAATCTAACAAGGTTACACCCTGGTATTCATCTAATATCTGTATCCTTTCACTATCAACAAAACCTGTTATGGTCATAATACCGTACATATTGATAGTAAGTGGTTGTCGTATTCAAAGAATATGGGTTTATTTTCAGTTCAGTTTCTTCTTTCCAACTTGCATTGTCACAATCATTGTATGTGGAAAAACCGTAGTTTGGAATGTTCGTGGAAGAAGCTGTTGCATGAAGCCGATCTCCACCTGGGCTATCATTTGTGCAATCCGCTGTTTGATCAAGCCACTCATTGTTTCCATCCCACTTCATATCGTTGATGGCACTTTGCGTCCATTTCATATTATATGCGTATGACGTTACACCTAATCCATAGGTAGTCCAGTATGTGTAACTGCCTTGATAGGGTGCCTCATTCCCCCCATATCCCCAAGCTGCATATACTGATAAAACGATGCCAAACAGAAAAACAAAAATACCGACAAAAATTGTTGCGAACTTTTTTGTAACCATGATTCTCTCCTTAAATTTTTTTTACATTCAACTTCTAAATTCAGTTTGACTAAACCGGAGAAACTGTATCACATGAATGTAACAACCATGCCACAGTTACGTTACAGTTGTGTAACAATCCAAAACCTTGAAATGATACCTGTTGTTAACGTAAGTTTTGTGCAACCAGAGCCAAAATGGCTCAAAAATGTAAAAAATGAACATCTTGAAAAAGCGGCAGAGGTAATTGAATAACACCTCTACCAATGGGTGTGTTTCATTTCAGTTGAATGTCGCTTGCTGTAGGACAATTCGCTGAATTGTCCTCCGCCGTGAAGGGACAATTTAGGCAAATTGTCCTACGGCGCGGGCAGCCTGAGCAGCCCATTTGAAACACACCGTCTACCAATTCGCAGGGAGTGCCCTGCGTAGCAACTCTGCTCAGTGAACCTTAACAACCAAACATCACCCTGACGACATACCCAAGCCGAAGTATGGGCGCCAACTTGAACCATCTGTTTGACAGATTGGGTCGGAATCGTGGCTGGCTGTGCTTCTGATGCCAGCCAATGTGTGGCAAACCGCACAAAATTAGCGGCAAAACAAGCCATATGCTCTTGTAAGAGAAGTGCTGGTGGCGAACGCACTTTGAGATGGTGCATCTGAAAGACATTTTTACCCTCTTTGATGCCCGCTTCGATGGTCTGACGGCCGTTATACATATGAAACCAACCATCCAAATCCGCAGTAACATCTTTTTGACCGTAATGTAGCAAGACGGCTCGACGAATTGAGTTACCAGTCTGGTAGTTTGCCAAAGCGACATCCATTGGATAGGCAAAATAATCATTGACCGTTGTGTTAGCCCAAGCGGTCAAAGAAGCGTTGCCGCCAACTCGTTCCCAGGTCGTCTCTGGTGTAACAGCAGCACGCAAAGCGTCGCTCGGGTTTATTTTGAGAACCTGAGCGACGTGGAGTTGGGTGCATTGCAATGGACCTTGCAGCTACCGGATACAGGGCAGGCGTATTGCCACGCTTTGGGGATGGGCAAACCATTGGGAATGGGATCTGTGAAGCTTCAGCCATGCCTGCACCTGACTAGCCGCCAGCAACGGTATGAAAAGCTGTTTGCCGGCAATCAATGGCAGACAGGCGAAGATGGAAGTGATTCACAGCAAGATTTTTGCGCTGCATTTGAACAGTCTGTTTTGGGTAAATTGCCGGCAGAAGCAAGAAACAAGGCTACCAAACTGACAGATGTCCCCCGCATCCAGATGTTGCTGAAAATGCTGGAATGGCAACAGCAAGACTCCATGTTGGTTAGCAAACAGCCGATAGATGGCCTGACAAATCTTTGTAGCCGTTGGGTGTTGCCCGATCCACTTCATATTGGGCCATTTTCAAGTAGTGACCAGCAAGGAGATGGCAAAAACAGAGGTTCTCCCCCTCAAGACCGGAGTAACCGTGGCCGACAGACAGGTAGAAGTCAAAGAGGTGGTCAAGGGGTACAGAAACAACACCCAACACCCCGTACTCCCACCACATCTCGCTCAACCTTACAACAACCGACCCGAAATGTGCCTGCTAAACAAACAACGCCGCCACCAACATCGCCACCCCAACCCGCTACCAAATCCAAACCAGCCGCTGCGCCTCGGTCGCTACCAGACCTTCACCGTGCGCGATGTGCGGCAAATGCCGGCATCCTCCTTCTCCACTTCCTCTCCCCCACCTCCTTCAAGCAAGGCCCCGGCGACCTCCCCCTCCCTCTACCCGCCAACGTCTACAGCAGCCTCCGGCGCGCCTGGAACGCCTTCGCTTTGCCCGTCTTACACCTTGAGGAAGCGTGGCTCGGCTGGTGCGCGCAAAACATCTTCATCACCGCCCACGACATCCACACCGTCGTCGTCCCCTTCAATCGTCACGCCGACTTCACCGGTTTCGTCGGCCACCTTCCGCGCCCATCAAGGCGGCGATAGCTACCGGAGCATCTGGCACGCCCTCAGCCAATTTGCCGCTTATGCCGGCATTGGTCGCAAAACCGCCATGGGCATCGCCGCCTGTGAACCAGTCCAACCATGATCGTCATCAACTTCACCCACCCCCTTACCCCCAACCAGCAAGACCAACTGGCGCGCCTGGCCATCGCCGAAATCCGCGACATCCCCTGCCAGTTTGACAACGCCTAACCCTTCGCTGCCCAGGTCGCCGCGCGCGTTGACGCCGCCGGCCTCATCCCCCACGGGAATAGCCGCTCGCAAATAGTGGTTTACTGCCGGCACGATGCCTCCGCCTGATTCGATGAAGTAGCCACAAAACAGCGCACTGACCATATCGCACAATCCTAAATCTGTTCCGTTGGGGCAAAGAGGAAACCATTTGCCCAATTGCTTGTTGCACCTGATAATTCATTTTCGCGGGTGTATTGGTGTTGGCTTTCTTCACACCCTAATCATGCCCCAATATACCCACATTTTCATCGCGTGTTGAGCTTGAAATCGAGCTTCCAGGAAGATCTCTAGGACCATATACCCTAGAGGCTGAATAGATACATCCATTTTGTGACTATACAGGTCATCTGCCCAGATTGGACCAATTTGCTCTGGTTAAATCCTGTTAATGTCTACAAAATTGGTCCCATTTTTACCCATTCACCATTCCTATGTTCCACACACTTGCTGATCCTCTCACTTATCCGTTCATGATTCGGGGCCTCATTGCCGTGGCGCTGGTGGGGGTTGTTTGCGCCACGGTGGGCACGTATGTGGTGCTGCGGGGGATGGCCTTCTTTGGCGATGCCCTGGCGCACACGATTTTGCCGGGGGTGGCGGTGGGCTACCTCGTGGGGGGCGGGGCGCGGGGACCGCTGTTTCTGGGGGGGATGGCGGCGGCGATTCTGGCTTCGTTGGGAATTGGGGCGATCAGTCAGGGCAGCCGCGTGAAGGAGGATACGGCGATTGGTATTATTTTTGCCGGCATGTTCGCCCTCGGCATCGCGCTCATATCCACCGTGCGCAGCTACGCCGTAGACCTCAGCCATTTCCTCTTTGGGGATGTTCTTGGCGTCTCCAACGGGGACCTGATCCTCACCGCCGCGCTGGGGTTGCTCGTCCTCCTCACTATTGTCGCCTTCTACAAGGAATTCATGGTCATTTCCTTCGACCCCGTGCTGGCGACGACCCTGCGCCTGCCGGTGCGGCTGCTGCACAACCTGCTGCTCATTCTCGTGGCCGTGGCTATTGTCGTCGCCCTGCAAACGGTGGGGGTGGCCCTCACGGTGGCCATGCTGGTCACACCCGCGGCCACGGCGTCGCTGCTCACAAATCGGCTCTGGCGGGTGATGGTGCTGGCGGCGGTGATTGGGGTGAGTGCCGGCATTACCGGCCTCTACATCTCCTTCTACTTCAGCATCGCCTCCGGCGCGGCCATCGTCCTCGCCTGCACCTTCCTCTTCGTCCTCGTCTGGGGAGGCCAAACGATCCGTCGCCTGCTTAACCATTCAACCATTCAGGAATTCACCCGTTAATTGTCCCCCTCTCCAACCGGCGCGGCCTTCGCCATTGTAAATTCCTGGTAGGCCAGGGTGAACGCGGTGGAACGAAGGGCACGCAGAATAGAGAGGATCACGGCGCTGATCAGGGCCGCGCCGAGGAAAGTGACGAAGCTGAGGATGATCTGGCCGGAGGTGATGATGCCGGTGTTGATGATATCGCGTAATGCCGGCAGCATCGCCACCAAAGCTAAGGGCAGCGTCACCAAACCCGCCACCACGCCCACGACAAAACCAATCACCAGGAACAGCAACGCCAGCAGCAAAATATCGCCCAGGTTCGCCCGCAAAACGCCCCAGCCATCCCGAATCCCCTCCACGACGCCCAGTTTCCTCAAAATAATGCTCCGCTGCGCAAACGGGTAGATAAACGTCATCACCAATGTGTACAGACCTCCCAGGCAGGCCACCGGCAGCAGGCACACCCCAACAATACCCATTCCCAGCAATGGCCTCGCTGTTTGCGCGCCAAGCGCGGCGGCGGCAAAAACCACGCCCGCTATCGCCATGAGCGCGCCCACCAGCCAGACAGGCCCATACAAAACGAGGCTCAGCCCCAACATACGCGCCAGGTGACTCATACCCTGACGCAAACTTCCCCCCAACGTGGCGCGCTCGCCCGCCTCAATCCGGTACACCGACTCAATCATGCCCGCTTCGGCCGTCAGGCGCACCAGCCAGGCGCACAGCCCCAACACCAGCGCCAACGCCGCCAGCCCCAGCACCAGCCCGCCATGCTGATTCCAAAATTGCGCCAACTCGCGCAGGAACCACTCCCCTCCCCTCCCCCCTGGCGACGACGGCGCGGAAAACTGGTAGCTGTACTGCGGCGACTGGCCGCTGCCTCCCAAAGCCGCGAGAAAACCCAACACAAACAAGAATTTGTTGCGCCAAACAATAGACCAGGCCCGAGAAACTAGTTTACCGTAATCCATGTCAGACTCCTTCGAGAATAGTGGTCAGTAGATAGTTGACAGTTGGTAGTTGGCAGTTGGTAGTTGGCAGTTAACTTTTGCCCCGTTCTCTACTCCCATTCAATCGTGCCCGGCGGCTTGGAAGTGATGTCCAACACCACCCGGTTGACGCCGGGGACTTCGTTCACAATACGGCGGCTGACGCGGGCCAGCAAATCATAAGGCAGTCGCGCCCAGTCCGCCGTCATGAAATCCTCCGTGGTCACGGCGCGCAGGGCAATCACCTCCTCATAGGTGCGCCCATCCCCCATCACGCCCACGCTTTTCACCGGCAGCAACACGCAAAAAGCCTGCTGCGTATCACCGCGCAACATCCCCTCCGCCGCCAATTCGTCCACAAAAATCGCGTCCGCCGCCCGCAGCCGCTCCAACCGCGCCCACGTCACTTCCCCCAGGCAGCGAATCGCCAGCCCCGGTCCGGGGAACGGCTGCCGCCAGATGAGGCTGTCCGGCAGCCCCAGGGCCACGCCGATGCGCCGCACCTCGTCCTTAAACAGCAGTCGCAACGGTTCCACCAGCGCAAACTGCATGTCCGGCGGCAATCCGCCCACGTTGTGGTGCGTCTTGATCGTATGCGCCTCCGATTTTCCCCGTGCCGCGCTCTCAATCACGTCCGGGTAAATCGTCCCTTGCGCCAGGAAATCAATCCGCCCCAGTTTCGCCGCCTCGCGCTCAAAAATCCGCACGAACTTCTCCCCGATAATGCGCCGCTTCCGCTCCGGATCGGTGACCTGCATCAGCGCCTCCATCACCTCCTCGACCGCGTTCACGGCGACCAGTCGCATCCCCTGCTCCTGGCGGAATGTGCTGACCACCTGCGCCGCCTCCCCCTGGCGCAGCAATCCATGGTCCACAAAAATGCACGTCAACTGCTCTCCGACGGCCCGATGCACCAGCGCCGCCGCCACGGCGGAATCCACGCCGCCGCTCAAGCCCAGCACCACCTGCCCCGCGCCAATTTGCGCCCGCAACGCCGACGTCGTTTCCGCGATAAAGTTGGCGGGGGTCCAGTCGGAGCGGCAGCCGCAGATGTGATGCACGAAATTGCTGAGTAGCTGGCGGCCTTGCGGCGTGTGCGTCACTTCCGGGTGGAATTGCACGGCGTAGTAGCCACGAGCGACATCGGCGGCGGCGGCGTAAGGGGCGTTCGCGCTGCCGGCAAGGGGGACGAATCCCGGCGGCAATGTGGTAACTTTGTCGCCGTGGCTCATCCACACGTTCAGGATGGAAGGCTCGGGGCTGAAGGAGTCCTGACCGTGGACGATAGGCTCCAAATGGGCAAAGAGGGGGTTGTCGCCGGCGGTGACGGTGATGCCGGCAGGACCATATTCGCGTTGGGTTGTGCCGGCAACTTCGCCCCCCAAATGATGTACGAGAAGCTGCATCCCATAACAAATCCCCAGCACGGGCAAACCACTCTCCAGCACGTATCGGGGCAGCGTCGGCGCACCTGTCTCGTAGACACTGTTTGGTCCCCCACTGAGGATGAACCCCTTCGGCTGCCAGGCCATCACCTCCGCTGCGCTGGCCCGCCAGGAAACCAGGCGGCAAAAAACATTCGCCTCCCGCACCCGCCGCGCAATCAACTGCGCGTATTGTGAACCATAATCGAGTACCACCACTGTATCATGCTTTGTCATGCCGCCATTATACAACAACACCCGTCGCCTCAGGCACGAGAGAACAAAAGTCTGGGATGACTATACAGGCCATCTGCCCAGATTGGACCAATTTAATGTCTACAAAATTGGTCCAATCTCGACGTGAAGAGTTACAGTCTGGGAGACTTTTGTATTCCCCGCGCTCCCCGCTCTTTCCTTGACACCCACCAGTTTGTATCCTATAATTCGTTCAAAATGTTTTGAAAGTTAAGAACAATGAGGTAGCGTACAGATGACGATGATTCAAAAAGGCCTTACCGCTGTAGAAGCGAAATTACAGGAAGCCGCGAATTCTCACGTTCCTCTGCTGCAAGATGCCGGCACGCACACCATCACCGCGGGTGGCAAACGACTGCGCCCGCAAATCGCCCTGCTCTCCTACCTGGCGGCGGGCGGACAAAACCTGACCGAAGTCGTGCCCATCGCCGCAGCCATTGAATTAGTCCACACCGCCACCCTCGTCCACGACGACATCAACGACCACAGCCTCACGCGGCGGGGCAAAGTCACCATTCACGCCCGTTGGGGGCGCACTTTTGCCCTGCTCACGGGCGACTTCCTCTTTGCCCGCGTCTACGAAATGATGGCCCCCTACGGCGCGGATTTCAACGCCATCATGTCAACGGCGTGCGTGCAACTGGTAGAAGGGGAAACGCTGCAAGCAGCGGCGGCCAAAGCAGGGCGGATGGATCGGGAAACGTACAAGCAAATCATCACGCTGAAGACAGCCAGCCTGTTTGCGGCGGCGGCGGAGATGGGCGGCATGCGCGGCGGCGGGTCGCCCGCCGTCGTCGCCGCGCTGCGCCGCTATGGTCACAACCTGGGCCTGGCGTTCCAGATCGTCGACGACGTACTGGACATTGTTGGCGACGCGGCAGCGATGGGTAAGCCCACAGGCCTGGACGCGGGGCAAGGAATGGGCGTGATGATGGCGCAAGGCAATGGGCACGCGCAGGCGGGAGCGGCCACGGCGGTCGCCGCGGACCCAGTGCAAGCGCTGATGGCGCGGCTGCGCGGCTCAGGCGCGGTGGAGGCAGCGCGATTGCAGGCCCGGGAAATGGCGCAGCGGGCGCGGGCCGCCCTGACAGAGGTTCCCCCCTCGCCCGCCCGAGACGAACTGGAGCACTTGATTACGCTCGTGACGGATCGAGATCGCTAGCAGCCTGTCGGAAAAAGAGAGATAGAACGCGGATTTCGCGGATTTTCACGGCCAAACGAGCCTGAATCCGCGTTAATCCGTGTCCTCAAGAGAAGCAGAATGACTTCTCCGACAGCCTGCCAGCAGTAGCCATTCGCTCACCGGGCGGCGAGGCGCGCCGCACTTGCGCAGTGCGGCGCGCCTGGCGTGTCAGGGAATGGAATAGCCATCAAAGGCCACCAGGCCGCCGCCATTGGCCTTGATCTGCACCGTGTGGGAGCCGGCGACCAGTCCGCTGACGACTTGCTCCACCTGGAACTGCCAGGAAGCATTGTACAGATTGACCGTGGCCGCCAGGTTGCCGTCCACGAACACCTGCGCCGCGCCGCAGGTGGGGCAGCGAGCCGTGAGCCAGGTAAACTGCGTCCCCGTTATGGCAAAAGTGAGGGTGTTGTTGGCGCTGGTGGTAGCGTGGGCGCCACCATTGTGGAAGGGGGCGGCGCTGAGGCCGAGCCATCCTTTGTAGATGACGGCAGGGTCATGGTCATCAATGGACGCGCCGTTAACCTGGAAGCCATCCACGCGCACGGCTACGCCGCTGGAGGCGGGGTTTTTCTGTCCGTTGGGGATGATGACGAGGGTGTGCGTGCCATTGCCGAGGCCGCCAAAGCTCTCCACGGCCTGGTAAGTGGGCGCGGCGGCGTAGAGGTCCAGCGTGCCCTGGTACACGCCGTCCACCAGCACCCAGGCGCGTCCCTGGTCCGGGCCGCGATAGGTGATCAGGCTCATGGCGGTGGTAGGCGCGGCGCTGCTGTAGGCCAGCCATTCGTTGACGGCGCCGGCGGTGCGGTAGCCGCCACCGTAGGCCGCGGCATCCACCGCGCCAGACCAACCGGCGTATTGCACGCCGTAGTCGGCGTCGTCCACAATTTGCGGCGGGGCGTCGTCCACGAGGATCCCGGCGGCGGCGCAGATCAGGGCGGCGCGCACGTTTGCGTCTGTCACTGTTTCTAGGGGGAAACCCACATTGACCACTTTGAAGTCCGCGCCATCGTAAACGATGGCCGCGCCGTCTCCGGTGCCGCCACTGTAGGTGAGGGCCACGGTGGAGCCGCCATTAGCCCCCAGGCGGTCCGGGTAGCGGACGTCGTAGTAGCCGCCGCTGCTGTCGTCGAAATGGCCGTTGATGCCGGCAAAAATACTGCCGGCATTTCCCACAAAATCATAACTGCTCCCATCATCCCCCACATACGTCGCCTTCAAATAATCGTGATAGAAAGTCGGGTCCGCGCCCGAGGTCGGGCGGGCCAGATCGTACCCAATTTCCGCCCCCGAGATCAGCAGATGGCCGCCGCCATCCAGATAACTCGCCAGCAGCGCCCGTTCCCCGCCGTTGAGCGAGGCATCCGCCGTGGAATCCTCACCCACGAACCAATCGAGCGCCACGTAATCCCCCAGCCCCACCACCTGATCTATCACCGCCTCATTCACCGCCCCATCAAACGCCACACCGCAACTTGCCAGCGCCCCCGCATGTTCTACCGCGTAATCGTACCGATTCATGCGCTCCAGGAACATGCGCTCCGTATTGCCCAGCGTGGGGCCGTCATCCTGCGTGATCATCGCGCTCTTGTCCAGGCGGTCGAAGCCATCCACGATTAGCAGTGGCGCGGCAGCCCCACCGGTGGGGGCACGCACGGCCACCACCGGCGTGGGGAAGGACTCGCCACCCGCGTTCAAGGCCGTGACGCGGAAGAAGCGCAGCTCGCCCGGCTGCACGCCCGTCAGCGTCAGGCTGGTGGCGTTGGCGACCGTGCCATTGTCGAAACCGCGCCCATTGCTGCTCTGGTACACCTTGTAGCTGACGGCGGCATCCCCGCCTGCGCCTCCCGCCGGCGGCGCGTTCCAACTTACCGTCACCTGGCCGGGGGCCGTGGTGCGCGCCAGCAGCGTCGTCGGTGGCTCCGGCAGCAAGTCCACGCCCGTGCCGTCGCGGTCGGCGAAGTAGCGCACAATGCCCTGGTAAGCGGCGCGGGCGGCAATCTGGCGGAAGTGCGGCTCCTTCAGATCATCCGCGTCGCCGGGATTCTCCGTATCATGGAAGGCGACCTCCACCAGCGTGCCCGGCATCGTAGAAAGCTCGCGCAGTTCGCCAAAGTTGGCCGAAAGCAAGCCACGGTCCACCCAATTGGGATTCCAATCGGCGCGCAGGTCGCCCACGATTTCCGCGTGGATGAAGTTACGCAGGTCGGCGCTGCCGGGGGTGGCGCCGCCATCATAGATGTAAGAACTGGTGCCGCTGGCGTTGCAGCAGTTGGTGTGCCAGGAAAGATAGACACCATCCTCGTTGGCGTACCCTTTCGCCAGCTCCCATTCGGCGTAGAGGGGGCGGGCGACCACGTCGTTGGGCGCGCCCGTGTACCCCTGGAAGGCGACGTAGGAGAGGGCGGCTTCCTCGAAACGGGGTTCGCCGCTGTCGCCCACGCCACCGCCGAAGCGCACGGCGTCGGCGATGACCACCTGGCCCAGGTCACTGGACTGATTCAGGAGGGTGACGGAAGCGGAACTGCCCTGCTCGAAGTAATACTCGCCGAGGAAGCGCCACGTCTGCCCGTGTACTTCCTGCGAGATGCTCACCGTGGTATCGCCGCCGGCGTGGTGAATGCGGAAGCGGGCGTCCACGGCGCGGTTGCCGCTGTGCAAGTACCAGACGTAGACGGGATACCAGCCGGCGGCCGGGAGGGTGGGCGTCCAGGTGGCCGTGGCCGTGGCGGCGCCGTCGGTGTTGGCGTAGCGATAGGTGAGGCCGCCATAGCCGGGGGAGGCGCTGGTGAACCAACTGCCCGTTTCCGTATAGGTGGGCGCGCCATCGTCGTTGTCCACGATGACTTCGGCGGGGTTGGTGGACCGCTCGCGCACCAGCCAGACGTTTGCGCCGGCATTCCATAGGTAGTGGGCGAGATAATAGAGTACGGCTTCGGCGTTGGAGAAATCCTCGACGATGCCGTAGGTGTTGGGGCGCTGTGTGAGCCAACTGCTGCCGCTCCAGAGCCAGCCGTGCCCGGGGCTGAGCCAGACGGTTTTGCCGCTGAGCGCGCCGGTGGGCTGCCCCTGCCCGGGGGCGGGGAAGTTATCCGGGCCGGGGCGGTCGGGAGCGGGATCGGTGTTGGTGGGCAGTTGGGGGGAGAGGCGCGGCACGGGGGGGAGGAAGTCGGAGATGGGACGGAAGACGCCGTGGGGGTCGGCGGCGCGCACGTGGATGTCGCGCAGGCCATAGGGTTGGAGGGTTTGGACAATGCCGGCAACAATCGCATCACTGGCATAAGCATCAAACGTAACCGCCAGGTACGCGGCGGGCAAGCGCAGGTCCACCGTGGCCTCGCGGCCATGGATGGTCAGGCGGGCCAGTTCGGTCCCCGGTGGCAGCGGGGAGCGGGGGGCATGGATGAGGGCGCGCAGTTGATCGGCGGGGGTGGCGGAGGATTGCGAAAAGACGGGCGCGGTCAGGGAGACCACCGCCAATGACAAGAGCAGGAGGGCGAGGCGTTTCAGGGTGGGCATGGGTACTTCCTTGTGAAAAGGTAACTACTGACGCTTTCTGGAGATTGGGCCAATTTCACCAGAGAAAATTGGTCCAATCTAGCCAAGATTGGTTCATTCTTGACTCTACTGAAAAAAGGCCCAAAACCGGGTTTTTACACGTGAACCACTCTGGTAATTTCAGTCGGACAATCGAAAAACCCGGTTTTTTCAGTGAATCTGTTCAGAGAGGAGCCAATTGTATGCGGGAGCGAGGCGCTCGCGCAAGCGTGTTGTACGTGTGGTAAACTACTGTCAAGAATCTTCCTGGAAGCGGTGAGCTTCCAGGAAGGTGGCTCAAATCGTGGAAGCTGTGAGCTTCCAGAAAGATGCGTATTTGTTATGTCCGAATTCCTGCACCTCATTCCCCCACCGGAGGCGCTGGCTCGCTTGCTGGCAGCCACGCCCATAAGCCCGCGATGGGAAATGATTCCTGCCGGAGCGGCGCTGGGGCGCGTGGCGGCGGCGGATGTGCTGGCTCCGTTTTCGCTGCCTTCTTTTCCGCGCTCGACGGTTGATGGGTACGCGGTGCGCGCGGCGGAGACGCACGGGGCCAGCGAGAGCCTGCCGGCATATCTG
Organism: Ardenticatenales bacterium; assembly: GCA_020634515.1. Taxonomy (NCBI): domain Bacteria; kingdom Bacillati; phylum Chloroflexota; class Ardenticatenia; order Ardenticatenales; species Ardenticatenales bacterium. Next base: position 200,958 of record JACKBL010000007.1, on the reverse strand, counting down.
CGGCTGACGGGCGAAGTGTTGATGGGGAGCACGCCGACGGAGGCGCTGGAACCAGGTGCGTGCGTCCTGATCCACACGGGCGGGATGCTGCCTGAGGGGGCGGACGCCGTGGTGATGGTGGAGCAGACGCAATCGCCGCGAAACGATGAGGTGGAGATATGGCGGGCGGTGGCGCATGGGGAGAACGTGATCCGCGTGGGGGAGGATGTGGCCGCGGGCGCGGTGGTGGTGGCCGCGGGAACGCGCATCCGGGCGGCGGAGTTGGGTGGTTTGATGGCATTGGGGATCGGGGAAATGCCGGCATCGCGCCCCCCCCGCGTCGGCATTCTTTCCAGTGGCGATGAAGTCGTCGCCCCCGGAACACCCCTGCAACCCGGCCAGGTATACGACGTGAATACATACACCCTGAGCGCCCTGGTGATGCAGGCGGGCGGTCAGCCCGTCCCTTACGGCATCATTCCCGACCGCCCGGACGCCTTCCACGCCACCGCCCGCCGCGCCCGGGACGAGTGCGACGTGGTCGTGTTTACGGCGGGGTCGTCGGTGAGCGCACGCGACCTGACGGCGCGGACCATCGCCGAATTGGGACCGCCGGGCGTCCTCGTGCATGGGGTGAATGTGCGACCGGGCAAGCCAACGATCCTGGCCGTTTGCGGCGGCAAGGCCGTTATCGGGCTGCCGGGCAATCCGGTGAGCGCGTTGGTCATTGGCCGCCTCTTTTTGACGCCGCTGATTGCGGCGCACCTGGGGTTACAACAGACGCGGCCTGGCCCATCCGTGCCGGCATTTTTGGGGCTGAACCTGGCCTCGCAAACGGGACGGGAGGACTGGGTGGCCGTGCGCCTGGAGGAGACAGACGCGGGGTTTGTGGCGCAGCCCATTTTTGGCAAGAGCAATTTGATCTTCACCCTGGCGCGGGCGGATGGTTTGATCTGTATTCCCGCCGATGCCAATGGGATAGATGCCGGCACGCCCGTAACAGTAATACCACTGTAAGAATTGCCGGATACAATGTAACGAATAACGCTATCTGGAGATTGGACCAATTTTAAGAGGGTAGTTACGGGAAAAGCAATGAAAAAGCTACGATTGAGTACAGGTTTGCTAATCGGCCTCTGCCTAAGTGCCCCGCTGATCGCCATCATGTATCTGGCAAACGTCCTGTTTGCCCTCCCCTTTGTCCCCTTTGACCTGTTCGATTGGGTCTCCCGCGTCCTCCCCGGCCCGGTGATCACGTTTGGGATTGACCGCATGATCGACGCCTTCATCCTGCTCAACATCAACGTCGCCGACAACGCCAAAACGGCGGAGCGGTCGATTGCCCTGCTGCAATTCCTGGGCATCGGCGTGGTCACGGCAGCCATTTTCTACGCCGTTCTCTCCTGGCGTCGCCTCAAAGGAGACACATTGACAGGGCTGGTGTTGGGCGCATTATTTGGCTTTCCCCTCGTCGCCATCAGCGCCGCCATCAGCCAATCCCCCGTCAGCCCGCTGCCGCGGCTGGCCTGGCTGACACTGCTTTTTCTTGGTTGGGGGCTGGCCCTCGCCTACAGCTATCGCCGCCTCACGGGCATGGAAGCGGTAACGCCGCCGCCTCTCGAATCCGCGGCGGTGGAAAAAATCGGGCGACGCCAGTTCCTCATCCGCCTGGGGGCGACAACGGCCAGCATCACCGTCATTGGCGGCGGCGTGGGCGCGGTGCTGGCCGCCGCCGAACGCCGCCAACTGGCCGCGGCCCTCGATGCTTCCATGGCGCACCAGGCGGAAGGCAGCTCGGAAATGCCCTTCCCCAACGCCAACGATCCCGTCGTGCCCGTGCCGGGAACGCGCCCGGAATACACGCCCATCAAGGACCATTACAAGGTGTTCCTGCGCACCGAACCAACCGTGATTGAGGGTTCCACCTACATTCTGCCGATCACGGGGCTGGTGGACAACCCCCTCATGCTCACCCTGGACGACATCCGCAACAACTACCCCTCGCGCGACCAGTACGTGACGCTGCGCTGCATTTCTGGACGCATCGGCACGACCCTGGTCAGCACAACCTTGTGGACGGGCGTCAGTCTGCAAAAGATCCTCGCCGACGCGGGCGTGCAGGATAGCGCCCACTACCTGTACATCACGTCCGGCGACGGCTTCTACGAAACCTTGTCGTTGGATTTGATCAACCAGGATGAGCGTATCCTGCTCTGCTACGGCTGGGATGGCAACACGTTGCCCGTGGACCACGGCTTCCCCCTGCGCATTTGGATTCCCGACCGGTATGGCATGAAGCAGCCGAAGTGGATCACGGGTATTGAGGTCGTGGCCGACGACGAAGATGGTTACTGGGTAACGCGCGGATGGGATAAAATAGCCCGCGCGAAGGCCACGTCGGTGGTGGACACGGTGGCCGTGAACAACATCATCACGGATGGCGACCAGCGGCGCGTGCCCGTAGGGGGCATCGCCTACGCCGGCGCGCGCGGCATCTCCAAAGTGGAGGTGCGTGTTGATGGCGGTCCGTGGCAAGAGGCGCAACTGCGCGCCCCCTTGTCCGAGACGACGTGGGTCATCTGGCGATATGAGTGGCCGTTCCAGGCGGGCGACCACACCTTTGAGGTGCGCTGCGTGGATGGTCAGGGCAATCGCCAGATCGAGGAAGAGAAAAGCGCGCGCCCGGACGGGGCCAGCGGCATCCACAGCCGCACGGCCACATTGAACGGGTGAGGGAGGGTTGCGTGGCGAGTCATACGACCAACCACCAACTGCCCCTCTATCCTTGGAGAGTTTTGTGAGCGCGGAATTGAGTGATAATCAAAATCGCACGCGGGTGGTGCGCTGGCAGGATCCGGCGCGGATGCTTGCCGCAGGGCAGGATTTGAGTGGATTGGCCTATATTCGGCAGATACGGGATGGTTTGCTGCCGGCGCCGCCGATTGCGGCTTTGATGGGGATGCAGTTTGATGAGGTGGAAGAGGGGCGTGTGGTGATGTCGGTTATGCCGGCAGAATACCACTACAACCCCCTCGGAACCGTCCACGGCGGGCTGGCGGCCACCATTTGCGACTCCGCCATGGCCTGCGCCGTCCACACCATGTTGCCGGCCGGCAAAGCGTACACCACCCTCGAACTACACATCAACTACATCCGCCCCATCACCCAGGAAACGGGCCAACTCCGCTGCATCGGCAGCGTCATCCACGTCGGGCGGCGCATGGCAACCGCCGAAGCCCGCCTCATCGACGCCGGCGACAAACTGTACTGCCACAGCACGACAACGTGCATCGTTTTGTAGTTGGTGGTTGACGGTTGACGGTTGATCGTTGGTAGTTGGTCGTGCCACACACCATGCCCATGTCTATTTATTTGCACGACATCCCTCTTGATCAGGCCCAGGCTCGTTTCACGCAGGCGCTGCGTGAGGTGGGGCTGGATGGGCTACTGGGCGCGGAGCCTATTCCGCTGGATGAAGCAGCCCTGGGGCGGGTGCTGGCGGCCCCGGTGTGGGCGCGGCTGTCGTCTCCCCATTATCACGCGGCGGCGATGGATGGTTTTGCCGTACGCGCCGGGGATACGGAGGGGGCAACGCTGACGCGCCCGCTGACGCTGGTTTACGGGACGCAGGCGTTGTATGTGGATACGGGGGATGCGTTGCCGGCATTTGCCAATGCCGTCATCCCCATCGAAGAAATCGAACCCCTAGCCGCCACGGGCGACCGCGCCCCCGACCCCCGCCGCCCGCACGCTATCCGCCTGCGCGCCGCCCTCCCCCCGTGGAAACACGTGCGCCCCATGGGGGAGGATATGGTTGCGTCGCAGTTGGTTTTGCCGGCAGGCCACACCCTGCGCCCCGTGGATTTAGGCGCGATTGCCGGCAGCGGCCATGACCACATCCTCGTCGCCCGCCGCCCCCGCGTCGCCGTCCTGCCCACCGGAACCGAACTCAAGCCCATCGGCGAACCCGTGCAGTCCGGCGACATCATCGAATACAACTCCCTGGTCCTGTCCACACAGATTAACGACTGGGGCGGCCAGGCCACTCGCCTGCCCATCATCCCTGACGACCGCGCCCGCCTCCGCGAGCAAACGGAACTGGCCGCCAGCGATCACGATCTCATCCTCCTCAACGCCGGTTCTTCTGCCGGTTCCGAAGATTATACGGCCGGCATTGTCGCCGAACTGGGCCAGCTTCTCGTACACGGCGTTGCCGTGCGACCGGGGCATCCCGTCATTTTGGGGCTGCTCCCGCGCCCACGGCCAACAGAAGGTCAGGCGGCGTGGGTTCCCATCATTGGCGTGCCCGGCTACCCCGTTTCCGCCGCCCTCACGGCGGAGATATTCGTGCGCCCGCTGCTGGCGCGCTGGCTGGGATGTTCCCCTGTGCCGCCGCCAACAATGCCGGCAACCTTGACGCGCAAAATCGTCTCACCCGCCGGCGATGACGACTACGTGCGCGTGGCCGTGGGGCGCGTGGAAGACAAATGGCTGGCCGCCCCCCTCACGCGCGGCGCGGGCGTCATTTCCTCGCTGGTGCGCGCAGACGGCTTGCTGATCATTCCGCGAGGGACGCAGGGCATGGCCGCCGGAACCGAAGTCACCATCCAGCTTTACCGTTCGCCGCGGGAATTGGCGCGCACCATCCTGGCAATTGGCTCCCACGACATGACCCTGGACCGGATCGCCCAGTTTCTGGCGCGGCAAGGGCGGCGGCTAGCCTCCGCCAACGTAGGCAGCCAGGCAGGGCTGGTGGCCCTGCGGCGCGGCGAAGCCCACCTGGCCGGCTCGCACTTGTTGGACCCGAAAACGGGCACATACAATCTGACGGCCATCCGCCACTATCTGCCCGACCTGCCCGTGAACCTGGTGGCGCTGGTGGGGCGGGAACAAGGCCTGCTGGTGCGGCGCGGCAACCCGCTGCGCATCCGCGACCTGGCGGACCTGGCGCGGCCCGATGTGCGTTTTGTGAACCGGCAGCGGGGCGCGGGCACGCGCGTGCTGCTCGATTACCACCTGGGTCGGCAAGGACTGTCCGCCGACCAAATCGCCGGGTACGACACGGAGGAGTACACGCACCTGGCCGTGGCCGCGGCGGTGGCCTCCGGGCGCGCCGACTGCGGTCTGGGCATTGCGGCGGCGGCGCAGGCGTTGGAACTGGATTTCATCCCCTTGTTTCAGGAGCGATACGATCTGGTGATTCCCCAGGCGCATTACGACACCCCGCTGTTAGCGCCGCTGCTGGATTTGCTGCACGGCGGCGACCTGCGGGAAGCCATTGCCGCCTTGCCCGGCTACGATGTCAGCCCCATGGGGACGCTGGTGGCGCGGTTGCCGTAGGGGCGAGGTGTCTCATAATCCTCAAATAGCAACTACTAACGCTCTGTGGAGATTGGACCCATTTTATGCGCTCAATGACCATTCTCACCAGAGAAAATTGGTCCAATCTGGCTTGACAGTTACCTCAAATAAACCTCGAAGGTCTTTGAGACGTTTGAGGTTTGGTACTACCACCTGCCCCATTCCCTCAAGTATAATGGTCTTTGACAAAAGACGGTTGCGGTATCCCGTGCCGATGCGCGAGAACATCGGTGGCGTTGGAGAGACACCAGGATGTCCCAGGATATTGATAGGATACAAGAGACGGTGGTTGGAATGCCGGCATCGCCCGAAGATCGCCGGTCACAAAGCTTCATGGCGCAGGCGGTGCAGGCGGAGCAGCGGGGGGAGTGGGAGAAAGCTGCCGGCTACTACCGGCATGTCTTGGACCAGCGCGCCGTGGAACTGGCCCTGATCAACAGTGTCCAGCAGGGACTGTCATCCAAGTACGAAATGCAGGCTATCTACGATCTGGTGGGGGACCAACTCCGTGACACCTTCAACGCACAAGTCGTGATGATTTCGCAATATGATGCGCAGACCGAACGCATCTACCACCACTACGCGATTGAGCGCGGACAGCATCTGCAAATACCCGGCTGGCATCCCATTGATGTCTCCCGCGCGCGCGTGGTCCGCACCAAAAAACCGCTGATGATCAACCAGGCGGAGATCAACGATCTCCTCGGCACGCAAAAAATGGCCGTCGTGCCGGGCACGGAAGTACCCAAGACCTGGTTGGGCGTGCCGCTGATGGTCGGCGACGAAGCCCGCGGCATTGTCAGCCTGCAAAATCTGGACATCGAAAACGCCTTCTCACCATCGGACATTGCCCTCTTGATGGCGCTCACGAACAGCATGAGCCAGTCGTTGGAAAACGCCCGCCTTTTTAACGAGACGCAACGTTTGCTCAACCAGATGGAAAGCGAAATGGAGCTGGCACGGCAGGCGCAAAAAAGCATCCTGCCGACGCTTTGGCCGCGGCATCCGGGCTATGATTTCGGTTCGCTGATCATTCCCGCCCGTGCCGTGGGAGGCGATTTCTACGACGTAATCCCCCTGGATAATCAGCGTCTCTGTATTGTTATCGGCGATGTATCGGACAAGGGATTGCCGGCAGCTTTGTTCATGGCGGTCACATTTAGCCTGGTGCGCGTCGAAACAGGGCGGACAAGCGACCAACGTGAGCTTTTGCAGAACGTCAATCGATTTCTGCTGCGCATGAACGCGCAGATGTTCGTAACGCTGTTGTACTGCGTGCTGGATTATGAAACGGGGCGCATGTCCTATTCCCGCGCCGGGCACTTACCGCCTATCGTGCTGGAACAGCAGGGAAAGTTCGTGAAAATCCCTGTTGAGACGGGGCAGCCGTTGGGCCTGTTCGACAATCCGCGCATTGACCAGCAACAATGTACGATACCGAAAGGGGGTCTGGCGCTGCTGTTCAGCGATGGCTTATACGAAGCAGTGGATGCCGCCGAGCGTCAATTTGGCCTGGATCGCGTCGGAAGTTTGCTCATGGCTCATCGCCACGAAAACGCGGAGGCGATCTGTGATCGGCTGTGGTTGGCGGTGCAAGCGTACAGCGGGGAAGCTGTGCATCAAGACGATTTTACGACGGTGATCGTGAAACGAACGGAAACGCCATCCGCTTGATTGGGGTAACTGACTGCTTGATGAGGATTCACGCGTGTATCTGGTTCTCCCCACATCCGCAAGTATAATGGGCGGGTATGGTAAGAAGGGAACGCGGATGGAGAAGTGTCGGCGAAATCCGCGCAACGAGACAAAGGGCGGTTATGAAACTGAAAATCAAGTTGAATGAGGCCGAGGAAACGGTGGAAGTGGTGCGTAAGGGGGATTTGCTGCACGTGACGCGGGGGGCGGAGACGACGACAGTGCGGCTGCTGCAAGAAGAGGGCGCAGCTTTTTTGTTGGAACGGGTGGGGGTGGAGAATAATTCGGCGGCGCGGGTGCGGGCTGCCGGCATTTCCCTCGACAACGGCCGCCGCCAACTATGGGTCAATGGCCAACTCTTCGCCTACGAACGCATCCCCGAACGCGCCGCCCCCCCCGAACAGGGAGCCGACACCTCCCTTTCCGCCACGATTCCCGCCATCGTCGCCCAGGTTCTCGTGGACGTTGGCCGCGAAGTGCGCGCCGGCGACAAACTCATCCTGCTGGAATCCATGAAAATGGTCATCCCCATCGAAGCCCCTTACGATGGCATAGTCACTGCCGTCAACTGCGCTGCCGGCGAGTCCGTGCAGCCAGGCGTGCCACTGGCCGTGCTGGAGCGGGCGGCGAGGGACGAAGATGGTCACGGTCACGGATGAGGAAGATGGTCACAGATTACGCAGATTTCGCAGATGAAGCAGAGAGTGGCAGATTTCGCAGTTGAAGCGGATAGTTGCGGATGGCGCGGATTTAGTTTTGTGCGCGGGTTTCGTGTTCATCCACGTTCCGGTTTTGGAGGAGAATCGGTATGAAGCAAGAACGCCTGGAGCGGCTGACGGAAGAAGTTCTGGACAATGGCCTGGATGGGATCGCCCTGGTCCCCGGTCCGAATATGGTGTATGTGAGTGGCATTCACAGTCATTTGAGCGAGCGGCCTATTGTGCTGTTTTTGCCGGCAGATGACGACCCGGCCATCATTATTCCCAATCTGGAGGCGATGAAGGCGAGAGATGCCGGCATTCCCGACCACCGCATCTTTGGTTGGAGCGACGAAGAAGGCTACACCGGCGCCTTCCAACAAGCGTGCGCCTACCTGGAACTCTCCGACTACCTCCTCGGCGTCGAGTCCCTCTACATGCGCGTCCTCGAATACGAACTACTCAAACGGTATGCCCCCGGCGTCAACATCACCCACGCCGACCCCGTGATGACGGCCCTCCGCCTCAGCAAAGACGAAAACGAAATCGCCGCCATGGAGCGAGCCACCGCCGTGGCCGAAACCGCCATGCAGCGCCTCATCCCCCGCATCCAGGTCGGCCAGACGGAAAAGCAAATCGCCGCCATGCTCAGCCAGGAATTGATTGATGCCGGCGCGGATGCCGTGGCCTTTGGCCCCATCGTCGTTTGTGGCCCCAATGGCGCCTCCCCGCACGCCGTCCCCACCGACCGCCCCATTCAAGCGGGCGAACTGCTGACCATCGACTGGGGCGCACTCGTGGACGACTATCCATCAGACATCACGCGCACCTTCGCCGTCGGTCCCATTGACGCGGAACTGCGCCGCATCTACGAAGTGGTGAGGGCGGCCAATGAGATGGGTAAACGGGCCGCCGGTCCGGGCGTGGCCTGCCAGGAGGTGGACCGGGCCGCGCGCGGCGTGATTGACGATGCCGGCTATGGCGCGTATTTCATCCACCGCACGGGCCACGGCCTGGGGCTGGAGATCCACGAACCCCCCTTCATGATGGAAGGGAATGAGCAGCCGCTGCCGGTGGGCAGTGTGTTCACCGTGGAACCAGGGATTTATGTGCCCGGACGCGGTGGCGTGCGTATTGAGGACAATGTGGTGGTTACGCCCACGGGCGCTCGTTCGCTCACGACGTTCACGCGCGACCTGCTCCAGGTTGGGTAATGGCGTGAAAGCCTACACGGAAAATTGGGGAGGGGGGCGGTGGTGGATGCCGGCATTTTTCCTTATTAGTGCCGGCATTTTCTCCCTCACCGCCTGCCTGAACATCCCCCCCACACCCACGCCCGCCACCCACACCCCAACCGCCATCACGCCCGTCACCCTCCCCTACCCACAACCCGCGGCCACCGCCACCCCCCGCGCCTACCCTCCCGCCACATCCCCGCCCACCGCCACCCCCCACGCTTATCCGGCAGCCACCAACACCCCCCGCCCCGCGCCCACCACCACCCCACCGCCACATACCCCCGCCCCCTTCGTCGCCTACTTCGCCTTCTTCCCCGGTCCGCCCCTGCCCACCGCCACGGCCACCCCCGCCCCCACCAACACGCCCGTCCCCACCCCCACGCCCACCATTGACTTCCAGGCCGTGCGCGCCCAACTGCAAGCCGGCGGGCAGGACCTCGGCTTCGTCAAAATCGGTTTCCACGTCGGGCTGGGGGGGAACATGATCGGGCTTTCCGACTGGATGCGCGGCCTGGATGCCGCCGGCGTGCCCTTCTTCCTCAAAAGCGTAGACAACGCCGGGCCGCTGGTGGACGCGCAGGCCATCGCCCAGGCCAGCGGCGTGCCCCACACGCTCGTTTTTCGACGCGCGGGCGACAACTACGACACGCCCAACTACGATCTGCCGCCGGCTGAGGCAGCGAACCAGCACTGGGCGCTGCACAAAGCCGCTCTTCCGCCGGAACTGGACCCCAATCTGGTATGGATAGAAACGATTAACGAGGTAGACAAGGGGCGCTCCGCCTGGCTGGCCGAATTCGCGCTGGAGACAGCCCGGTTGGCCCTGGCCGATGGCTACCGTTGGGCCGCCTTTGGCTGGTCCTCCGGGGAGCCGGAAATCAGCGATTGGCAGTCGCCGGCCATGCTCCGGTTCCTGCGCCTGGCGGGCGAACACCCTGATCGTATTGCCATTGCCCTGCACGAATACAGCTTCAAGGCGGATGAGATCGGGCACGATTACCCATTCAAGCTGGGCCGCTTCCAATTGTTGTATCAGGTGTGCGACCAGGTTGGCATTCCCCGCCCCACGGTGTTGATTACGGAGTGGGGATGGGAGTATGATAATGTTCCGGGATTGGATGAGGCGATGCGGGACATCGCCTGGGCGTCGGCACTGTACGCGCCCTACCCGGAGGTAAAAGGAGCGGCGTTGTGGTATCTGGGGCCGGGCTACAACAACATCGCCGACAAGGCGCATATCTTCATGATCCCGCTGCGCGACTATGCGCTGGGGCATTACTTCGCCGTTCCCCTGCGGCCCGCGCAGGCGCCCATCAACCCGGAGCAGTATAGACCGTGAAGTGCGCCACCCCTGACGAGGAGAAAAATGAAACGATGGATCTTTTTCGGGATTATGGCTCTGTTGGGCCTGAGCCTGGCGGCGTGCCAGGGCAGCGCGCCGGCGACGACGGCAACGCCCGCGGCGATGATGCCGGGCAGGGATCAAGGAATGATGGCGCGGCATATGGCTCCGATTCCTGAGGAGTATGCCGGCATTTCCAACCCCATCCCCGCCGACGCCACCTCCCTCCAAAAAGGCCAGGCCCTGTTCACCACCAACTGCTCCCCCTGCCACGGCGACCGTGGCATGGGCGACGGCGTCGCCAGCCCCGTCCTCACCCCCCCACCCGCCCCCGTTGCCCGCACCAGCCGCATGATGGGCGATGATTACCTCTACTGGCGCATCAGCGAAGGCGGCGCGCAGCCCCCCTTCAACTCCGCCATGCCTGCGTGGAAAGCAGCCTTCTCCAGTGAAGAAATCTGGGACGTGATCAACTACATTCACACGTTAGCCACCAATTAGCACCGTATCCGTGAAATTCTTGTCAAGAAGGCAAAAAATCATCAAAGATTACGCAGATTCCGCAGTTTTTTTCTTTTATCTGCGTAATCTTTGAAGCAGAACCCTTTTGGTCGTGGCTTGTCCACGTTAGGCACTTTTAATCGCCCACAGCGACAGAAATCGTTAATGGGACCTTATCAGCAAATGCCTTGCATTTCTGCCACAAATGCCACCAATGCCACCCAAAATGCCATTCGTGCAATTCGTGGCAAATCTTTTCTGACTTACCCAGGCTAGGCGCTTCATTCTTCGTCCCTCGTAGGAGACAACCATGCTCAAGAAAATCTCCCTCCCCCTGCTGCTGTCCCTCGCCCTCTTAACCGCCGGATGGCTGTTTTTGTCTCGTCTGGCGCGCGCGGATGTGAACAACGACCAATATCTGCCTCTCCTCAGCGATGGCCGCCCGCTGCCACCGCTGCCGCCGCCCGTGCCGTTGACGAGTACGCTGCCGCTAGATGTGCCGGCATTAACAACCGAACTGGCGGCGCAAGGACAAGTTTTGGCATTGGGCAAAATCGGGTTCCACGTGGGCATTCCGGGTAATCTGACCGGGTTGGAAGATTGGATGGTGGCGATGGATAATGCCGGCATTCCCTTCTTCCTCAAAAGCGTGGACTACCCCGACCCCCTCGTCACTGCCCAAACCCTGGCCCAAACCAGCGGCATCTCCCACACCCTCGTCTTCCGTCGCAGCGGCCTCGGCTACGACCTCCCCGACTACAACCTGCCCCCCGCCACCGCCGCCCAGCTACACTGGCTGCACCACAAACTCGCCTTCCCCGCCCAACTCGACCCCAGCCTCGTCTGGCTAGAAACCATCAACGAAGTGGACAAAAACCGCGCCGAATGGCTGGGCGAATTCGCCCTGGAGACGGCCCAACTCGCCCTCGCCGACGGCTACCGCTGGGCCGCCTTTGGCTGGTCCTCCGGCGAACCGGAACCGGAACATTGGGAATCCCCCGCCGTGATCCAGTTCCTACAATTGGCCGCCGAACACCCCGACCAACTGGCAATCGCCATCCACGAATACAGCTACCTCCGGGACGACATCGCCAACCTCTACCCCTACCTCGTCGGTCGCTTCCAATCCCTCTTCCAAATCTGCGACCGCTACGGCATCCCCCGCCCCACCATCCTCATTACGGAATGGGGCTGGGAATACCAGGACGTGCCCACTCCCACGGACGCCCTGGCCGACATCGCCTGGGCTTCCTGGCTCTACGCCGCCTACCCCGAAGTGCGCGGCGCGGCCATCTGGTACCTGGGCTACGGCTACGGCAACATTGCCGACCAGGCGCAGCAGCTCATCGCCCCCCTCACCGAATACAACCTGCACAACTACTTCAGCCGCACCCCCGGCGTCGGCTCCGTTGACCCCGCCCTGTTCACGCCCTGACACACCCCCACCGGATTCCATCCGCGTCCTTCCCTCCACGCCGCCACCCGTTTGCGCGTTTGCCCGGCCCTCCTTACAATTCTCCTGTGTTCTCGCTTCCTTCCCCGACAAACGACGCCTGGAGCGTCACGGAACTGACGCGGTATATCCGCGAGTTGTTCGAGATTGATTTTCGCCTGCAAGATGTAACCGTCAACGGCGAAATCTCGAATTTTACGCGCGCGCGTTCGGGTCATCTCTATTTCACGCTGAAAGATGGCGGGGCGCAGTTGAAATGCGTCATGTGGCGGTCGGCGGCGGAGCGGCTGCGCTTTGCGCCGCAGGATGGGGACGCGGTGGTGACGCAGGGGCGGGTTTCGGTGTATGAGAGCGGCGGGGTGTATCAACTGTATGCGGAGAGGATGTGGAATGCCGGCATCGGCAACCTCGCCGCCGCCTTTGAACAACTCAAACAAAAACTGGCCGCCGCCGGCCTTTTCGACCCCACCCACAAACAACCCATCCCCCCCCTCCCCCGCAAAATCGGCATCGTCACCTCCCCCGACGCCGCCGCCCTGCGCGACATCCTCAACGTCCTCCGCCGTCGCTATCCCCTCGCCTCCGTCCTCATCGCCCCCACCCTCGTCCAGGGAGCCGAAGCCCCCGCCCAGATCGTGCGCGCCTTACGTTGGCTCGATGGCCGCGACGACCTGGACACCATCATCCTCGCTCGCGGTGGCGGCTCCATCGAAGACCTGTGGGCCTTCAACGACGAACAAGTCGCGCAAACCATCTTCGCCGCCCGCCACCCCATCATCTGCGGCGTCGGCCACGAAACAGACTTCACCATCGCCGATTTCGTCGCCGACCTGCGCGCCCCTACTCCTTCCGCCGCTGCCGAACTGGCCGTACCCGATGTAGCCGAACTGCTACCCCTCGTCCACGATCAGCGGCAAAGCCTGCAGCAACATGTGATGGGCATCATGCAGCAATCCCGCTGGCAACTGGACCATCTCGTCCGCTCCCTACGCCACCTCAGCCCCCGAACGCGGCTGCAAAGCAACTGGCAGCAACTCGACAGCCTCACCCTCCGCCTGGAACGCGGCATAGACCAGCGGCTAAGCCAATACCGCGCCGACCTGGTCCTGGCTCAGACCCAACTCCACGCCGTCAGCCCTCTGGCAACCCTTGCCCGCGGCTATGCCATCGTCCGCCGCGCCGATGGTCGCCTGGTGTATCACGTCCGGGACGTAACGCCCGGCGACCCCGTGCAAATTCAGGTAGCCGACGGCGTGATCCGCGCCACTGTGGCGTCTGCCAAACCCTAGGTGGCCGTCCGCAATTAAGTTGGCGGAAATGTGCGGACAACTTGTCAGTAACCGTCCGTAAAAAAGGAAACACCTATGATCGATCCCGCGGAATTGACATTTGAGGCCGCCTTACAAGAACTGACGGAAACCGTCACCCGCCTGGAAGCCGGAGAACTATCGCTAGAAGAATCGCTGGCGCTATTCGAGCGCGGGCAGGCATTAGCCAGCCAGTGTCAAAAGCTGCTGGAAACCGCCACCCTGCGCGTCGAACAATTGACGGCGGATGGCGAAATCGTGGAGATGACGCTAGAATAATTCTCACATCCCCCATCACGGGGCTATCGGAATAGAAGAGAATCACAGACACTGCTTTATCCGCGTTTTCCCGTAACTGCTAAGAACCGGCGATGAAACAAGATGTGGATTGCATCGCCAGTTTGAAGGAGCGGTAGCCCGATTGGACCAATTTTCTCTGGTGAAAATGGCCATTGAGCGCCTCAAATTGCTCCAATCTCCAAAAAGCGTTAGTAGTTACGTTTTTCCGCGCTAATCCGTGTCCCCCAAATTCTGGGAGGTAATTCAGTTTGTTCAAAAGTATTCGTGAGTCGCTGACCCGCACACGGCAAACCGTCTTTGGTCAAATAGCCAACGTCCTGGGAACAGCCGAAATTGACGAAACAACCTGGGAAGACCTGGAAGCCCTGTTAATCCAGGCGGATATGGGCGTCGAAACCAGCCTGGCGCTGGTGGAAGCCATGCGCGAACGGGTGCGGCGCGAGGGCCTCTACCGCGCCGACCAACTCATGCAGGCGCTCAAGGCGGAAATGCGCAACATGCTCACCGATCCGCCCCCGTTTAGCATGGAGACACCCCGCCTGCTAACCGTCGCTATGGTCGTCGGCGTGAATGGCTCCGGCAAAACCACCAGCATCGGCAAGCTGGCCTATTACTACAGAAACAAAGGACGCAAAGTCACGCTGGTGGCCGGCGACACCTTCCGCGCCGCGGCCATTGACCAGCTAACCATCTGGAGCGAGCGCGCCGGCGTGCCCATCATCGCCGGGCAGCCGGGCGGCGACCCCGGAGCCATTACCTATGATGGCATTCGCGCCAGCCGCGCCCGCGGCTCCGACCTGGTGCTGGTAGACACCGCCGGACGCCTGCACACCAAGTACAACCTGATGAAGGAGTTGGAAAAGGTGTATAGCATCTGCCAGCGCAGCGTCCATCAGGCCCCCCATGAGGTGCTTCTGGTACTGGACGCGCCCACGGGCCAAAATGCCCTGATTCAAGCGGCAAAATTCAAGGAATCCGTCAAAGTAACCGGCGTTATCCTCACCAAGTTGGACAGCACCGCCAAAGGGGGCATGGTGTTTGCCATCTACCACGATCTGGGTCTGCCGGTGCGCTTTGTGGGCACGGGCGAAAAGCTCGAAGACCTGGCCCCGTTCGACCCGGATCAATTCATCAATGGTCTCTTTGACTGATTTTGGACCACATGGGAACGGAATTGAATAAGACAACGAAGTTGTTTCCTTACCGTTCCCGCAAACTGACGATGCAATTCCGTACCTTTTTCATCGTCAGTCCTTAGAGGCTCTCCGCAATTAAGTTAGCGGAATTGCGCGAACAGCTTGTCAGTAGCCGTCCGCAAAAAGTGCGAAGTTGTTTTCGGACGGTTACTTAGTAGTCGCCAACATCTTGAAAATGGGCGGCAGTCGTGGCCGTTTTTGCACTTTGAGCAAACCATCGGATAATCGCGCCCCTACCACGCTCCTGCCCAACGGGGCGGGGCAATGATAGACTAAATTACACAGGAGTAACTATTCACGTCTCCGAGAGATTGGACCAATTTTGTAGACATCAATAAGATTCAACCAGAGCAAATTGGTCCAATCTGGGCAGATGACCTGTATAGTCACACACAGGAAAGGCTTCAGCATCATGGAAGAAATCACAACACAACTCGAGGAAATCAACACAACCGTCTCTATTCTGCGGAGGCGTCTTTGACGTAGCCGGCAAATTAGTGAAGATTGCCCAACTGGAAGAGCTGACAGCGGGGCCAGGTTTCTGGAACGATCCGCGGCAGGCGCAGCAGGTGATGCGCGAATTGACGCGGCTGCGAGAACAGGCCGTGATCTGGGACAGGTTAAGCCACCAAATTGAGGACGCGCTGCTTCTGTCCGGTCTGGATGACGCGGAAATGGAAGCGGAATTGACGCATGAGGTAGAGCGGCTGCAAGAAGAAGTCAACAAACTGGAATTCCAGACGCTCTTTTCCGGGCGGTATGATGATCGAGACGCGATATTCGCCATTCATGCGGGCGCCGGCGGCACGGAGGCCCAGGATTGGGCGCTGATGTTGCAGCGCATGGTTATCCGTTGGGCGGAATCGCATGGATTCTCCGTGGATATTCTGGACCAAAGCGACGGGGATGAAGCGGGCATCAAAAGTACGCTGATGTCCATTCGGGGAGAATATGCGTATGGCTGGCTTAGATCGGAGCGCGGCGTCCACCGACTGGTGCGCATTTCCCCCTTCGATGCTTCCAGCCGCCGCCATACCTCCTTCGCCAAGATGGAAGTGTGGCCGGATGTCGCGGAAGAGATAGAAATCGACATCGACGAAAAAGATTTGCGTATTGATCGTTTTCGGGCCAGCGGCGCGGGTGGGCAGCATGTGCAAAAGAATGAAACGGCGGTGCGGATCACGCATCTGCCAACGGGCATTGTCGTTTCCTGCCAGAATCAGCGTTCTTTGACGCAAAATCTGGACACGGCAATGAAGATTTTGAAGGCGCAGCTTTTCGATCTGGCGCAGCAAAAGCAAGATGCGGCGATTGCGGAGCTGAAAGGCGAAGATGTGGATGCGGGCTGGGGCAATCAGATTCGCTCCTATGTGCTGCATCCCTACAAGATGGTCAAGGACCATCGCACCGGTCACGAGACCGGAAATACGCAGCCTGTGTTAGATGGTCGGCTGGATGGTTTTATGGAAGCGTACTTACGTTTTTCGCTGGACCAGCCGACCGGTCACCAGATGGGAGAAAACAATGGCTCAAGGTAAATTTGCCGGCAGCAAAGGGAAAGCAGGTAGTACGCAAAAAAGCGCGACCCGGCAGTCCACTCCGCGCCCACGAATGAACCAGAAACAGCCCAAACCCGCCAACCGTCCCGCGCCCGCGACCGCGCCACGTCCGCGCGTGCCCACTATGCAGCAGCGCATTGCGGCGCGTCAGCGTCTGCGGCAGCGTGCGGCGCGCGGATTTACGCCTATTCCGCCGCCACCGGCGCGACGCCCGGCCGTGGCCGCGCCGGTCGTGGCGGCTACGGCGGCCACGGCGGCCAGCGTTGCGGTCACGGAGCGTGAGCAGCTACAAATGGAACTGAGCATGGTGCGGCAGCGTTTTTCGTCGCTGGAGGCGGCGGCGCAGTTGAGCGACCTGTACCAGGCGATTGGGCATCTGGATTCTCGCCTGACGCAACTTCCCCTGGAGTTGAATGAACTGCGCAATCGCGGCTACATACATGCGGGGCAGCTTGAGGACCAGATCGCGGCCGTCGATGAGCAGTGGGATTCGGTGCGACCACAGGTGGAAGCAGCTTTGCGGCAGCAAGTCGGCCAACTCAATCAGGAGCTGCGGCAAGTTAGTTTGCAGGTGGCGCGGGTGTCGGTGGCGAATCGTGCCGGCATTTCCGCCGCCAACACCGCCGTCTCCGCCCTATCCCAACGCATCAACGCCGCCCGCAACACCGTCCGTGGCCTCTTCAGCAGCCTGGACAACAACATCGACCAGATCGACGACAACATGGACCGCCTCGATTGGATGCTCGACCAGTTCGAAAGCAGCAAGATCGACCTGCGCAACACCGAAGCCCCCCTCGCCGCCGCCGACGCCGAATGGCATCAAAACGGCGAGTCCGGCCCGGTCGGCTTCCTTTTCCTCACCGACCAACGCCTCCTGTTTGAGCACCGCGAAGAAGTCGCCACCAAGAAACTACTGGGACTCTTTGCCACGGAAACGGAGAAAATACAAGAACTCGCCCTGGAAATCGAAGTCGCCCATGTGGATCAGGTCGAAGACCTGGAAGAAAAAAGCGGCTTCCTCGGCATGGGCAAAGATGAGATACTGGAACTAGTGCTGAGCGCGGCGGCTCCCGTATCACGGGCGCGCTTCCACCTGAAAGAGCAGGATTCCACAGCCTGGGCCGGCCTGTTAAAACGGGTGAAGAACGGCGACATTGACGACGACCGCGCCGAAGAGTACATTGACGAAGCGGAGGAAGCAGCGGCTGCCGCCATCGCCTTCCCCACGCAGTGTCCCAACTGCTTTGCCCCCGTGCCCACGCCCCCGCGCGGCGTCACCAGCGTCACCTGCGAATACTGCTCTTCGGTGATCGTGGCCGTCGCCGGCCCAGGCGCGGCGCAGTAGGCGCGGTTGATACCCAAACCGGACAGGTCTTCTACTGACCACCACCCACCGTTCACTGAATCAATGGAGGTGACATCTGGAAATTTTAGAACTGGCGCATCTGCTCGTAGAATCCATTCTCGACAAAAAAGGCGCTGACATTTTATTGCTGGATATCCGAGGCGAGAGCATCTTTACAGATTATTTTCTCCTTTGCAGCGGCGATAACCCGCGTCAGTTGAAGGCGTTGGCCAACGCTATCACCGCCGACGCCAAAGAAAAAGCGGAAACCCTTCCCTGGGGTGTTGAAGGTGACCCGGAAAGTGGCTGGGTGCTGGTCGATTTCGGCGACCTGATCATCCACATCTTTTCCCCGGACCGTCGCGCATACTATGGCCTGGAAGATTTGTGGAATACCGGGCAGGTTTTGCTGCGAATGCCGTAAATACAGCCACGCACCGTTCATCGTGCCAACTTTTGACGCTACCGAAAAAAGAAGCGACCCACCAAAATGGGCGCTGCGAATAAAACAGATACAAAAAAAGTAACTGCCAAGCCCGATTGGACCAATCTCCAGAGAGCGTTGGTAGTCACCCAAAAAAAGAGCGATCCCGTTGGGGGATCGCTCTTTTCATTTTTCCAGATGAAGCGCGGCGGCTTCTATTCACGAATCCAGGGGTCCGTATTACGCGCCCAGGCAACCAGTTCTTCTTCGGCAAAGAAAAGATTGACTTCCTTGATCGCATTGTCGGCGCTGTCGGAACCATGCACCAGGTTGCGCCCAATTTCCATGCCCAGGTCGCCGCGAATCGTGCCCGGCTCGGCGGCCACGGGGTTGGTCGCGCCCATTGTCTTACGGGCGGCGGCGATGGCGTCCTTGCCTTCCCAGGCCATGGCTACCACCGGGCCTGACGTGATGTATTCGACCAGGCTGTTGTAGAAGGGACGTTCTTTGTGTATTTCGTAGTGCCGGGCGGCCAGTTCGGGGGAGATTTGCATGAACTTCATGCCCACCAGTTTCAGGCCACGGCGCTCAAAACGGTCAATGATGGTTCCCATCAATCCACGCTGCACGCCGTCAGGTTTGATCAAGATTAACGTTCTCTCCATGTGGTACTCCTGTAAGGCCAATCCAGAAAAATATCGATCCGGAAAAGGCGCGATTTTCTGGACTGGCTTGAGGCTTTTCCGGTATGGAATAGGACCATTCAAATTCCGAAAAAGCCTAAGCAAATTGTTAGAGGTCGTCCATGACCTCGCGGTAGATGTTTAACGCTTTTTGCAGGTTGCCCTGCTGTACGTAGGCATCGCCGAGGAGGCGGCGCAGCAGCGGGCGACGACGAAAGCGGGTTGAGGCGGCTTCCAGGTCGGAGACAATTGCGTCCAGTCCGGCTCCGGCGTCCACGAGGGATTGGTAGAGGGTGAGGGCTTCGTCGATATTGCCGGCATCTACCGCCGCGCGCGCCTGATTCAACCTATCCACGTCCAAACCGGCTCCTGCTGCTTCTTCCACAGATGGCCGCTCCGCCATCAGGGGTGTTTCCGCTTCGACTTCCTCTTCCGTCGTGGCATGCGACGCCAACGATTCCAGCGTCAGCAGCGCACCCGTTTCCGGCAGTGTAAACTCCGCCGCTTCCGCCGCCGCTTCTTCGGCAATGAGCCAGTCATCCAGGTCCGCTTCATCCAGCCCCGCCAGCCAATCCGGCCCTTCCGTCGGCGTCTCCGCGGAGAGCCAATCGGGGAGCGACTCGGCCACTTCCAGTTCGCTCATTGCCTCCCAATCAAAAGCAGGCTCCACGGCAGCCGTTGCCTCCGCTTCCACCTCGTCCGCCACCAACCAATCAAGATCAATCTCTTCGGTCGGAGCCGCGGCGGGAGGGGTTTCCAACTCCCATTCCTCTTGCGCCATATCGGCCAGGGCCAGACGCACCAGCCAATCCAGCGCCGCCACTGAATCTTCGGGCACTTCTTCGTCCCAAACGGCAGCATCGGCGGAGACAACTTCCACCGGCGGCGGGGCGACCGGTTCGGGTATTGGCGCAGTTTCCGGTTCTGTGGGTACGCTGATAGACAAGTCGTCTGCTGCCGGCATTTCCGCCACTTCTTCCACCGGTATCGGAGGTTGTTCCGCCACCGGGGGACGTTCCGTCACCGGGGGACGTTCCGTCACCGTTGGCAGTTCGTCCAGCGATGCGCCCTGGCGCGCCGCCAACTGCTCCAGCCAGGCCATCGCCGCTTCTAGATCGTCCGGCACAACATCCGCCACGGCCATTTCCGCTTCCGCTTCCACCGTTTCCGCTTCGGGCGCTGCCGCCTCCACGGCCGGCGGCTCCGGCGCGGGCGCTTCCTCTGTTGTAGGCGATTCCGTCACCGGGTAACGTTCCGCCACCGTGGGCAACTCGTCCAACGGCGCGCCCTGACGCGCCGCCAACTGCTCCAGCCAGGCCATTGCCGCCTCCGGATCATCAGGAATCTGGGCGGCAAAATCCTCAGCCGACAACGATTCGTCAAGCCAACTCTCCAACTCCGCTGCTGCGGATCGTTCCGCTGGCGGCGCTGCCGGCATTTCCTCTTGTTCCACCGCCGCGACAACGTCATCAGGGGCAGCCTCGCTGATCGTTGGCAGTTCCTCCAACGGCGCACCCTGGCGCGCCGCCAACTGCTCCAGCCAGGCCATCGCCGCTTCCGGGTCCTCCGGCATCTCCGCCGCCAGCGCTTCCGCGGCGGCTGGCGTGGCTTCCACTTCTTCCTCCGGCTCCAATGCCGGCACTTCCTCCGGCTCCGAGACAAGAGCAGGAAGCTCGACAGCCGGTTCCGCCTCCGCCGCCACAGCAGCAACCGGCGGTTCCGTCGTCGGGGGACGTTCCGTCACCGTCGGCAACTCGTCCAACGGCGCACCCTGGCGCGCCGCCAACTGTTCTAGCCAGGCCATCGCCGCTTCCGGGTCTTCCGGCATTTCCAGAGCCAGCGCCCCAACCTCCGTCAGTTCGGCGGCGGGGAATTGGTCCGCGGCAGCCGGCTCTGGCTCCGCGCCAATGACGTCCGCGTACTTTTCCGCGGATACCGCCTCGTCGATCGTTGGCAGTTCCTCCAACGGCGCACCCTGACGCGCCGCCAACTGCTCCAGCCAGGCCATCGCCGCCTCCGGGTCCTCCGGCACATTGGCGAAAATGTCGTCCTCATCGCCATCGTCGGCGGCCATGGTGAGCGCATCGCCGCTCAGATCGCTCCCCGCGGCCATCTGCCCCAGCCAGTCATACGCCTCGCCCGCTTCATCTGGCAAAACCGCCTCATCGCTCACATCGTCCCCTTCACTGAGCCGGGCAAGCCAATCCAGGTCGGCGTCGGGCACGGCGGCATCTTCAGGCCAGGTAAGCGTCGGCGGTTCCTCCAAAGCGGCCCCCTGTCCGGCGGCAATCTGATCCAGCCAGGTAAGGTCAGCGTCAGCCAACTGGGCATCATCCGGGGAGGCATCCTCGGTTGCGGCGGCAGGCGGCGTGGGTGTCTTCAGCCAACTGGGGAGTTCCGCGTCCTCCAAACGGGACTCGGATGAGGGGGGTTGCAACCAGTCGGGAAGCGCACCAACATCATCTCCACTGTCCAGGTCCATTTGCAACCAGTCAGGAATCTCATCCAGCGCCGCTTCTTGCGCCGCTTCTTGCGCCGCTTCCTGCGCCGCTTCCTGCGCCGCTTCCTGCGCCGCTTCTTGCGCCGCTTCTTGCGCCGCTTCTTGCGCCGCTTCCTGCGCCGCTTCTTGCGCCGCTTTCTGCGCCGCTTCTTGCGCCGCTTTCTGCGCCGCTTCCTCATGCGGGACTGGCTTCATGGCGGCAGAGGCTTCTTCTTCCTCCGGTGCGTCCAGTTGGTCGTTTCTGGAGTCGTCGATTTCGCTCATGGCTTGAACCTCGAATTGTAGCGCTGGCGGGAGCACCTGGCCTGATTCCGGGTCGTCCGTGTGCTCCACAGCCAAATCTTGCATCATTTCATCCAGCCATGTGGTCAGATCGCCCGAATCCGTCATGGCTACGGTGACGTTTTCCACGTTGGCGCTGAACGGGTCCGCGTCGGTATTTTCCCGGTCGGCCAGAGTAGCGAACCAGGTTTGCAGGTCTTCGTCGTCCGTATTCGGCGCGTCAGATTGGTCGTCGGCGAGAAAACCACTTAAAGCCCCGGTATGAACCGCCGCGGGAAAGGGGTCGGGGTCTTCGGCTTGCCAGGCGGGAAACTCCCCTTCGTCATCGGGAGCGGCGTCAATGCCGGCACGTACCCAGTCAGGCAGCTCTCCTGTAGGAACCTCGTCTAGCGTCATCATCAGCCGCGCCTCCGCCGCAGGGGCATCGTCGGCGTCATCATCTTCCTCGTCGGCAGCCAGCAGCGCCAGTTCGTCCAGCAGATTAGATGCCGGCACAGATTCCTCATCCCCATCCGCTTCATCGTCACGCAGCCAGTCGGGCAGATTCGCCACCAACCGCGGGTCTGGCATGACCGGCGGCGACACAGCCGCAACAGGTTCCGGTGGGGCATCGCCATGTTCAACCAACGTCTGGTCCAGCCAGTCGGCAAAATCGGCATCGGCGGCGGCGAAGGCCTCATCCATGTCCACCAGATCAAGCGCCGGGGACGTTTCCATGCCGTCGTCATCCTCCAGGATGGGTAAGGCGTCGTCAGCCGCTGCGTCCATAGGCGCGACATCTTCTTCCGATTCGTCTTCGACCATCAGCGTCGGCGATTCGCCTGTAGGCAGCGGTTCAGCGGCAGCGTCGAAAAGGTCCATCCCCGTCTCATCGCTAATCTCACGCAACCAGTCCGGCACGTCATCGACGATGGCGGTGGGTTCTTGCGGCGGGGCTTTGAACCAGTCCAGGTCGGGCGTGTCGTCAAACCAGTTTACGTCCACGGCATCGTCGGATTCGTCGAGGCGGGTGAGTTCGCTGACCCAATCCGCCGCGGGTTCGGCGACTTCTTCGTGCAGCAGTTCGGCGTCATCCAGTTCGTCCACCCATTGTTCCGGCGGCACGGGCAAAGCCCCTTCCGTGCGGAAAGCGCTGCCAACGGGCGTTTCCAACGCCGCGTATTGATGATCCAGCAGTGTCAGCGGCTGCAATCGCTGCATGTAATGATGCGCTTCACTGATGCGCCCTGTTTGCAGCCAGACCTCTGCCAGAATAGCGTTTGCCTTGATGCAATTAGGCAGCGTTTGCAGCAAGTTCAGGCAAATAGCCACGGCATCCACGCGCTGGTCATCGCGCCAGAGCGCTTCGGCCAGCAATGTTTGCAGGTCCACGCGACCGGGGTCGGCGGCCAGCAGTTCGCGGGTGGCGGCAATCGCTTGCGGATAAAGACCGCTGCGATAGTGCAGGCGGGCCAGCGCGCCTTGCGTAAGAATGAGGCGCTCCGGGGCGATGCCATCTCGCTGGGCGTAGAGGGCTTTCAACTCGTCCTGGATAACGGCGTTGTAGGGATCGATCTCGAAGGCGCGCTCCATGTGCCAGATAGCCTGTGTCTGGAGTTGTTCCGCTTTGTAGGCAATGGAAAGACCAATGTGGGCGATAAAATCTTCTGGATCGGCACTGAGGACGCGCTGGAAGAGATCCACGGCGCTGCTGTACTGCTGCTGCTCCAGGAAGGCCTTACCCAGGAGGCGATAGGTGGCGATATGGCGAGGATGCTGGTTGAGAATATGCCGGCAGTGCGTCACGGCTTCCGCGAGGCGGCTTTCCTCAATCAGTTTTTCGATCCGTTCATGGTAGGCGTGTATGGAAATCTCGCTCATGTTGCTCTGCGTCACCACACCCCGGGTCAACTGCCCGTATTCAGCTGCCGTCTTGGATAGCTTGTCAGTAACCGTCCACAAAGCGCGAGCATTTGCTGTTCGACGGTCACTTATGGTCAACCTGGGCGTATTATGCGGAATTCCCCTCAGAAAGCAAATGTCGATGGCGCAGATCCGCAATCAGGTCGGACACATCCGCTTCGGGGTGTGGCAAGGGACCGAGCGGGTCGCGCACCTCCTGCCGCCCGGTGAGCGCGGTGAGCAAATTGAGGACGCCATAGGTCAAGGCTTTTTGCAAATAGCCGCCTTCGAGGATAAACAAGATGCGCCCCTGGCACTGCTCCGTAGCAACACGCAGCAGCGTGCGTACAATCTGGGCGTAGCCTGTGAGTGTAAGGCCAGAGGCGGAGAGGGGATCGGCCCAATGGGCGTCGAATCCGATGGAAACGAGGACGAATTCGGGGCGGAAGGCGGCGATCTTGGGGCAAATGACTTCGGCAAAAAGCCGCCGGTAGCCGTTGTCGCCGACGTAGGCGGGCACGGGAACGTTCAACGTGAAGCCGCGCCCTGGACCGCGACCCGTTTCGTGCGCCGCGCCGGAACCAGGGTAGAAGTAAAGCGGCAGGTAGAGATGACTGGTGATGAACAGGACGGTAGGGTCGTCGTAGAATATGTCTTGTGTGCCATTGCCATGATGAACGTCTACGTCTATGACGAGGATGCGGCGCAGACCATAGACGGCCTGGAGGTGGCGGGCGGCAACGGCGATGTTGTTGATGAGACAGAAGCCGCTGACCTGGGATTTGCCGGCATGATGCCCCGGTGGACGCACAATAGCCAGACCATTGCCGCTGTGGCCGCGCATGATGTGGTCGGCGGCGGCGCAGCAACCGCCGGCGGCGAGCCGGGCCAGGTCGTAGCTGGCTTCGGTGACGTACGTATCACCGCCGATGAAGCCGCCGCCTTCGCCGGCCATTTGGCGCAAGGCGCGCAGGAGGCGCGGGCTATGGACGCTGATGAGTTGTTCGTCCGATGCCGGCACGGGAGGCACATGCGCCACCCGCCCCCAAATCCCATCGGCGCGCAAAAGATCGCGGATCGCCTGTGTCCGTTCCGCGTTTTCCGGATGATCGGGCCAGGTGTGGGCGAGGGCGGGCGCATAAACGAGGCAAGTCGGCAATTGCTGGTTCACACTATCATTTTACCCCAATTTTGCCGGCAACGTAGAATGCATGAAACTGACATAAGTCCTAAGTGGCTGTCCGCGATTAATTTAGCGGAAATGTGCGGACAGCGGCTATCATGGACAGCGGCTATCCATGATAGCCTGGCAGTAAGCGTCCGTAAAAAGTATGAAGTTGTTTTCGGACGGTTACTGAGGGCACATCCGTCAATAAAGGCTTCGCTCGGGAATTGACGGATGCGCTTGCAGGGTTCTAAAGTGACCGCCTATAATCGTCGCGGCACTGCCCGTTTCCCGTTGCCCGCTCAATACGCGAACGGCTAATGGAAATGATCGTCCATTAGCCGTTCGCTCTTTCATCTCCCCCAAACCGGGTCATCGGGCGGTGACTACTTGCCCAACGCCTCCAGCAGCATCCCCACCAGCCCGCTGCTGCCAAAGGAGACGACAAGGCCGGCAAATACGACGGAGACCATGGACATCAGCTTGATCAAGATGTTCAGCGAGGGACCGGAGGTGTCCTTGAACGGATCGCCCACGGTATCGCCAACGACGGCGGCCTTGTGGGCGATGGAGCCTTTGCCGCCATGCGCGCCGGCTTCGATGTACTTTTTGGCGTTGTCCCAGGCCCCGCCGGCGTTGGACATCATCACCGCTAATGAGAAGCCCGTGGTCAGGCCGCCGACAAGCAGGCCCAACACGCCCGCTGGGCCAAAGAGGACGCCAATAACCACGGGGACGGCAATCGCCAAGACGGAGGGGGCGATCATCTCTTTTTGCGCGGAGGCGGTGCTGATTTCCACGCAGCGGGCGTAGTCTGGTTTGTCCGTGCCCTGGAGGATGCCGGGGAGTTCGCGGAATTGCCGCCGCACTTCTTCCACCATGCCGCCGGCGGCGCGCCCTACGGCGCGCATGGTCATGGCCGAGAAGTAGAAGGCGGTGGCCGCGCCGGCAAAGATGCCGATGAGGACGGCGGGGTTGAGCAGGGTGACGTTGAAGTAGGTCATGAAATCGGGAATGGTCATCTGCTGCACGGCAATGGTTTTGCCGGCAATTTCCAACTGCTCCACGCCGCGAAACTCAATCAAACCCAGGCGCAATTCCTCCAGATACGCGGCCAGCAAAGCCATTGACGTGAGCGCGGCGGAGCCAATGGCGAACCCTTTGCCCGTGGCCGCCGTGGTGTTGCCGACGGCGTCCAACTGATCGGTGCGCTCGCGCACATGCGGGGGCAGGCCGGCCATCTCCGCGTTGCCGCCGGCGTTGTCCGCGATAGGGCCGTAGGCGTCGGTAGCCAGGGTAAAGCCAAGCGTGGAGAGCATCCCCACGGCGGCGATGCCGACACCATAAAGCCCCATGAGCATGTTACCGGTTCCACCGGCGGCGTAGAAGCTGATGGCGATGCCGATGGCAACCACGGCCACGGGCAGGCCGCCGGATTCCATACCTACGGCTAACCCTTCGATGAGGGCGGTGGCGGAGCTGGTTTCCGCCTGGACGGCGATGCCGCGCGTGGGGTCATAGGCGTGGGAGGTGTAGTATTCGGTGGATTTGCCGACGATGATGCCCACGACCAGGCCGGTGACGATGGCGATCCAGATGGCGAAGGCGTTGGGCAATTCGAGCAGGTAGACGACGCCGAGGCCGAGGATGGCGATGCCGAGGGAGCTGCCATAGAGGCCGCGGCTGAGAGCGGAGATAAGTTTCTGTTGGCTGGCTCCTTCATCGGCACGTACGAAGTAAATGCCGGCAATGGACAGGAACACGCCCACCGCCGCCAACACCATCGGCGCGGAAAGATAGCGAAGCTGCATGACGATCCGGTCTACGCCGCCGAGGAAGTCGGCGGAGGCCGTGGCGACGGCGGCGACACCTAGCGCGGCGGTTGCCAGAATGGAACCGGCATAAGATTCGTAGAGGTCCGCGCCCATGCCGGCAACGTCGCCCACGTTATCGCCCACATTATCCGCAATCGTCGCCGGGTTGCGCGGGTCGTCCTCAGGAATACCCGCCTCCACCTTGCCCACCAGGTCCGCGCCCACGTCCGCCGCCTTGGTGTAGATGCCGCCGCCCACGCGCGCAAACAGCGCCTGGGTGGACGCCCCCATGCCGAAGCTGAGCATGGTGGCCGTGATCTGCGGCAGCGGATTGGCCCCGCTGAGGAAGCTGTCGGGGAACAGCGCCGGGAACACATAGTAGAGAATGAGGAACCAGACGGCAATGTCCAACAGGGCGAAGCCGACGACAACCAGCCCCATGACGGCTCCGGCACGCAGCGCGACCTGGAGACCACCATTCAGGCTTTCGCTGGCCGCCTGGGCGGTGCGCGCCGAGGCGTTGGTGGCGGTGCGCATGCCGATGAAGCCGCACAGGCCGGAAAACAGGCCGCCGGTGAGAAAAGCGACGGGAATGATGGGGTTTTGCACGCCGACAAGGGCCAGAATGGCGAAGATGAGGAAGAGCGCGGCAAAAGCCAGGGCCACGATGCGATATTGTTGGCGCAGATAGGCCATGGCTCCTTCGCGTACCGCCTGGGCGATTTCGATCATGCGCGCGTTTCCTTCGCTGCGCTCCATGACGGAGCGGTAGAAGTAGACGGCAAAGATCAGGGCTACGATTGCCCCAATAGGAGCCAGCCACCAGGCCAGAGGCAAGGGGGCGCGCCCTGCGGATTGGGGCAAAATGCTGCTGTAGATGTTGGCGATATTCATTTGCGGGACCTCCGAGATTCGTCTGGACTCGTCCCCTGTTGGGCAGCAAACAGCTTGAAGAAGGTGAGCCGTTTGTAGGACCAGGTGGCGGCGGTGGGCGAGGGGCCAGGGCCGCGCAGTCACTGTCGGTGTGGCGGCGCACCAGAGAAAAGGGGCACGCCGCGACTCACAGTCTGGCTTCCGGGTGATGCACACATCGCGGCGGTCAGGCTAGCGCCAGGCAGTGACGAGTCAATCTGTTTTAATGTCTGCCAGGCGTTCGTGCTGTCCGCGAGCGGCTGGTAGGCGATAATGACGTGCCGGCATTTTTACAAACATCGGCGTTAACATAAAAAAAGCGGGGATACCCGCTCTCGGTTCATTTTGTAGGTACACGGGGTGTACAAAACGTGGGACGTAGGTTTGAAACGAAGCGATTGTAATAGAGTTCACAATCACTGTCAAATGAAACTGACCGGTCATTGGTGCTGATGAGAAAAGGGGGGCAACTATTCTTTGCCACCACTTCCCTGGCGTAACCACTCCGGGTTCGCGCCGGCCGTAGGACAATTTGCCGAAATTGTCCCTTCACGGCGGAGGACAATTCAGCGAATTGTCCTACAGCAGGCAGCAGTCAACTGAAATGAGACACACCCTTTGCCAAATCGCCCGCCCGCACCGTAGGACAATTTGCCGAAATTGTCCCTTCACGGCGGAGGACAATTCAGCGAATTGTCCTATAGCAAGCAACAGTCAACTGAAATGAAACACACCCATTGAGAAGATGCTCCAACAAGCAAGAACCCTTCCAACGCATCCGTCATTTCCAAATCTTAACGCCCTTAACCTATTGCCTGCGCCTTTGGGCCGTTGCCGGAGCCTGCCGAGGGCAATATGGGCTTCGACAAGCTCAGCATGCAAACGGTGAAATGCCGCTTCCAGCTTCCGGAGCCTGTCGAAGGCAGTGTGGGTGTGGACAGGCTCAATCCGGGAGAGGGTGCGCGGTTGCTCCCTAGCGCACAATCTCAATAGCGTCCACCACCTCGCTCCCAAAGCCATAGGCCGACCCATCCCAGTAGAGATCAGGCTCAAAATCGCAAGAAGCATTACTTCCTAACACGATGGGATGGCAAATGAAGATGTCGGACCCGGTGCCGCTCACGCCGCTGACACTAAAATTGCCATCCGTCGTCAGGTAGATGTCACCGTTTGCCGGGTCAATCCACACACCCTTCGTGTCTTCGCTGGACGAGTTGCCCAGACCCACATCAGAAGCATCCAGGTACAGGTTCCACGTGCCGACCGTATCGGTTCCCAGGTTGACGGGAGAAAATAGAACCAGGTCCTCGTCATCTCCCGACGCGCCGCTAACGTTGTAGCTGCCAACAAAGCTCATAACCAAACGGCCATCCGGGCGAATGTGCAGCGCGTCAACGTCTTCACCGCTGGTGCTCAAACCCACGTCGGAACCGTCGAAGTAGAGGGAAAAAGT
Source organism: Ardenticatenales bacterium (assembly GCA_020634515.1). Classification (NCBI taxonomy): domain Bacteria; kingdom Bacillati; phylum Chloroflexota; class Ardenticatenia; order Ardenticatenales; species Ardenticatenales bacterium. The sequence continues at coordinate 171,870 of JACKBL010000007.1, read as the reverse complement.
GCCGGACGTATTCGGCCCAAGCAACGCAGGCGCGAAATGCACAATATCGGAATCATCCACGGAGATGCCCCCCAGGGTGGTGGACGAATCCACGCTCAACAGCAGTGAACCATCGGCCAAGAAGGAGAAGGCATCCACGTCCCCCGTCAGCCCCACGTCGGAGCCATCAAAAACCATGGCCCATTCGCCGCTGCCCGTGTCGTAGCTGATTATGTCTTCATCATTAAAGGAAATGCCGCCCACATTACCGTTCGTCGTGGAACTGAGGTAGATGACGTCATGGGGAGGGGCGACCGGCGCGCCAATTGTCCAGGTGCCATTGGTCTGGTTCGTAAAAAAGATACGGGGGCCATAAGTCCCGGTTGTAATGGGGAACTGTCCAGCGGTGGAGACATTGTCGGGAACCTGCGCCTTCCACAGCAATGAGTGGGCGCTCAGATCAACGGCGACGACATAAGAAGAGGAGACACCGCCACCCTCCTGGGAAGAAGATGCGCCCACGATCATAACGGGGGTGCTGTCCGTCCCCATCAAGGTCATGGCCGAGGAAGGAACGTGAACGCCAGTCTCTCCCACAAGCTCGTCCAGATCGATCTGTTCCAGCACGTCGCCGATACCATCCCCGTTGGTGTCATACATACTCAGGCGATATAGCCAGCGGTTGTCGGAAAGTGGATTTCCGATGGAATAGGCCCACATACCGCCGCGCCTGTCGAAGGCAAACGAGGCTTCCATGTGCCCGGGCATGCCTTTGGTCCACAAGAGCTGGCGGGTTGTGCCCAGGTCGCGCAAGGCGTAGATGGTGGGGGTATCGGCGCCGGCCAGATCGCGGTCACCATCAAAATAGATCATATCGGCGTCGTAGGCAAAAGGGCTGGTGCCGCTGGGGCCGTTAAACGGGTAGTACCAGGCCACCTCCAGGGAGTCGGGGAGGCCGCCGCCGCTGGAGACCATGTCAATCGCGTAGAGGCGCCCGGAGGAAGTGTCAACGTTGTGATTGGTGGAAATGTAAATGCGGTCGCCGCGCACGGCGGGCGTGTTGGCTGTGTGGTAGCGTCCGCCGTTGGCGACCAGGTCCAGGGAGGCCAGCATCGTGCCGGTGGCGATGTCGTAGATGGAAACCGGGCCGCCCGCCGTGCCCATGACGATCACGCCGCTGTCGCTCATCACCAAACTGATGGGGCGTCCGCCGGGGGTGGGGGTGTTCCAGAGGAGGTTGCCGCTGGCACCGAAGCGGACGATGCGCTCGTTGTCGGCGGCTACAACGCTCCCCGACGCCAGCACCAGGGGGGCGGAGCTGAAGGCGGCGCAGTTGAGCGTGGTTCCCGACCCCCACATGCGGTAGGGCATGCCGTCGTTGCCGGCATAACCGTAGGCCACGAGCGTATCGACGACATCTTCGCAGGGGGTGTTGGGGAAATCCTGGGGCAGGCGGCCAAAAGTGCAGACCGCGGAGGTGCCGTTGGCAACGCAGCCGAGGCCGCGCCCGGAACCAATCGGATCACCCGTACTGGTGGTGACGGTATCGTGCCAGATAATTTGCGCGCCGGCATCGGGAGGAGCCATGCCCGCCCAATCGCTCATGCGCGAATCGCAGTGCGCCATGAAGCAGCCAAAAATGCCCAACAATTGCCCCTCCGTCCCTGACTTTTCCGTTTCCGGGGTGGCGGCTGTGGCGACGTGATGCGTGATGAAGAGAATGCCGGCAATGCCCGCTACCAATAACACCCATAAACCCGAACCACGAACCTTATTCATCGACAACAATCCTCCGTGACAACTTTCCGCGTAAGATAGTGGTCAGTATTTGCCGTCCTGCAAGAGCAAGATAGCAGGAAAGCTCAACGTTCGTCCTGGACGTTGAGCTTTCTCCAAACAGACGACAAAAACAGCGCCGACGGCTATGGTGTGCCGATCACCCACGTACCGTTGGTCTGATTCGTGAAGAATATGCGAGAGCCGTAGGCTCCCCCCGTGATGGGGAACTGGCCCGAGGAAGAGACGTTATCCGGAACCTGCACCTTCCACAACAGCGCGCGCGTGTTCAGGTCAATCGCCACAACAAAGGAGGAACTGACACCGCCCCCCTGGAGGTACGCGGAGGCGCCCACAATCATCACGGGCGCGCTGGCCGTGCCGGCCATCGTCATGGCGGAAGAGGGCACATGCACACCCGGCTCGCCAACCAGCGCATCGAGATCAATTTGCTCCAGCACGTCGCCAATACCGTCCCCGTTGCTGTCGTACATGCCGATACGATAGAGCCAGCGATTGCTCACGGGGGGATTGCCCACGGAATAAGCCCACATGCCGCCGCGCTTGTCACGGGCAAAAGAGGCTTCCATCTGCCCGTTCATGGCTTTGGTCCAAAGAAGCTGCGGCGAAGCGCCCAGGTCGCGCACGGCGTACATGGTGGGAGCATCCGCGCCGGCCAGGTCGCGGTCGCCATCAAAGTAAACCATATCCATATTGAAGGCAAACGGGCTGACGCCGCTGGGTCCGTTAAATTCAAAATACCAGGCCACTTGCAGGGAATCGGGCAAACCGCCACCACTGGATACCATATCAATAGCGTAGAGGCGACCGGAGGATGGATTGACGCTGTGGTTAGTGGAAATGTAAATGCGATTGCCGCGCACGGCGGGCGTGTTGGACGTGTGGTAGCGTCCGCCGTCCTCAATCAAGTCCAGGGAGGCCAGCATCGTTCCCGTGGCGATGTCGTAAATGGAAACCGGGCCGCCCGCCGTGCCCATGACGATAGTGCCACCATCGCTCAACACCAGGCTAATGGGGCGTCCGCCGGGGGTAGGCGTGTTCCAAAGGAGGTTGCCGTTGGTGTCGAAGCGGACGATGCGCTCGTTGTCGGCGGCCACGACGCTGCCCGATGCCAGCACCAGGGGGACGGAGCTGAAAGCGGCGCAGTTGAGAACAGTTCCCGACCCCCACATACGATAAGGAACGCCGTCGTTGCCGGCATAGCCATAAGCCACCAGTGTATCGACGACATCTTCACACGGCGTGTTGGGGAAATCCTGCGGCAGGCGGCCAAAGGTGCAGACGGCGAAGGTGCCGTTGGCGACGCACCCAAGACCACGCCCGGAACCAATCGGGTCCCCCGTGCTGTTGGTGACGGTGTCATGCCAGATGATTTGCGCGTCGGCGCTGGGGGGGGCCATGCCCGCCCAATCACTCATACGCGAGTCGCAGTGCGCCATGAAGCATCCCAGGGGAATTTGCATTGGCGCGTCCAGTTGCCATTCCATTTGGGCAAAGACGGTGTGATGAGAGAAGATTAATGTGATGCCGGCAATGACAGTCACCAGAACAAACCACGCGACAAAACCACGAACCCTATTCATTGACAAAAAATCCTCCGTAACTTCCTTCTGTTCTGTCCACACATATCAGTCATTTCACACGTCGCCACGAAAGCGACGAAAAAAACAGGGAGTAGTGACCATTGCTCCTCAAAAACATGTGCCTTGCGCGAATGGGAGCGAAATCTGAAGACAGATTGTTGATTTACGCGGGGAAAAAGTATGCTGCTATTCATTTTTGTCGCCCGGACCGTGGGAAAACCTGCCGTGACTATACAGGTCATCTGCCCAGATTGGACCAATTTGCTCTGGTTGAATCTTATTGATGTCTACAAAATTGGTCCAATCTCTCGGAGACGTGAATAGTTACAACCTGCCGCGCTCACCAGGGTGCCAGACAACTTCATCCTTCGTTCCCAAAATATACGGTTTTCCGTTGTGCGCTACGCGCCTGTAAATACCCAGAAGCGTCCCACTACCAGGGTATTAGCAGGCACAGCTTACCCAACCACGAATCGCATGAGGCCCAACTTCTCAATATTCTGGGGAAACCGCCACCTGAGCCTGTCGAAGGTCGTCGGTTTCGACAGGCTCAACCAACTTTGCCCCACTTTATTGAGAAGACGTAACGACTAACGCTCTGGAGATTAGAAAATTGGTCCAATCTGGCTTAGCAGTTACGAGAAAACACTACAAGGCCAACAAAAGCAGTTGTTCTTTCTATTGAAGATCAGGCAGCACAGCCTTTTTCCACTTTTGCTTTAGAAAATTCGGTTGTCGAGAAAAACGTGGGCGGCTTTCCGTATACGCCAGCGCATTGCCGTCGCAAGTGGTCTTGTCACCGCAAGGTCGGGAACAAATTTACCCCGGTAAGCCACCAAACTGGAACAAGAAGACGACGAATAGCAGTGTGTCCGTTTGATGCAACCCATATTGCCGTATATGACAAATAGCCGAAAATGGTTTTCGATAACCAAGTGGGTATGTACTCAAGTACTAAATTGCATCAGGAATAGGCGCGTGCATATTACATGAAAATCCAGAATTGGCAAGATAATTGCCGGTGAAATCAGGCCGAATACGGAAACTCGTGCGTTGGTGCCCGCCCAAACGCGCCGCAAACCCGCCCACGGCGCACACAGGACAAGAAAAGAAGGGCGGGCACGCTGCCGGGCGGTTGTGGAAGGGGGGCAATCCGTGTTGTGGCCCCCGTGTGCATAGGCGGTATTTGACATTTCCCCCTGGCTATGGCAAACTTGCGTTCACCTAAAGGCCCCCGTAGCTCAGAGGACAGAGCGCTGGCCTCCGGAGCCAGAAGCCCAGGTTCGAGTCCTGGCGGGGGTATGAAAAGTGCCGGCATTTCTGCCGGCACTTTTTCTCTACATACGCCCCCTCCCCCACCAAATGGCGCTACTTTTGCACCGCCGAAGCCGCCAGCGTCGCCTGCAAACCGCGCAAAAGTTGCTCCCGCTCCGCCGCCGTCAGGCGCGCGTTGGCATGAATCAGCGTATACTGCAACGGTGGCATCTCCCCACTATTGAGGGCCTTATCGATCTCATCCGCTTCCTCGCCACGCCGCCGGCTCGTCCCCCATTCAGAAAAATTCAGGTGGCTGCGCCCCTCTTCCACATCCCGCTGCACCAGCCAGGAAGCGGGCGCGATGTTCGTGTACCAGGGCCAGACCGTTTCGTTGCTGTGGCAGTCAAAACAGGCCGTTTGCGCCAGCGCCCGCGTCTCCGGGCTGTCCCAGTTTGGTTCCTTAATCACGGGCGGGTTGGTATGGTTACGTCCATAGGGCACCAGTTGGATCAGCAACAGCAACACAACCAGCCCGATCAGGACATTGGCAATCATACGCCCACGACTACGTTTCTTCATTGACTTTTCTCCTTGCGACTTCTATGCTCGTCCATCGCGGTTCCGCGCCAGTCTGACGACCGGAACCGCCTTACATAAACCCTTGAGTATAGGGTGTTCATCTCCAAAACGGCAAACATGGAGAAGCGTTTATTACGCTAGACTAACCTGCGAGGAATAGTCGCTTGAGCGGGGGAAAGGTTATGGGGCGGATTTGCTTTTGGCGGAAAATGCCGGCACAATCCCCACACATAAACCAGAAATAACGACGAACCCTCGCGTCGGCTAAGCCGGTTGCCGGCAACAGGCTGACAATCAAAAAACACCCGACGCGAACCACGCGCCCTCGCCATCCACCCACGGTAAACCACATGCCGCGAACCACACGCATCATGCAGCGGCGTCTGCGCCGCCAACAAAACCGGGGAGGAGGCAAACGCCTGGCCCTGCGCCTCCTCGCCGTCTTCGTCGCCCTCTCGCTCACCGCCCTCTTCCTCCTCACCTTCACCAGCGTCACCACCGTCGCCGCCGTCTACGCCTACTTCACCCAAGATCTGCCCGACTTCACGGAAATCGAAACCCTGGGCCAGAATACGGACACCTTTGAAACCACCAAAATCTACGCCTGGGGCGCAGATCAGGACCACGACGGCAGCCGCGACCTCGTCCTCATCAATGAAGTCATCGACCCGCGCGGCGGCGACCGACAATGGCTACCCTTCGCCCAGATTCCGCCCGCCGTCATCGACGCCACCGTGGCCATCGAAGACCGCACCTTTTGGACCAACAGCGGCTTCGACCTGCAAGGCATTGGCCGCGCCTTCTACGAATACGTGCTGCAAGGTGGCTCCATTCAAGGCGGCTCCTCCATCACGCAGCAGCTCGTCAAAAACAACCTCATCGCCCCCGAACGGCGCGTCGTCGTCGGCCAGGTCTCCTTCGATGACTATCGCCGCAAAGTGGAAGAACTGCTGCTGGCGCAAGAAATCTCCCGCGTCTACACCAAAGAGCAAATCCTGGAATGGTATCTAAACACCAATTTCTACGGCAACCTGGCCTACGGCATTGAAGCCGCGTCCCGCGTTTACTTCAACAAGCCCGCCGTGCAACTGACCATCGCCGAAGCAGCCATGCTGGCGGCCATCCCTCAATCCCCCGCCCTCAACCCCATCGACAACCCCACGGAAGCAAAAACCCGGCAAGAACTGGTGCTGGATGCCATGTTCCGTGAAGGGTATCTCACCCGCGAGCAGTTGGTCACGGCCAAATACACGCCTATCCAGACGCAATCCAGCGTCGCCAGCCGCTTCGACATCATTGCGCCCCACTTCGCCCTCTACGTGCGTAAGGCATTGGAGCAGCAGTTTGGTCCGGAAATGGTACTGGGCGGCGGGCTGCGCGTCTACACGTCGCTGGACCTGGAGATGCAGCAGCAGGCGGAGTGCGTCATGCGCGCCCAGGTAGCCCGTCTCTCCGGGCGCGTGGGCGACGAACTGCCCGTAGACGAGCGCGCCGCCTGCGCCGCCCTCGCCTATCTGCCGCCCCTGCCCCGTGCCGACGTCGGCATAGACCATAAGGTGAACAATGCCGCGCTGGTGGCCCTGGACCCTACCACGGGAGAGATCAAAGCCATGGTCGGCAGCCTGGACTATTGGAACGAAGCCATTGATGGCTCCTTCAACGTGGCCGTAGATGGCCTGCGCCAGCCCGGTTCCTCCTTCAAGCCGTTTACCTATCTCACGGCGTTGAGCCAGGGGTATACGCCGGCGACGATGGTGCTGGACGTGGAAACGGATTTCGGCACGCCCTACAACGGCGTCGCCTACGTGCCGCAGAACTACGACCGCCGCTTTCATGGTCCCCTGAGCATCCGCCGCGCCCTGGCAAACAGCTACAACGTCCCCGCCGTGCAGGTGATGAGCTGGGTGGGCGTGGATAATGTGATCCGCACCGCGCACAGCCTGGGTATCACCAGCCTGGACCAGGGCGCCAACGCCTATGGCCTTTCGCTCACGTTGGGCGGCGGGGAAGTGAAACTGCTGGACATGGTTTATGCCTTTTCCGTGATGGACAACATGGGGGTGATGGTGGGGCAGCCGATCCCCGAGGAGCGGCAGCGGCTGGGCTTCCGTGGCCTGGACCCCGTGGCGATTTTGCGCGTGGAGGATCGTGCCGGCAATATCCTCTACGAATACAACCAGCCACAGCGGCGCGAAATCCTCACCCCGCAGTTGGCCTTCCTCATGAACGACATGCTCTCCGACCGCAACGCCCGCTGCGCCGGCTTTGGCTGCCCCAATGCCCTGGAACTCCCCGACAACCGCCCCGCCGCCGTGAAGACGGGCACAACCAACGACTACCGCGACGCCTGGACGGTCGGCTATACGCCGCGGTTGGTGACGGGGGTGTGGGTGGGCAACACGGACAACACGCCCATGGAGAATGTGCCCGGCTCTAAAGGAGCGGCCCCCATCTGGCACGCCTTCATGAGTTGGGCACTGGCGGAAGAGCCGTCGCCGGGTTGGAACCAACCTGCCGGCATTGTCGAACGATCCGTCTGCTACCCTTCCGGGCTGCTGCCTACCGACCTCTGCCCCCAAGTGCGCGAATATTTTATAGAAGGGACGGAGCCAACGCTGTACGACAACATGTACCAGGCGTTTCGCGTCAATCGGGAGACGGGGCGACTGGCGACCATCTCCACGCCGCCCGATCTGGTGGAGACAAAGGTGTACCAGATTTACCCGGAACAGGCGGCGGACTGGGTGCGGGAGAACGAAATCGAACAGCCGCCGACGGAATTTGACACGCTGACCGGCGGCGGCGAAAGCCAGGGAGAAGTCGCCATTCTCTCGCCACAGCCCTTCCAGTTTGTCAAAGATCGGCTAACCATCGTGGGCAGCGCCCGCGGCGACAACTTCGCCTACTATCGCCTGGCCACGTTCAAAGGCCTCACGCCGGTGGATGTGACGCCGATTGTGGACAACGTGACGGAGCCGAAAGATAACGCCGTGCTGGGGGAGTGGGACGTGGCAAACCTGAACGGTCTGTACACCATTTTGCTGACGGTGGTGCGCGCGGACGGCACGTTTGCCGAAGCCAGCGTGCAGGTGACAATTGACAACACCCCACCCACGGCGGACATCCTCTTCCCGCTGCCGGACCAGAGCATTTTCACGGACGAGGAGTGGGTGATCATCCAGGCGCAGGTGACGGATGACGTGTCGGTGGCGCGGGTGGAGTTTTATGTGGACGGCGCGGGCGTCCCCTTTGCCATCAGCACGGTGCCGCCGTTCACGGAAAAGTGGACAATACCTGGACCAGGCTGCCATCAGTTTCGCGTGGTGGGGGTGGATGCTGCCGGCAACGAAACCCCCAGTCAACCCGTTCGCGTCTGTCTCGTCGCCCGTTGATCCCCCTTCAAGGAGCCAATCAGCCGCTTTGTCGCTATTTTGTACATGAATCGCACAGATTAAGCGATTCTGAGACATATTTACAAAACATGGACATTATCAGTGCATTTGTTGTATTATCCCTTGTGTCGCGCTGCGATAAGAAGCCCTGAAAAATCACTATGTTTCACACAAGGAGAAACAATGAAACGCCTGACAATCTTTTTGTTCGCCCTGACGGCCTTGATGGCCCTGGCCTTGAATACGGCCCAAGCCGCCGAGCCAACCGCTGCTGATAGCCAGGCTAATGCGCGAGTGCGCGTGGCCCACGCCTCCCCCGATGCCCCCGCCGTGGATGTTCTGGTGGATGGGGCAGTCGCTTTTGCCAATATCCCTTTTGAAGAGATCACGAACTACGCCGCGCTTCCTGCCGGCACGTATAACATCCAGGTCGTCCCCGCCGGACAACCCGGCCCGGTCGTCATCGAAGCCGACCTCACCCTGGCCGCGGGAACAGACTACACCGTCGCCGCCATCAACACCCTGGCGAATATCGAGCCGCTGGTGATGATCGACAACAACAGCCTGCCCGCCGTGGGCAACGCCCACGTTCGCTTCGTCCATGCGTCGCCTGACGCCCCCGCCGTGGACATTGCCGTCGCCAATGGCGGCCCCGTCCTCTTCGGCAACGTGGCATTCGGCGAAGTGGGCGACTATCTGCCCGTGGCCGCCACGACGTATGACCTGGAAGTACGCATTGCCGGCACAAATACCGTCGTCCTCTCTTTGCCCGGCATCGCCCTGGCTAACCGCACCGTCTACACCGTTTTCGCCACCGGCTTCGCCCTCGGCGGGCAGCCGGCGCTGAACGCCGTCCTCGTCGCCGACGCCGGCCCCACGCGCGTTCGTGTCGTCCATGCCTCCCCTGATGCGCCCGCCGTGGACGTTCTCGTCAATGGCGCTGCCGCTTTCACCAACATTCCTTTTGAAGACGTGACCGATTACGCCATTCTTCCTTCCGGCAACTACCAGGTCCAGGTTGTGCCGGCAGGGCAACCCGGCCCCGTGGTCATTGACGCCTACCTCGATCTGGAAGCGGGCACGGACTACACCGTCGCCGCCGTGAACACCCTGGCGAACATTGAGCCGCTGGTGCTGGTGGACAACAACGACCTGCCGCAAGACGGTTGGGCGCACGTCCGCTTCGTCCACGCCTCCCCCGATGCCCCTGCTGTGGACATCGCCGGCGAGGGTGGCAACATCATCTTCAGCAACGTCGCCTTCAAGGAAGCCACCGCGTACACGCCCCTGCTCGCGGGCACGTATGGCGCGGAAGTGCGCCTGGCGGGCACGAACACCGTTGTTCTCTCCATCCCCAGTGTGACCGTGGATAACCAGATTGTGTACACCGTCTTCGCCACGGGCTTTGCGCTCGGTGGGCAGCCGGAACTGAACGCCGTGGTCAGCGCGGACGCCGGCGCGGCGCGTGTGCGCGTGGCGCACCTCTCGCCTGACGCGCCTGCCGTGGATGTGCGCGTGAATGGCGCCGTGGCTTTCGCCAATGTGCCCTTCGAAGAAATTACTGACTACGCGGCGCTGCCCAATGGCGCTTATCTGGTGGAAGTTGTGCCGGCAGGCCAGCCAGGCCCGGTCGTGATTTCCGCGGTGCTGGACCTGCAACTGGGCACGGATTACACGGTGGCCGCCGTGAATACGCTGGCAAACATTCAGCCACTGGTGTTGGTGGATGACAACACAATCCCGATGGCGGGTAAGGCGCACGTACGCTTCCTGCACGCTTCGCCGGATGCGCCGGCGGTGGATATCGCCGTCGCCAATGGTGGGCCGGTGTTGTTCAGCAACATTGCTTTCACGGAAGTTGGCGGGTATTTGCCCGTTGATGCCGGCACATACGACCTGGAAGTGCGTCTTGCCGGCACGAACACCGTCGTCCTCAGCCTGCCCGGCATCCTGCTGCAAGCGAAAACCGTCTACACCGTTTACGCTACCGGCTTCGCGCTTGGGGGAACCCCCACACTCAACGCCGTCATCAGCCGCGACGCTGCCGGCATCAAGCCTGTCCTGGAAGTCAACTTCCTCTTCGACGATGGCGACGGCTACAACCTGAACAACTTCACCCTCTACAGCAACCTCTCCTTCGTGGACGGCAACAACGACACCGGCTACTGGATCTTCCAACCCACCAACGACCGCCTCTACTTCGCCTATAACAACGGCGGTTGCGATGGCGCTTACCTGGGCGCGGTCAACGGAAACAGCATTGCCGGTCTGTACATCTGCCGCGACGGTTCCGGCCAGGCGGGCATCTGGTTCGGCACAGTCAACGGCGCGACGGCGCAGCTCCCCGTGAGCAACGACGTTCCCGCCTCCTTCTGGGCGCGTTAAAAGCCCATTTGCTTCTGGTCTCCTAAAAAAAGAGACGGTCCCCTCGGGGGCCGTCTCTTTTTTGTATCTACTAACGCTCTCTGGAGATTGGACCCATTTCACCAGAGAAAATTGGTCCAATCCAGCTTGGCAGTTACTCTTTTTTCCGTTTTCGTAACGGCTAACTTTCTCAACCGGGCGCCGTTTGCGCCATTGCCACCATGCGCAGGAAGTATTGATGAAAGCGAGGGTCGTCGGTGAGTTCCGGGTGGAACGACGTGACCAGCCAGTGACCCTCCTGCGCGGCCACGGCGGTTCCGTCCGCCAGGCGCGCGAGGATGGTGACGCCATTTTCGGCGGCCACGAGGCGGGGCGCGCGGATGAAAACGGCGTGATAGGGCGCGGGGGCGCTGCCGTTGGCGGAGGGGAGAGAGGGCAATGCCGGCACTTCCAAATCCACTTCAAAGCTATCTACCTGCCGCCCGAACGCATTTCGCTCCACCACGATGTCCATCACACCCAGCAGCGGCTGGTCCCGTCCAATATCGCGGGCCATGAAGATCATGCCGGCACACGTCCCCCAAACAGGCTTCTCGCGGGCAAACCGGCGCAGCGGCTCCATCAAGCCAAACGCCTGCGCCAGTTTGCCAATCGTCGTGCTTTCGCCACCCGGAATGATCAACCCATCCAGGTCCGCCAGGTCTGCCGGCAGCCGCACCTCCACCGCCGCCGCGCCCAGCTTCCGCAGCATCCGCACATGTTCACGAAAAGCCCCTTGCAAGGCCAAAACACCAATTCGCATCACTTTCCTCATCACCAGCCGCGCGTCGCCAACTGCTCCGCCTCTGGCAAGCTGCTGACGCTGATGCCCACCATCGGCTCGCCCAGATTCTCGCTCACCTGAGCCAGAATCTCCGGGTTGTTGTAGTGGGTGGTCGCTTCCACAATGGCCTTCGCCCGCCGCGCCGGATCGCCGCTCTTGAAGATGCCGGAGCCGACGAAAACGCCATCAACGCCCAACTGCATCATCAGAGCCGCGTCGGCGGGCGTGGCAATGCCGCCGGCGGCGAAGTTGACCACCGGCAGACGCCCCAGCGACTTGGTTTCGCGCACCAGTTCATACGGCGCGCCGATCTCTTTGGCATAGGACATCAGCTCTTCGTCCGGCATCAATTGCAGGCGGCGGATTGCGCCCAAGACGGCGCGCGCGTGACGCACCGCTTCCACCACGTCCCCCGTGCCGGCCTCCCCTTTGGTGCGGATCATGGCCGCGCCTTCGCCAATGCGCCGCAGCGCCTCGCCCAGGTTGCGGCAGCCGCAAACAAAGGGAATCTTGAAGGCGTGCTTGTTGACGTGGTGGGCTTCATCGGCGGGAGTGAGAACTTCGCTCTCGTCCACGTAATCAACGCCGATAGCCTGCAAAATCTGCGCCTCGACGAAGTGCCCGATGCGGCATTTTGCCATCACGGGAATGGTGACGGCGGCCATGATCTCCCGAATCAGACCGGGATCGGACATACGCGCCACGCCGCCCTGCACACGAATATCCGCCGGCACGCGCTCCAACGCCATCACCGCGCACGCCCCCGCCTGTTCCGCGATGACGGCCTGCTCCGGCGTCACCACATCCATGATCACGCCTCCCTTCAACATCTGCGCCAACCCGCGTTTGACGTTGACGCTGCCTAGTTCGCGCTGTCCATTTTCACTGTGCCCGGTGTCCATGTTTTACCTCCAAAGTTGTTTGCGCCCCCTGAAGGCCGGACATGCCCGCAAGCGAGATGAGCGGAATGATCAGCGTGGCGCGAAAGTTTTCAGATTTTCCAGCTCCGGGAGCGAGATGGCGACCAGTCCCATCACGCCGGAACCGTTTTGGCTTGTTCGCCGACGAGGCGCATTGCCGCCCACGCACGGAAAACCAGTCTGCAATCTATTTTAGAGACAGGGCAAGCCGGTTTCAATGGAATTGGCTCTACTGTTTTTTGTCAAAATGCGCCAATTCGCGTCCAATTCCAAAAGAGCGGGGGAGGACGCAGGGGCAAAAGGGGGCGCGGCGCAGCGGACCACGGACAACCACCGACTGACGACTTTCTGGCATGAGGATGTGGTGGATTGACCGCCACATGATAGAATGCGGGGCGCAACCTGACCCGGCGCGGCATTGCGCCGCGTGAATCCGCCAAAGCGAGTAACGACTAACGCTCTCTCTGGAGATTGGTCCAATCGGGCCTGGCCGTTACCAAAGCGAGATGATTATGGATTACTTCATCGGCATTGATAGCTCAACCACGGCCACCAAAGCCCTGCTCATGGCCGCGGATGGCCAGGTCGTGGGCGTGGCCGCGTCGTCCTATGATTACGAGACGCCGCACCCGTTGTGGAGCGAGCAACAGCCGGAACGCTGGTGGGCGGCCACGGTGGAAAGCATTCGGCAGCTCCTGGCGGAGACCGGGGTAGACGCGGCGGCCATTCGTGGCGTGGGTCTCACGGGGCAGATGCACGGGCTGGTGCTGCTGGATGCCCAGGACCGGGTGCTGCGCCCGGCGATCTTGTGGAACGACCAGCGCACCGAAGCGGAATGCGACGAGATGCGAGCCAGGATAGGGCGACAGCGCCTTATCCAGATTACGGGCAACGATGCCCTCACCGGTTTTACCGCGCCCAAGATTTTGTGGGTGAAGAACCACGAGCCGGAGGTGTTTGCCCGCGTCGCGCGCATCCTGCTGCCGAAGGATTACGTGCGCTTCCGCCTCACGGGCGAATTTGCCACGGATAAGGCGGGGGCTGCCGGCACGCAGTTGTTCGATTTGCGTCGGCGTGACTGGTCGGGGGAGGTGCTGGCGGCGTTGGGCATTGACGAAAAATGGTTGCCGCCCACCTTCGAGGGCACGGCGATCACGGGGGCCGTCACCGCCGCCGCCGCCGCCGCCACGGGGTTGCCTGCCGGCATTTCCGTTGTGGGCGGCGGGGGAGATCAGGCGGCGAACGCCGTGGGCACGGGCGCGGTCGTGGATGGCGTGGTCGCCCTCAGCCTGGGCACATCCGGCGTGGTGTTTGCCAGCAGCGACATCCCCGTGGTGGAGCCGGAGGGCCGCCTGCACGCCTTTTGCCACGCGGTTCCGGGCAAGTGGCACATGATGGGCGTGATGCTGTCGGCGGCGGGCAGCCTGCGCTGGTATCGGGACACCGTGGCGCCGGAGGTGGCCTTCGCCGATCTGGTCGAATCCGCCGCCGCCATTCCGCCCGGCGGCGACGGCTTGCTTTTCCTCCCTTACCTCACCGGCGAGCGCACGCCCTATCCCAACCCGTTGGCCCGCGCCGCGTTTGTGGGTCTGACGGTGCGCCACACGCGCGCGCACATGACGCGCGCCGTGTTGGAGGGGGTGGCGTATGGGCTGCGGGATAGTTTTGAGTTAATGAAGAATGCCGGCATCTCCCCCATCAACCAGGTACGCACCTCCGGCGGCGGCGCGCAAAGCCCGTTGTGGCGACAAATCCTGGCGGATGTGTTCCAGGTCGAGTTGCTCACGGTGAACACGGTGGAGGGCGCGGCTTATGGGGCGGCGCTGCTGGCGGCCACCGGCCTGGGTGCGTTTGGGACGGTGGCGGAGGCGTGTGATGCCGGCATCCAGATCACCGGCATCACCTCCCCCGGACCCAACAGCCCCGCCTACCAGACGCACTACCCACTCTACCGCGCCCTCTATCCGGCGCTAAAACCAACCTTTGATCATCTGGCCGCCTGACAAACGACAGCAACGAGGCTTTTGATGCGCCAAATAGATGCAGGATTGACGACAACCGAGGCGCGCGCCTACTATGATAGCTTTGGCGCGAAGCAGGATACGCAGGGCTTCTATGAGGACCCGGCGCTGGACGATCTGATCGCGCACGCCGATTTTGGCGGGGCGCGGCGCGTCTTCGAGTTTGGCTGCGGCACGGGGAAATTGGCGGCGCGTTTGTTGGCGGAGGCGTTGCCGGCATCGGCGAGCTACCTCGGCTGCGATGTCAGTGAGACCATGGTGGACCTGGCGAGGCGGCGGCTGGCCGATTTCGCTGCGCGGGCGGTGGTGCAGCAAACGGATGGCGCGGTGCGCTTCCCCCTGGCGGACGAGACGGTGGATCGGGTTGTCTCCAGTTATGTGTTGGATATTTTGCCGGCATCCGCCATCCACGCCGCCTTTTCCGAAGCGCACCGCGTCTTGCAGCCCGGCGGCAAACTCTGCCTCGTCAGCCTCACCCACGGCGTCACCATCCCCTCCCGGCTGGTATCCACCCTGTGGACCGCCGTCTTCCGCCTGCGCCCCGCCCGCGTCGGCGGCTGCCGTCCCATCCACCTGGCCGCCTACGCCGACCCCGCCCACTGGCGCATTGCCCATCGCCGCGTCGTCACCCCCTACGGCATCCCTTCCGAAGTCCTCGTCCTGGACCGCGGCGAAGCGTCCCAACGCCCCCAAGCGCATCAAGCCGGGTAGAAGCCATTGCCCGCCTGATCGCCGCCCAAAAAGGCTGACAACCCCGCGTCATTTGCATGGCAACTTGCCATGACTTTTGGTATGCTTGCACTCGCCGCGCTAACCGTTTCCGGCGAAACAGACATCCATTACACCACCCGATCATGATCATCATTCACGACTACAACCCGCTCTGGCCGCAAGAATTCGCCACGCTGCGCCAATCCTTGCGCCTCGTCCTCGGTTCGCTGGCCGAGCGCATTGACCACATCGGCTCCACGTCCGTCCCCGGATTGGGCGCGAAAGACGTGATCGACATCCAGGTGACGGTGCGCGCCTTGTCGCCGGAAATTGTGGAGCGTATGACGGCGGCGGGGTATCGTCAAAGCCGGCATACGCGAGACCATGTGCCGGCAGGCGAGGACGAAGACCCGCGACTGTGGACGAAGATGCTGTTTACGGAACCGGAGGGGGAACGGCGGGCCAATGTGCATGTGCGTATTGCCGGCAATCCCAACCAACAGTACCCCCTCCTCTTTCGTGACTACCTGCGCGCCCACCCCCGCGCCGCCCGCTCCATCGAACGCATCAAGCGGGAGATCGCCCGGCGGCACGCCGACGACGTAGAGACGTACTACGACATCAAAGACCCCGTCTACGACCTCATCTGGGAGGCCGCGCAAGAGTGGGCCATCTACACCAACTGGCAGCCAGCCCACACCACCCAACCACCCATCTCCTGAAAAGACTTCATGCGCCGCGGCACACCACCATCAATGACAACATCTTCCCGGAAGCTGTTGCCCAGAGCCAGCATCCGTGACGAAGCTTCCGGGAAGATCATTTTCGCAGGAGACTTCACCGGCTGTCGCCGACCACCATGAATGAAAATGATGTGCCGTCGTAGCCCGATTTTCCAAATCGGGCGGGCGATTTGGAAAATCGCCCTAAATTTTCAGAGGAGAGGTAAACGAGCATGACACTTTTGCCGCTGCGCGGAAACGCGCTGGGAATCATGATGCTGGTTGTGAGCGCGTTAATCGCCTTTGCCGGCGGCTTCTTACGCAAACTGCCGGACGCGCCCGTGATGATCGCCGTCGGCGTCGGCCTCATCCTGATGGACGCCGTCGCGCGCCTTCGTTTTCGTCGGCAGCGGGGCTGGCTCACCAGACGCGACTTTGGCGGCTACCTCTTTGTCCTCCCCGTTTGGGGCATTGGCCTCATCGTCATCCTGATCAACGTCATCAATACCGTTGTCGCGCAGGCGACGCCAGGAGGGTAACATGAAAGCATCCGTCTACATTGCCACCTCGCTTGATGGATTCATTGCCCGCGAGAACGGGGCGCTGGACTGGCTGCCCGGCAGCGATGGCGCGGCGGGGGCGGGCGACGAGCAGGAAGATTACGGCTACCAGGCGTTCATGGACTCCGTGGACGTGATCGTGATTGGGCGCAAAACGTATGAAATCGTGCTGACATTTGGGCCGTGGGCTTATGGCCGCCAGCGCGTGGTGGTGATGAGCCGCACGCTAACGAAGCTGGCGGAAGGATTGCCGGAGACGGTTTCGCTACACGCCGGTTCCGCGTTGGAACTATGGACGGAACTGGAAGCCGCGGGCGCGCGCCATCTCTATGTGGATGGGGGCAAAACGATACAAGGCTTCCTGGCAGGGGGACTGATTGACGAGCTAATCATCACCCGCGTGCCCGTGCTGATTGGCACGGGCATCCCTCTCTTCGGCCCCTTGAATGCGGACATCCGCTGGCAACACGTGGAAACCATCGCTTACAAAAGCGGATTGGTGCAAAGCCGGTATAGGAGGGACGAGTAGCGAGAGGTGAGGGGCGAGGGGCAAGTAGCATCCTTCATACCTCATACCTCATACCTCATACCTCATACCTCATACCTCATCCTTCTGCCTTCTTTTTCAAAACTGTGGCAGGTAGTCGGCGAACTGAGTCAGGTAGTCGTCCAGGATGGCCTCGGCGCGGGCGATGTCGTCGATCATGGGGTCGAGAAGCAGGGCTTGCAGGGCCAGTTTGCGGTCGCCGCTGACGGCGGCGTCTACGACGAGTTCGACGAGGGCGGCTTCGCGGCGGCATAGTTCGGCGATGGCGGGCGGTAGGGGGCCGACGGGTAGTGGTTGGACGCCCATGCGGTTGATCAATGCCGGCACTTCCACCACCACCTCCGCCCCCAAATTCGCAATCGCCCCCCGATTGGGCACATTCACCGTCTCGTCATACACATTCAAATTCCCCCACATCCCCTCAATCAACTCCACCGCCCCCTCACTCCGCGCCTCCTGCATGGCGGCCACCGACATCTTCCCCACCGCCATCTGCCGCAACAAATAAAGATTCAAATCCCGCCAGTTTTCATTTCCGCCCCAATCGTACAGCGGAATCTCGTACCGCTCCCACGGGCGCGCCTGCGCGTCGTGCAGCCAGGGCAGATATTCGCACAAATGCGTGTCGCCAGGGACGGGGCAGTAGCCAAAAATACGGAACAAATCCATCGAGAGCGGCTCCATCGTCGGCGGCGCATCCGCCCGCGCCGCGCGCAAGGCGGGGTACAAATCCTCTCCCGTGCGGCGGTCGCGCACGTCCAGCAGCCAGATAAAGTGATTCAGCCCGGCCACCTTGATTTTCACATGCTGCTGCCCCGCCTCGGCCATCACGCCAATGTTGGAGACATTGCCCGGGTCGGAGTGAAACCGCACGCCCGGCGGCACGGTAATGCCATAGCGCCCGGCCAACAGGGTGGCCACAATCGCGTATCCGACCTTGATCTGGTGGCATTTCCCCACTGTTTTGATGCGCGTGTATTTGCTGATGGCGCGTGTCAGGCGGGGGAGGGGGTTGCTGAAGTTGATCAGCCAGGCGTCGGGGCACAGGGTTTCCATGTCGCGGGCGATGGCTAATAGGGGAGGGATTTGCCGGCATGTGTGCATAAAACCACCCGGTCCGCCATTTTCGCCATAAGGCTGCCGCAGCCCATGCTTGAGGGGAATCTCCCAATCCATGCGCCACAACACCTCGCGCGGCGGCACTTCAATGGACACCACCACGAAATCCGCGCCGGGTAGCACCTCCCGCCGCTCCGTGCTGGCGCGAATCGTCATCTCCGCGCCCCACTCCGCGTTCATGCGCCGCGCGACCTGCGTGACCAGGTTCAGGGATTCCTCATTCAAGTCTACCAGGCTGAGGTGGCTGCCGCGCAGCGCCTCGCTGCGCAGGAGCGTTGCCACCGTGCCCGGACCAAAGCTGGCGCTACCTGCGCCAATGATGACGATATGGGGTTGTGCCGGCATAACCAATTCCTCTTCCGAAAACACCCTATAGGGCGAAAAGATTGGCAACTACTAACGCTCTCTGGAGATTGGACCAACTTCACCAGAGAAAATTGGTTCAATCTGACTTAGCCGTTACATTTTTTCAAGATTCAAAAATCGGCGCGACAAGCATGGGGCGCGCCGTTTTACGTTTTGCCCATTCCTAATTATACTTAGAGATGGGAGAGGGAAAATATATTCATATTCCGAGGCTGCGACGTATCCACCCACACGAGGCAACGCCACGAAAAAGATTCACCCACATGGAAAGGAATGTGTCGCCCTTTTCACTTCATGTGACACGGCTGGCGCGCAGTTTCCGGCAATCGTCAACCAACAATCATCTTGAGGAGATCCCCACATGAGTGACAAACAAATGACTGGTGACGTCTATTATCCCGCGCCGGAAGTCGTGCGCGCGGCGCATGTGCCCGACTACGACGCCGTCAATGACGCGGCAACCACCGACCTGCCGGGATTCTGGGGCAAAATCGCCGCCGACAACTACGAATGGTTCAGCCCCTGGACAACCGTGCTGGACGATAGCAATGCGCCGTTTTACAAGTGGTTTGTGGGCGCCAAAGTCAACATTGTCCATAACGCCCTCGACCGCCACATGCACACTTCCGTGCGCAACAAGGCCGCTCTCATTTTTGAAGGCGAGCCGGGCGACACCCGCACCTTCAGCTATCATCAATTGAATATCGAAGTGTGCAAATTCGCCAGCGTTCTCCGCTCCATGGGCGTGCAAAAAGGGGATCGTGTCACCATCTATATGGGGCGTATCCCGGAATTGATGATCGCCATGCTGGCCTGCGCCAAGATCGGGGCCATGCATTCCGTCGTCTACGGCGGCTTTTCCACGGAAGCCCTGTTGGGACGCATTGAAGACAGCGGTTCCAAGCTGTTGATTACGTGCGATGGGGCCTGGCTGCGCGGCAAGATCATTGAGTTGAAGAAAATAGCCAACGAAGCGGCGGATCGTGCCGGCACGCTCCAATCCGTCATTTGCGTCAAACGCACCGGGCAAGAAGTAGACATGGTGGCCGGGCGCGACTACTGGTATCACGACCTGATGGCCTTGCCCGTCGTCGATCCCAAATCCCCCACCGAAGTGATGGACGCCGAAGACCCGCTCTTCATTTTGTACACGTCAGGCACAACGGGCAAGCCGAAGGCGATCCTGCACACCCACGGCGGCTATATGGTGGGAACCAGCACCACGCTCAAATGGGTGTTCGACATCAAGCCGGAAGATGTGTGGTGGTGCGCCGCCGATCCCGGTTGGATCACGGGACACAGCTATATCGTCTATGCGCCCCTCATCCTGGGGGCGACCAGTTTCATGTACGAGGGCGCGCCAACGCACCCGTACCCTGACCGCTGGTGGTCGATGGTGGCGAAATATGGGATCACCCTTCTCTACACGGCTCCGACCGCCATTCGCGGCCTGATGCGCTTTGGCGAAAGCTGGCCCAATCGGCACGATCTCTCCAGTTTGCGGCTATTGGGTTCCGTGGGCGAGCCGATCAACCCGGAGGCGTGGAAGTGGTATTATCGGGTCATTGGCAAGGAAAAATGCCCTATCATGGACACGTGGTGGCAGACAGAGACGGGGAACTTCATGATTACGCCGCTGCCCAGCGTGCCGTTGAAGCCGGGTTCGGCTACGCGCGGTTTCCCCGGCGTGCAGGTGGATGTGGTGGATGAGGAGGGGGATTCCGTGCCGGCAAATGAAGAAGGCTACCTCGTGATCAAAACACCGTGGCCGGCCATGCTGCGCACCATCTTCGGCGATCCCGACCGCTACGTAGCCCAATACTGGAGCCGCTTCGCCGACCAGGGCTGGTATCTCCCCGGGGACAGCGCCAAGCGCGACGAAGACGGCTACATCTGGGTCATTGGCCGTATTGACGACGTGATCAAAGTTTCCGGCTACCGCCTGGGCACGGCGGAAATCGAAAGCGCCCTCGTCAGCCACCCATCCGTGGCCGAAGCCGCCGTCATCGGCGTCCCCGACGAGCTGCGCGGCAACATCATCAAGGCATTCTGCATTTTGCGGCAGGGATTTGAAGGCAGCGAAAAGCTCTCCATGGAACTGCGCGACCACGTAGCGCACGAAATGGGGCCAATTGCCAGGCCCACCACCGTGGATTTCGTAGACAGCCTGCCCAAGACGCGCTCCGGCAAAATCATGCGCCGCGTCCTCAAGGCGCAAGTGCTGGGGCACGAGATGGGCGACCTCTCCACGCTGGCGGATTAATTGCGCCCCAAAAAACCGGGTTTTCAAAAAAACCCGGTTTTTTTAGCCTGCATCAAACGGCATACGAGCGCCGGCGGACCAATCGCCCTCCCCAAATGATGAAGGTGACGAGGACCGTCCAGGCGGCGATGAGGCGCGCGGACGTGGCGTTGACCGTGGTTGTGCGCATGGCGACGGGGTCGTGGGGGAGGAGAAAGGCCGCATACACGAAAAGAAGAAGGCTGACGGCGGAGAGAATGTCCATCAGCCGGCTCGGTTCAAAGCGGCGGGGATCCAGTTTCCGGCCACGCACGGTCAGGTAAAGGACAAACGCGCCCGCGGCGAAGACGAGCAGCATCATCAGGTAGCCAATGGGGCGGCCACGGGGGATTTCGGGACTGCGCTGGAAGAGAAAGATTACGAACAGATTCAGCAGCAGGGCGATCCCCCAACCGCCACGCGACAACGGCCGCGCGCTCCAATCCCGCGCCACCACGCGGTTAGCAATGTAGAACGTGAGGACGGACTGCACCGTGCCCCACCAGAAGATGAGGGTGAATAGCACCTGCCCCCAGTTGATGCCCAGGAAAGTGGGTTCCTGAAACGCCACGCCGGAGAAAAGGCATTGGTAAACCATGCCGTAGGTGAAGGCCAGAATGAACAGGTGGTAGTCGCGCAGGTGGTAGCGGCGTATGAGTCCGTCTTGCAGTGTGAAGAGGGTGAAGTAGGCGGTGAACATGATGACGATGAAGAAGGGGCGGGCGAGGAAGGCGTTGATGCCGCGCAGGGCGTACTCAAACAGGACGTTGAAAAGCGTGGCGACCAGGGTCAACTGAAGACGGTTGGACATATTCTATCCTTTCTGACGTGGATTTCTGTTTCCAGAGCGTGGAGCAGTTTTGAAAACTGCCCCAGTCTGGAAGATTTACGGTTGTAGCGTCCAGACGCCACGAGCATTGAGACCGCTACTCAAGTTGTCGAAATCTTGTGCCCGCAGCCATGCCTGGTAGGTTCCGCAGCCGCCGGGCGGGCAACTGGTGAAGGTGACGCGCCACTGGATAAGCAGCACGTTTTCGCCATAGGCGCTGACCTGGCTGTGGGCGCAGTCTACCTGGGCATAGCTATGTGATAGGGTAGCGGTATCTCCTGGTTGACAAATGCCGGCAACGCCTGTACCGGCCTCATTAAGCAAGATCAATTGGTTCTGGCCGGCGTCGTAGAGCAGACCAAGCCCGTTGGCCGGCGTGGGTTGCGTATTCAGCCAGAAGAAGGCGCGGCGCACGTTGCCGCCGCCATTGGCGTCATAGGTGGCGGTGAACAGGTTTTGCGGCGCGCCCACCTGCCCGCCACCGCCATTGGGCGCAAACAAGACATTGATGGGAGCGGTCGGGGGCGGGCCATCGTTGCGCAGGTGATAAATGTCAAACACGCCACCGGTTGGTTTGCCGGCATAAACCACCTGAATCGCGCCTGTTCCATCCACAACAGACTGCGCCCGTTCCACCGACCCATACCGCACCGGCGTGAGCGCGGCAGGGCTGCTCCAACCCCCAGGCCCCAGCACAACCTCGTAGATCGTCACCCCGCTGTTGCCGAAAATAGCCACGCTATCCCAGAGCAAATGCAGCGCCCCATCCGCCCACAGCAACGTCGCGGTGAAGTCCTGGGCCGTGTTGGGCGTCTGGCTGATGTTTTGCGGCGGGGACCAGTTGTTGCCGGCATCGCGGCTGGTGTAGAAAATGTCCGCCTGCCCCGGCGTCCAGTCGTAATAGGCCACATGCACCACACCATCGTCGCCAACCAGCAGCGTCGGATCGTTGGCATCACCAGAACTGTTGGAGACGTTCTCGAAGCTGCTCCAATTGCCTCCCGCCGGCTTGCGCGCATACACGATGTCGCCCGCGCCGAAGCCCGGCCCTTCATCCCAGACGGCGTGCAGTATTCCGTTGGCGTCCAAGACCATGCGCGCGTCGGTGGACCAGTTGCTGCTGTTGCTCACGTTGACGGGCACGCTCCAGTTGGCGCTGCCGGCCAGCCGCTCGGTGTAGTAAACGTCATAATCGGAACCGGGATTGGGTTTGTCGTCCCAATACATCAGATAGAGGTTGTCGCCGTCTACGATGAGTTGGGGGTCGTTGGCGTCGCTGGTGGAGTTGGATACGTTGACCGGTGGCAGCCAGTTCCCCCCGGCCGGTTTTTCCGCGAAGTAGATGTTGTAGACGGCTCCTGTGCCGGCATATTCCTCCCACAACACGTACACATCGCCCCCATCACTCACGGCCACGCTGGGGAAAAAGCTGCTGTGCGACGTGTTGGAAACATTCACCGGCTGCGACCAGACATTGCCCGATTTGGCCGCGTAGTAAATCTCCTGCCCATCATAACTGCCATCATCCCATACCACATGCACCACGCCGCTTCCATCCACGGCGATGTCCACGTACTCGGACGGCGTCGTCGGACGATGGGAGATGTTGGTGGGCGCGCTCCATGGGCCACCGGGGGCGCGGCTGACGTAGTAGATGTCGCCATCTCCCAGGAAGGGGGCTTCGTGCCAGGCTACGTGCAATGTTCCGCCGGCGTCGATAGCCATTTCGGGCCAGTTGGCGTCTTCATCCGTGGCCGCCACCAGCAGGGGAGCTTTCCAGGTGCCGACGGCGGCGGACGTTATGCCTGTGATGAGCAGCAAAAATGCCGGCATTATCAGACCCGCGAGATGCCATTTTTTCTTGTTATTCATTGTCTTTCTCCCGTTCATCGCCAGGGTCATTTTCGTTACAGTTGCGCGATGAGGCCGGACCATGCCGGCATTCCCCTCACCCGCACACCCCCCTCATCCGCCATCACTTCTCCTTCGCCCCACAGCAACAGCGGCGGCGCGCCCGTCAGGGGCAACACAACCTGCGCCAACCCTTCCGCCCGCACGATTACCACCAACAGACGCTCCTCATCCTGCTCACGCACAAACGCAAACGCCTCCGCCCCCGCCCACACCAGCGACCACGATCCCGTCCGCAGCGCCGCGACTCGTTTCCGCAAAGCAATGAGCGAACGGGTCCAGGCCAGCGTCTCCTCGTCCCATTGCGCCCGCGCCTCCCAGGGAAAGGCGCGGCGACAGTCCGGGTCATGCCCCCCCGTCATGCCAATTTCATCTCCATAGTAGATGCCGGGTGCGCCCGGCAGCGTCATCTGGAACAACGTCGCCAGCCGCCAGCGGCGCGCATCCTCCCCCGCCAGATGCAAAAAACGGGGCGTATCGTGGCTGGAGAGCAAGTTCTGGTTCACCAGCGTCACCGGCCAGGGGTACATCGTCAACATTTGTTGCACGCCGTCCACGAAATCCGCCGTCGTCAGGCCGCCCTGCGCGAAATAATCAAGGCACAGGCCGCGGAACGTGTAGTTCATGGTGGCGTCAAACATGTCCCCTTGCAGCCAATGGGACGTATCTCCCCAGACCTCCGCCAGCAGATAGGCGTCTGGCTTCACCTGCTTTACCACGCGCCGAAAATCGCGCCAGAAATCATCCACCACATGCTGCGCCACGTCCATGCGCCAGCCGTCAATGTCAAACTCGCGCAGCCAGTAGGCGGCCACATCCAGGAAATAAGCCCGCGTCTCCGGGTTGGATTGGTTGATTTTGGGCATGGTGAGGACGCCAAACCACGCTTCGTAGTTTGCCTCCACCACCGGACCATCATCCTCTACCATCTCCACGGGGACGCCGCTGCTCTGGGAGAAGCGCGCCAGCCACGCCCGCATTTCCGCCTCGCTGCGCTGCCAGTGAGCGGGCGCCTTGTGTGGCCGCGCCCGCACCTTAATGGGGAATTCCCGCACCGTAAACCAGTCACGATACGGCGAATCCGCGCCCCGTCGCAGCAAATCCTGGAAAGCAAAAAACTGGGGATGGCAATGGTTAAAGGAGGCGTCCAGCACAATCTTCATTCCCCGCCGGTGCAGCCCCGCCACCAGTTCGCGCAGCGCCTCGTCGCCGCCAAAGGCCGCGTCTACGTGGTAATAGTCGGCGGTGTCGTATTTGTGGTTGCTGGGCGAGGGCATAATGGGCGTCAGATACACAACGTCTACGCCGAGGGCGTGCAGGTGGTCGAGGTGGGCCGTAATTCCGGGCAGGTCGCCGCCGTGAAATTGGTGGCTGCGCGGCGGAGTGTCCCAGGCGACTGTTCCGGGTGGGTCGCTGCCGGGGTCACCGTTGGCGAAGCGTTCCGGGAAGATTTGGTAGATGATGGCGCCGGACATCCATGCCGGCATTTCCATCGGCAACATCGCCGTCATATTCAGCACATAAGGAGACTCCACCGCATTGCTGACGCCATGTCGCCCCAAATTAATGATCATGCCATCCGCCCGCTTCAAGGCAAATGAGTAGAGCACGCGGGCGCGCGCGGGCTGCACCACCACTTCCCAAAACTGAAAGCGGCGGGTCTGCCCCCAGAGGCGCATGGGCGCGGACCGCGCTACGCCATCATTGTAGACCAGCACCACTTCGGCGAAGCCAGGCTCGGTTTGCAACCGCACGCGCCAGCGCCCATCGGGCCGCGGATCGCAAAAGGCGCGGTCCGCCTGGTCATAACGAATATCGAAAGGGTAAAGAGAACTGGGAAGGCCAAAGTAGTTGACTTCGTTGATCGGCATAGCGTTCAAATTAAAGATTGGTTCATTCTCCAAGAATGAACCAATCTTGGGGAGAACTAAATTCTGGACGCTCACGAAGGACGCATCCGTTTAAGATTGGACCAATCTCACGTGTTGTCGCAAATTCAGCGTAGGAAATGGCGCAAAGCGTGCCGTATTATAACAGGGATCGCGCAATTCCTGGCAAAAGGATTCGAGAAGCAAATTGGCTCTTTAGAATTTCAAGGTAACTGTCAAGCCTGATTGAATCCATTTTCTCTGGTGAAATGGGTCCGCTCTTCAGAGAGCGTTAGTAATTGCATTTCAAGGAGGAAGCCGCGAATTTCGCAAATGAACACGAAAAAAATCCGCAAAAATCAGCAGCATTCGCGGCATTCGCAGCATTCGCGGCAAAAATAGGCCAGCCCCCGCCAAATCCGAAAGACCCAACGAATTTTATTGAAAGACAAAATGGGGAGAAAAATCGAAAAGAACGAGTATAGTAAATTGCAACATACCTATTGCTTCTTGAGCCAGAAGCTCGTTTTGACTTGTTATGGGAGACAGTTATTCGTTTAAGGCAACTACTAACGCTTTCGGGAGATTGGACCCATTTCACCAGAGAAAATGGGTCCAATATGGTTTAGGAACGGGAATTAAATAAAATGACGAAGTTGTTTCCTTACTATTCCTGTAAACTGACGATGCAATTCCATACTTTATTTCATCGTCAGTCCTTAGTAGTTACTGTTTAAGAAGATAAGAGCCATAAGCCATATATCAGGAGAGTCATATGGGTTTTGCCAAATTATTGCCTGCGCACGTTGTCGGCCACGTGCTAGCAGTATTCAGCCTTTTGTTTCAATTGTTGTTCACCCCCTTTGCCCCCCTTCCCAACGCATTTTCACACGAGAAGAAATCGCCTCCCATCATACAAAGCCACCCGCCTGGTCGCGCGCGCGAATTCGTTATTATGACTGCGCCACCGGTTTCCACGTCGGCAAGCGCGGCATCTCCTTATTTAACGCTGACCGCCGCGCCGCTGACGCTTCCGTTCAGGGACGGCAACGGCGTGGCGCTTGCTGTGTATGTCAGAAATAACGGCACGGAAACGGCTGAAAATGTGCGCCTGTTTGTCGATAAGTCGTCGTATGTTGCCGGCAGCGACGTCACCGTAGGCGACATCGCGGCGGGCGAGACGAGAGACGTGCACTTACATGTGCTATTGACAGGCCGGCTCTATACTGCCCCGGTATATCTCTTGTTGACGGCGGTGGCCGACAATCAGTATACCCGTTCCCAGACGACGACGACTCTTACTTTTCCGCCGGCGGAAACACAAGATTTGCGCACGATGTCGGAGATACAATTGCGTGGCCTGGGTGGGGAAAATGCCGGCATCACCGTCGAACCAGTCGCGGAACGATATGCCACGGCAGAGGATCCCGTGTTTTGGTTCCGGTTCCGTTTGCATAACTGGCCGGAGACGGCAGGAGCGGACGATTCGCGCATCCAATGGCGCTTATCCAGCTACGCGGGTGCAGCCCCTATTGACCAGGCATCTTTGCAACTGACCTTCCAGCCGACCGGAAGCGACGCGATTGCCGTCCCAATTCCCTTCCTTTTCGACGAACGACAACAGACGTTGTCCTTTACGCCGCGTGGCGATGGGACTTATACGGCGGGCATCCTGGATGAGCCGGAACCCCCCTCAAGCTGGACGCCCACTTACCGTGAACCCGTCGTTTCCCTTTTTCAGGGTAGTGCCAGCTACCGTTATGGCTTCCTTACCCCGCCAGGACCGAACGGTTTTGCCCCTACGCTGGCGCTTGTTTACGATAGCAATGCCGGCAACGGACAAACGGGTAAAGCCCAAAGCGACCCCGCCGGATTTGGTTGGCAGCTATCCGGTCTGGTGGAAATCGCGCAGAGCTTGCGCCTATGCAGCTTGAACAACACGGTCTGTCCCCTCTTGACGTACCAGGATGCCGCCGGCGTCCACACCGGCGACCTACAATTTTCGTTGTCGCTGGATGGAACAGGATACGCCCTGGTACATGAAAATGGAGCAGCCAACAACGGCGAGCCTGGACGTTACCTGGCACGAGGGTTAGCCTCACTGTATGTCGAAATGTGTGACCACGACGAAGCGGCGCCCACACCTGTTTGTGACAACGAAGCAGGCGGCAACGCCGCCGACCAAATTTCGCGCCGTTACTGGGTGGTGAAGACAGGAGATAATACCACCTACCGCCTGGGCTACACGGGCGAAAGTGAACAAGAAGTCGTGGGCATGATCCCAGACGCGGACGTGGAAAATCCGGAACACCTTCTTCCTGCCCTGCGCTGGCGCGCCGACTATGGCCGTGACCGGTTTGGCAACAGCATCAGCTACGCCTATCTGGAAGACGCAACCCCGATCAGCCAGCCCGACCCCGCCGACAACTACGCTTTTACCCCGGCCAGCTACATTGACCACATCAGTTATGGCCTGAGCGACATCAACTTCACTTATTCGTCCACCGGTTCTTTCTATGCTCCGCTGCTCAATGGCAGGGTCTTATCCTGGCAGACGAAACACTTAACGGGCATGGCCGTGGAGTACGATAATCAGCCCGTTCGTTCCTACGTCTTCACCAAAACGGCAGCCCGACATGGAACGGGCAGCGCCAATGACTACCCTAACCAGACCGCATGGTGTCAAAATTGGCTGGCCGATAACCTGACAGGCTGGAAACACGTCATGCTCACGGCCATCACCGAGTACGATGCCGCCGGCAACGCCCGCGTTGCCAACCGGTCGGACGTTACCTTTGACTACGTGATGCAGCGCACCGGGCAAACATTCTATAATCCCCCTGATGGCTTCTTCATGTATTGCTACCCATACATGGACAAGGTCAAAACGCTCTACCATCCGTCCGGTCAACCCACGGTCCAATTCATTTACAATCCAGACAATGTGCGCTTCCCCTTCTACTCATATGACCCTCCTGATACGGAAACGCATTTGAGCTACGTCACCACTCAGCGCATTGACAGCGGTTGGGCCGCCGACGCGCCCCCCCGGCGGATGAGCTTCATTTACGACCAGCCGGCTTACGGTGGGCGCTACGTGGATGCCTTCGGCAACGACTCGAACCTGTTCGCGCGCACGTTTCAGGGCTTCCATACGACGACACGCCAGGCATTTGCGCAGGACACCGATACGACGCCACAATTGCACGAGATAAACCACTTCCTCGTCTACAATTACAATGAGGATACCGGAAACGAGAATCCGGCGCTCAATGGGCGGCTGCAAATGCAGGAGATTAAGGACAGCGACGATCGATTGCGTAGCCAAACCGACAACGTGTGGACACTTTTGGCTACGGGCGGCTCGCAACAGCGGCAGGCCGTTCTCATGCGGACCATTACCACCGACAAACTCAACGGGGCCGTCAATCGCACGGAGTTTGTCTATGACATGTATGGTCACCAGCAGGAAGTGCGGGAGTTTGGTTCTGATTTGGGCGGGGCAGCGCCGACGCGGACGCAGGAGACGAAATACCTGGCGAACATAAGCGCGGTTGATGGCAGTGATGACGTGTGGTTGGTCAATCTGCCCTGGCGCATCACGACCTGGGATGGTTTGCCAGGGGCCAACACCCAAATCGTTTCGCGTGTGCGGCTGCGTTACGATGGCGCCAGTTGCGGCGCGCCCTCCACGACGCCCACAATGGGTTTATTGACAAACCAGGACAGTTATTTGCCGGATGTCGGCGTGCCTCCTTGTGATGGCTGGCTAATAACGACCAATGAGTACGGCGGCGGGGGCGGCAGTCAAGGGGCGTGGTGGCAGTTGACGCGCGTGGTGGATCCGGCGGGGCGCTGGCGACGGATTGATTGGGACAGCACCGATCTGACACGTGTCAATCAAGGCGAAGACGTCATCGGCGTCACCACGTACACGTATGCGGATACCCACACGCCCTGGCTGCTCACCGGCATCACGCAACCGAATGGCAGCGAGGCGGCCTATGCGTATGATAGTTTTGGTCGTCTGACGGAGGTGTACGCGCCTGCCGGCATTGACGGCGCGCCCACTCTAAAGACAATGTATAATTATTATGACGCGGGTATCAGTGGCAACCTTCCCCTGGCCGTAGAAGAAATCACTTATCTAAACGAAGCCGGCACGAATACAGCGCACACCCGCACTTTCTACGATGCCCTGGGGCGTCCCTTGCAGCAGCGTTCCTGGGGCCTCAGCGGCGATTTCGACAAAACCCTCGTTGACTACGAATACAATGGGCGGGGACAATTAGCGTGCCAGACGGAGGTCGTTGCCGGCAGCGCCAACACCTTCAATGGCAACCTCCGCTGTGAGACGCAATACCCCACGGACCACACGGAAACCCGGTACAACCTCTTTGGCCAGGCCACAGGTGTCACAACTCCAGATGGCGTTACCACCTGGCAGCAGGCGTTGGGGCAAACCCAGCTCACCTTGAACGGCCTGGCGCAACCGCGGGTGACGCAGCAAGACACGCTCGGTCTATGGCAAACCATCGAAGAATTCAATCCTACGTATGATGGCTTCGACACGGAGACCAGCGCTTTTGATTTGGTGGGCAGCCAGTGGTGGTGGCAGGTAAATGACGCCACCGTGAACCCGGCGTATGATCTGAATGGGCAGACCGTATTGAAACTCAAGAGCTATACCACCGGTTGGAGGATGCTGCTGCACCGTAACAGTTTCAACCTGACGCCGGGCGATGGCGTTCTGTTGCGCTTTCAATTGGAGCAAACCAATTATGAAGGTCGGTTAAGCCTCTCCACGGGCGATGGCGTCAATGATGCCTTCGTGGGTCTTGCTTTTCATGGAAACCAGATTTATCCTGATTATAATCTGGGCGGCGGCGACCAAAGTTTTCCGGGTGTTGCTTTGTCGCAGCAGGGCGGCGTCTGGTACTGGCTGCAAATGAACGTGGGCACGGATGGCGTTGTTTCCTGGCGTGTCTGGTCTGAAGAGGACCCGGATGCCGCTCTGGCCTTTACCAGCGACATCCCCGCCGCTGTCTTGCTTAATGACGCCTTTCGCTTCAAAGCAGCGGTGGATACTGACGCCCTCTACATCAGTCACTACCTGGAAGGGGAGATAGCAACTACGCATTACGACTACAACCTGCGCGGCGACCTGGAGTTCATTGCGGATGCGGCTGACAACGTCTTCGCCATGACTTACGATGCGCTAGGACGAAAACTGACGATGGACGACCCCGATATGGGTAGTTGGACATACGCCTACGACGCAAGTGGCAACCTGACGCAGCAGAAAGACGCTCTCCATCAGACCCTCTGTTTTACTTACGACGCCGCCGGGCGGATGCAACAAAAATACGACGAGGGGACAGGTCCTAACGTCACCTGCGATGGTCCGGGAGCTGGCGACAATCTCCTGGCGACTTACACGTACTACGGCAGCGGTCCTGGTCTTGGTCAAGTACAAACCGTCACGGCTGCTTCCGAGGGTGTTACCATCCAGGATATTTTCAACTACGATTACGGCGGTCGCCTCCTATCGCAGAGTCGGACGCTGGATGGACTGACTTACGTCATGAGTACTACCTACGATCACCTTGATCGTCCTACCCAGACAACCTACCCTAATGGAGATGTTGTCACGTATGCTTACGACCATCTTTATCCCGAAACCCTGCACGTCAATGGGGAACCTCTGGTCACCGGTATGGTCTACAACCACCGTGGTCAACTGACGCGGATTGATCGGAACAACGGCATTGACACCGCCTTCACCTATTATGGCGGTGTCAACAACTACCGCCTGCACACCATCCAACATGGCGGAGATAGCGATGCTTTTCCCGATTTCGGCTATGCTTACGATGCTTTGGGGAACATTCTGGAACTGGATACCGACAGCAACAGCGGTGTGGATGCGCAGACGTTTGCCTACGATGCCTTTAACCGCCTTGTCGCGGCCCAGGCAACAGGGGGCGTTGCCAACTATGACCATACTTATGCTTACGATTTGTTAGGGAACATGGTCAACTACGATGGGCGCGCTTACGCTTACAACGACCCTAACCACGTACATGCGGTGACAAATGCCGGCAGCGACACCTTCAGCTACAATGCCAACGGCAACATGACCAGTCGCCACGACGACAGCGGCAACTACACTCAGGTCTTTGACATTGAAAACCGCCTCATCAGCGTCACTACTGGTGGACAGACAACCGACTTCGCCTATGATGCAAACGGCCAGCGCGTGAAAACAATCCATCCCGACGGACGTATCGTTTACTTCCCTTTTCCGCAATTCGAAGAGGAACACGTCCCCATTCCCCCCACGCCAACCCCCACCGCCACCAACACCCCCACGCGTACCCCTACCCCCACGCCGACCAACACCCCTACCCGTACACCAACCAACACCCCCACCCATACTCCGCCGCCCACCCACACGCCCACGGCTACACCCACGCACACGCCGACAGCCATTCCCACGGCCTCTGCCACGCCTACCCCCACATCGACGCGCACTCCCATTCCCCCCGGAACCGTCACCCCCGAGCCAACCGCGACCCCCAGCGCCACCGCTACACCTCTTCCCACCTGTCCACCATCGCTCATCTCTCCCCCCGATGCCGGCATCGCCCTCAACAAAACCTTTACATGGCAACCCTGCGCCGATGCCGTCCGCTATTCCCTCAACATTCGCGGCGACGGCCTGCCCCTACAAGGCATCACCATCCCCACCGCGGAGACAAGCACCACCGCCCCCTGGCTCAACCTCATCCCCGGTGGCGGCTATAGTTGGAACGTGAAAGCGTGCTACACGCTAGATTGCAGCAGCGACAGTGATTGGTCCGCCCCCTTCACTTTCTGGTATCTCTACCAGCCCACCACCACACCCCCCGCCCCTACCCCCACGCCCGGCGGGGGGACCATCGCCCCCAGCCCCACCCCCTTCGAATGCCCCACCGCCCTGCAAGAGCCGCCCGACGGCTCCACCCAAAACGAACCGCCCACCCTCCTGTGGACCGACCCTTGCACCCCCGGCGGCGGCGGCAACGGCCCCCTCAGCGGCGGCTGGTACCAGGTGGAAATAACGGGGCAGAACCAGTCCCCCATCATCGTTATCGTTGCCGCCGAGCAGCTCGACACCGGCTGGCTACTGCTACTGCCGGACAGCTATTCCTGGCGCGTGCGTACCTGCCAGGATGAGGATTGCATCCAGACTGGCCCCTGGCCCGACGCCTGGTCCTTTACCTACCAGGACGCCCCCACCCCCACGCCACAAAGCCCACAAGCGCCCGACGGCAACGACGGCGGCATCCAAACCGGCTACGCCATCACCCAACGCAGCGTCTACTTCCTCGGCGGGCAGGCCATTGCCGTGCGACAGGTGGTCGAGGGTGGACCCAGCAACACCTTGCACCTGCACACGGACCATTTGGGTAGTACCAGTATCATGAGCTATAGTGGTGGGGGGGGCGTAGTTGCCGGCAGCACCGCCCGCTACCTCCCCTTCGGCGACTACCGCACCGCACCCACCCAAACCTACACCGACCGCGGCTTCACCGGCCAGAAGCACAACGACGGCCTCGGCCTCATCTATTACAACGCCCGCTACTACCTGCCCGGCGTGGGGCGGTTTGTGAATGCGGATGCTTTTATCCCCAATCCAACGAACCCACAATCATTCAATCGCTATGCGTATACTTACAATAATCCTTTAGCTTTTGTTGATCCGAGTGGGCATTGCGGAGTTGACCCATACGATGAATACTACGATTACGGATGTTGGCAACAGTACCAGTCTTTAGTCAATCAGTTCCTATTGAATGGTTACAGCTTGGATCAACTAATAGAATTAATTGGAGATGGAAAGAATTACAAATACAGGGACATGCGGATTATTGATATCTTTGACCGCTTTGAGAACTGTGGGCATGATTTTAGTTGTGAGAATAATGCTCCCTCGATGTGCGGTGACAATAATGGCTATTATCCATGTAATCAGCAGACGCAATATCGTCCGTGTCAGTACTGGCAACCATGCTGGGAACAAGAACATCTCACTACGCATACTGAGTATAGTTTTGGGCCTTGGGCCGGTGAAATTGTAGAGGGACCCGAACTACAGCCTGTCGAACCGCCAGGATTTGCAGCGTGTGCTATTGGTTGCATAGGTTATGAGAATAAGAAGGTTCAACAAAACGGAGAGACTACAATTATCAGACAAGTAGATTTGGGGATGGGAATCGGCGTTACAATTCCCCTGCCCATTATTGGTGAATTAAATGTTCAAATATCTGTGATGATAGGCCGCTATTGGATAACACGACCAGACGGAACAGCTATCACCGGAAATACCATGATTTGGCAGATACCAGGTGTATCTCTAACGTCTACGTTAGATTTAGCCCCCTGACCCGAAGAATAGAATGGGAGGTGATTCTATGGTTCAAGAAGACCCAAGTCGGCCGATTTTGCTAAGCATATTTCTGTGCTTGATTCTTTTAAGTAGTATTTATCAAGCTGGCGAAAGATTGTTCATATTGTTGGCAGCCATCATACAAAACACATATGATGCCGATTTGCTAGTCGTTTCCATTGGCTTTCTACTCTCGTCCCTAATTGCAGTGTTTGTCTATTTGACTCTCAAATGGAAGAAGTATGGATTGTATGGGTTTCTCATACTTATAGTTGGTTCATCATTTGTTGGCTCACTTTTGCTGCAAAAAGATATTATTCTTAGTGCCGTTGTCATTGTTATTTTGCCGTTGTGGTTTGCGGCTATGTTTTGGTCATCAATCAGGTATTTCAAATAGGACAGGTGTCATTCCGAAATGGCATGCACGTATTGACAAAGCGCACGCACCAAACCGAATACCCCATCACCCAACGCAGCGTCTACTTCCTCGGCGGGCAGGCCATTGCCGTGCGACAGGTGGTCGAGGGTGGCCCCACCAACACCTTGCACCTGCACACGGACCATTTAGGCAGTACCAGTATCATGAGCTATAACGGTGGGGGAGGCGTAGTTGCCAGCAGCACCGCCCGCTACCTCCCCTTCGGCGACTACCGCATCGCACCCACCCAAACCTATACCGACCGCGGCTTCACCGGCCAGAAGCACAACGACGGCCTCGGCCTCATCTATTACAACGCCCGCTACTACCTGCCCGGCGTGGGGCGATTTGTGAATGCGGATACGATTGTGCCGGATGCCGGCATTCCCCAAAGCTTTAATCGCTACTCATACGGATATAACAATCCTGTCAAGTATTCTGATCCAACTGGACATCTTTCAGTCGATGAAATTAACGCATATTTTGGAGAATATCAAAATGAGCAAGAGATGATAGAGGCTGGGTACTCTGAGGAACTTGTATATTGGCTTTTTGATGAAGATGT
This sequence comes from Ardenticatenales bacterium, assembly GCA_020634515.1. NCBI lineage: Bacteria > Bacillati > Chloroflexota > Ardenticatenia > Ardenticatenales > Ardenticatenales bacterium. The sequence goes on along the minus strand of JACKBL010000007.1, from coordinate 136,827 downwards.
AATGTTTGGCGATGTTTTCACTTATGAAAGTGGCGAAGCAATGTTAGTATTGTTTGAGGCAAATGAAGCAGGATCAGAGGTATATATAGGTGGGTTTTACGGCTTAAATGGGAATCGAGAAGGACAACAAGTTTATGCTTCAAACATCGGATGGCTAAATGATCATACCCCCGAAGCTCGTGAGCTGGAAGATCTATACTTTGATAACTGGGAGAATCTGCCGACAATGAGTGGTTCAGATGGAACACCCTACTATATTCCGTCAACATATGTTAATACATTAACCTGGGAAGCTGGGCTAGCAGGTGTTGGTATAGTTGGAGGGGGTGCGTTAGTAACAGGTTGTATAATCTCAGTCGGATGTGCAGGTGCTTTCGCCACAGGAACTGCTATTGTCGGAAGTGGGTCTACAATAATTGGCACGGCAGCTGCTATGTGGGATGTACTTACACCAGATAAAACACTTTTTGATGTGTACCCCACAATTTTGCTTCCTGAGATGAATGTATTAGGGCAATTAGAATATAAGGCTCCACGCCATTTTCATATTACCGCTCCTGAGGGAATTTACGAATGAGTACGTTATCAATCTTGGTCATAACTAATTTGCCTCTTCTCACATGGATATTTGTCGTTGCTTTTCACTATCCAATAGTGAAAAAGTGGGGGTATCCTCAATCAATAAAAAATAATCCGTTGATACTCAAGTTAGTACCCGTACTTTTTTATGGATTGCTTTTGACTGTACTTGCTGTTTATATGGTAGCTCCCTTACAGGCTCGCACTATAGGCATTTGTCTAGCCATTCCAAGTTTGCTTGTAACCTATTTATCATACAAAATGATATTCCGCCATTCAGGATCAACAACGCTTGATAAGGCACTAATCGTGATAGATTTTGCAAGAATATCTGCAATAATGATTCCTGTAGGTTATCTGCTTGTTTATTTTATAGAACACTAAATTCTTCAGTCTGATTCCTTATTTTTGTACAAAGTCGGCGGGTTTTAACTTTTTCATTCAAACTGGAGCGGTTTCAACTCAGGAAAAACGCTCAAAATAGTATCTTTCCAAACAAATTAACAGATCAGTTGAAATTTTCATTTGACTTAGCAACTTAACATAAACGAGTTTTCCTTGCTCATCAAATATAAGTGTACCAGGTACACAAAGAAGGTCGCGCACAATTCGCTTCAACCCATACGTTTCAAATCGTGACCCAATCAGAGCGTGTCGTTTGAAATCGGCAAGCAAATGATGGGCTAAATCCGTCAACAAAATGTAAGCAGTTTGTCCATTGAAGGATGCTTTTCGGCGGACTGCCATTGCCAAACCACTCTTATCTTGGCGAAATTGCTCTACTTCTGCACCGCCACGCTCCTGATAAAGGAACAAAAACTGCTTTTTGGAGGGCAAAGTCAAGGTGCTAACGAAATAACTGTGCAAAATCTTGTCCTTTTTTAATCGACGTTGCACAAAAACTCGTATGGGGCGTCCCCAATCAAAATTGGTTTTTACCTCGCCAAGCCAGATATTATCGTAGGAATCCCATCGGGTAACTTGCTTGGCTAGGGCAGCCGCCCGACTGCTGGAAAGCCCTTTGGCGTGGACATGATAACCTTGCCCTAGCAAAAGTCGGAAGTTATCTTCGCTGCCACCGCCACCATCAAAACGCCAAACGGTGCGATTACGTTGCTTTTGGTCTAAGTCTAATGAACTTTGCACACCTTCCATTGCATTTGGCAGACAATTAACAGTATGCTGATTACCTGCAAAGAGTTGTGACCAGATGGTTTCTTGGTGATCTACAGCACTAACACGAGCCAATTGTCGTCCTGTAGCGTTTTTTTACCGCTAAAATAGCCTCTTTCGCTTCCTTCAGCCTGCTGGCTACATATCAGACCGCTCAGATCGTAGTCAAGCCAGAGAAATCCACGCCAATCATGTCTTGGCGTTTTGCCATATCTTTGCTCTATTTGTGTAGTGGCATCTCTCAATTGCTCAATGTTCATTTGACTTGTCCACTTTTCCCTAACCGATAAGCTGGGACAGGTGTTGGTGAGCATTTTGAGTGGATGTGACACCATTTTTGAGGTCAATACCAAACTCCGAGGTGGCATCCCTTTAGCCAAAGCTGGCGGTTGGGAAGGCTTTGCCGACCAATCAACCCTCTCCCTAGCCTTAGATTCTCTAAGTCACTTTGGTTTTCCCTAACTGAGAGAAAACAGGGGGTGCAAAAAGGGGCGTGTTGATGGATGATTAGTATGTGAAAACAAACACCAACACCAACACGCCCACAGCTATCCATTATCAGGTGCAACAAGCAATTGAGCAAATGGTTGCCACGCTGCCGAAAGGAACCGATTTAGGAATCTGTGATGTCATCAGCGCGATGTACAGCGGATACTTTGTCGAATCAGGCGGTGGCATCATGCCCGCGGTCGACCAGTATTTGAGCGCATTCATTGATGATGAGGCAGAACGAGCCGCAAGGAGTCGTCGGGCAGCCAAAGCGATCACGTACGGTCAGTTCAATCTGGCGGAGTTGCTCGACGAGTTGAAAAAGCAAGTAGACGCGGCTGGTCAATGGCAGGCAACGGTGATTCAAGGGTACCAGCTGAAACCCGTCGATATGACGGCATACAAAAGGGCACGAGTGAAAGGGCTGAAGAGCAAAACGTATGATTCAGATGCCCACAAAGCGGTGCCCGGTGTGCCATTTGGCATGATGGGGACAACAGGGCGTGTTGGAGAACAACGGGTCGCCATCCTGGAACTACTGGTCTGCGGTGATACGAGTCAAAACGCGCCATCCGCGGAGATGGAAAAGGTGTACAAGCAGGTCGGCAAAAAGCTGACGGAGACGGACCTGGCCCTCTTTGATGCTGGATTTTCATTGGTAGATGCGGTTAGGCATGGGGTGAATAACTGTGTGGTACGGCTAGCCAAGAACTGCACCTTCGGCAAAACAGCAGGCAAGATACCGCCGCGAACCTCCAAGAAGGGGCCAACGCCCAGCCGCCACCAGGCTGAAGTGGTGCGCCCATTGGCGCGAAAACATGGGGACAATCTCCTGCCAGCGTCTCAACCAACGCAAACGCACACGCTTGTTGCTGAGGATAGCGTTGAGATAAAGGTTGAGGTCTGGTCCCCCGTCTACTTCCTGGAGCGTCATCTAGATCGGGTTGAAGACGAAAAGCGTAAGCGCAAATTGCGACACACGCCGCTCCAGGTTGTCGCCATTCACCACCCCGATTTCGAAGACCCGCTGCTGCTGGGTACACCTGTGTTGGAACTGACCGCGGCCTCCATGCAGGCGATTTACCCAGAACGCTGGCCGATAGAAGGAGTTCCGCAAACGGGCAAGTACATTTTGTCTGGTGGCGGCGGTCGGCATTATGTCCACCACCCGACCGCGCTCACGCGCTTGCCGGCGCTGACCATGATTTTCGGGTCGCTATTGAAATATCTGGCGGCGACCCTACCGCCAATCCGGACTGGCTTCTGGGACAGAGCTGCCAAACCGACGTATGGACGCCTGATGAAGCATTTAAAAAAAGTTGGTCTGCCACTTTCCAACCAACTTTCTAAGAAGGCTTCGGTTACGGCACATTTGCCGCCTGGATACGAAGCTATCCGGCTCGCAAAGGCCTGATTTCGGGTTTGAAGCACCAAAATTCAAACCCCATTTACGGAAAACTAAAGTAACATTGTCTTTTTGGTCATTAGTCATGGGCGATTTTTATCAGAATCGCTCTCAATTGTGTAATGTGACATTGTCAAAATAGTTACTTCGGGGGATTATAAGCATGGCGACCTGTTCCGCAAAGCAGCCTTCATTTGCTACAAGTTTGCTCACCATGCCAGGCTAGATTACGGAACCCACCTCATGACATTTGCTTTTCCCGGTCGCCATCTGCTGCATACCACCCTCCAACTGGATTACGCACGCCACATTCTGGCGACGCCGCCGGCGGATTGGTCTTTTTGAGGAACGGTAAGGAACCAACTTCGTTGTCTTATTTGATTTCCGTTCCTTAGCCGTTACCGAGGAATCTACGTTTTGGGATTTCGCGCAGTGGAAGGAGGCGCTACGCGGGGCGGGCTTCCGCATCGTGGAGGACCCACACGGTCCCGCCAGAGGTTCGCGTGTCTACACGAATCCCTGGATTATGCAAAACCGCTGGCAAGGCAAGGTGGCCCTGTTCCGCCGTGACCAAAATGGACTGGAGCCGCTGCCCTTTCCCCCGACGAATATCGTCCTGGTGGGTGAAAAACAGTAGCGACTACGGCGTGGGGGTGGGCGTCTCCGGCGGGGGACCAAACCGGGCAAAACTGCTGTTCAAGAAATCGTCCACGCGCTGCTCCACGTTCTGCATGTCCGCGTTGGGCTGCGCGTTGAAGGCGTCAATCAAGGCGGCGCGCACGGCGTCCACGTCGCCACCAAGGGCGGTGATCGCTTCGGCGGGGGTGGCTCCGTTCGCCATCTCCGTTTGCAGGTTTTCCACGCTGATGCCGGTTGTCTCGCTGATAAGGGGCAGGAAACCAAAGGAGGGGTCATTTGTGCGCAGGGTGGTCATTTGTGATTCGTCGATAATGCCGGCAATCACCTGCAACCGCTCAATCAACCCCGCCAACATCGCCTGACCCAGAAAAGTATTCATCTGCTCCGCATCCCCACTCCCCACGCGCTCCGCCACCCGCGTCGCCCGCTCATCCTCCGTCAACGCCGTCCCCCCCGGAGGGCCACCCGCAAAACCCCCTTCTGGAGGACCACCCGCAAAACCACCGCCGGTGCGCCCTCCCGTCGGGCCACTGTTCTGGCCGTCGCTACCTTGACCAAACCCAGCGGGGCGGAAACCAATCCCCGCCTCCTGCATCGTCGTCTGCAAATCGGCGCCGGTCAACTGCATATCCGCGATAGCCTGCAACTGCTCCGCACGCATCGTCTCCTGAATCTGCTTCAGCACCGCGTCCAACTCCACCGTCGCCGTGGTATCACTCTGGCTCAGGCTTTGCACCGCCTGCCACAGTGGAACCAACGCGGTCGCTTCCGTAGCGTCCACCGGAAAGTCCGTGTCCGCCAGCTTTAGCGTTCCCACGATCAACTGCGACTGCACCGGCAGCGCATTGTCATAATCCATCGCCAGTCCGGCAGTCGCCGTCGCCGTCTCCCCGCCGCCATCGGCACGGCAACCAACCATGAACAAAACCAAAGCCATTAGAATCAAAGATAACCGCTTCATGGTGAACTCCTGCAAAAACACCTTGTAGAGCGAATAAACAACTCGCCAGTAGCCGTCCGAAAATAACTTCACGTTTTCAGATTGGTTCATTCTCCGTAACTACGCTCTGGAGATTGGACCAATTTGCCGTTACCATTCTCCACGAATGAACCAATCTTTCTAACCCCTGATTGTTTACTCATGTCGCAGCGCCTCAATGGGGTCAAGCTGCGCCGCTTTGTTCGCCGGGAAAAAGCCAAAGAAGATGCCCACGGCGGCGGCGGAGCCAAACGCCAGACCAATAGACGACGGAAGGACCACCGTGCGCATGTCGCTGGTCGCGCCGAACAAGATCGCCCCCCCCACGCCGGCCAACACGCCAATCAGGCCACCAACCAGGCTGAGCATAACGGCTTCCGTTAGAAATTGTAGGCGGATGTCCGCCGGCGTTGCGCCCACGGATTGGCGGATACCGATTTCGCGCGTACGCTCCGTAACACTCACCAACATAATGTTCATAATGCCAATGCCGCCCACCAGCAGGGAAACGCCGGCCACCCAGGCCAACAAATTGCGGAAGGCGGCCGTCGTAGCCCCCTGCGTATCGATGATGTCCTGCTGCGTTTGAATGACGAAGGGGAGTTCATCCACGGAGATACCTTTGGAAGCTGCCAGCTTCAGTTCGATTTGTTGAATGACGGCGTCCTTGTCCGCTTTCGGGTCCAGTTGGGCGTAAATAATGCGCACGTTATCGCCGGCGAAGCGGGCAAACTGGCTGGGCATGAATTTGTCGAAGATGAGGTGAATAGGGACGTAAATCTGGGCGTCAAAATCGGTGTTGCCCACGACCCCTTTTTCCGCGGCCACGCCAATGACGGTCAGTTTGGTTGTGCCGGCAATAATCGACTGCCCAATCGGATCACTATCACCAAACAGACTCTCCGCCACCGAAGCTCCCAACACCACCACCTTCGCCGAACGGTCCACCTCCGTCTCGTTAAAGAAACGCCCCTGGGCAATATCCACCGAGCGCACCGATGGGAAATCCGGCGTCGTCCCTACCAAGGGAACCTCCGTCAAAGTTTCGCTGCCCGCCTTCACCGTCTGCGAAGCCATCTGGTCTACCACCGTGCCCAGCACACCGCTCACATTTGCCACAATAGCCGCGTCATCATAGACCAGGCGCGGCGTATTCCGGTCATTGAACGCGCCGGGTCCGCCGCGCCCAAAAGAAGCCTGAATAAAGACCAGATTCGCGCCCAGGCCCTCGATTTGTTCGGCAATGGTGGCCTCCGTCCCCGCGCTGATGGCGATCATGATGATGACGGCGGCCACGCCAATGATCACGCCCAACATCGTCAACAAAGAGCGCACTTTGTTGCGCATCACGCCTTCCCAGGCAATGCGCACGATTTCGCCAGGACGGATCAGGCCACCCGCAACGTCCTCCTGCACTACCGTTGCCACAGTACGTGAAACAGGCAAGGGGTCATGCGTTGTCGTCGCCATCATTCACCTCCCATCTGGCCGTCGGTGGCTACGCGACCATCCACCATCATGATCGTGCGTTCCGTTTCGGCGGCAATGTCTTGCTCATGTGTCACCATCAGGATCGTCCGCCCCCGACCATGTAGTTCATGCAGCAGGTCGAGGATTTCATGCCCCGTTTTCGAGTCCAGGTTTCCGGTCGGCTCGTCCGCCATCACCAGCAGCGGGTCGTTGATCAGAGCGCGGGCAATCGCCACCCGCTGCCGCTGCCCGCCGGAGAGTGCGCTGGGTTCGTGATTGGCCCGATCCGCCAGCCCAACGGCTTCCAACGCGGCCATAGCCCGTTCCTGGCGCTCTTGTGGCGAAAATCGCTGTGGTCGTTGATACACCAGCGGCAACATGACGTTGTGCAAGGCGCTGGTGCGCGCCAGCAGGTTGAAGGATTGGAAGATAAAGCCAATCTGCCGGTTACGGACAGCGGCCAACTGCACTTTGTCCAATCCGCTCACGTCTTTGCCTGCCAGCAAGTAGTGGCCCTCGGTGGGGCGGTCGAGGCATCCGAGAATGTTCATCAGGGTGCTCTTGCCAGAGCCGGAGGGACCCATTACGGCCACGAATTCGCCGACGTTGATGCGCAAATCCACGCCATCCAGGGCCGTGACGAGGACTTCGCCCATGCCGTACACTTTGCGCAGATTCCGCGTTTCGATAATTGCTTGCGCGTTCATCACATTTCCTCAAAACCCTCAAAAACCGGGTTTTTGTGAAAAACCCGGTTTTTCATCACCTCTTTAATTGGTTTGCACAATGCCAGTCGTGACCACATCGCCTTCATTCAGGCCAGACAGAATCTGGGCAAAGGTGAAGTCCATCAGACCCACTTCCACGGTATGCAGCTTGGGTTCGCCGTTTTCCATGACGAAGACGGCGTATTGGCCGGGCGACAGTTCACGCAAGGCTTCGACGGGAACGAGGAGGGCGTTGTCGGCGCGTCCGCCGATGACTTCTACGGTGGCGTTCAGGCCAACGGGGAGCGTTTGCGGTTTGGCGAAGGAGTCGGCATCAAGGAGTACCAGGGCGCGCAAGGTGGTGACGCCGTTGCTGCTGGCAAGCTGTGGGTCAATCTGGATGATGTGGCCGACAAAGGTGTCGTCAGGCAGGGCGTCGAAGGTGACGTCTACTTCGTAGTCCAGGCCGGCCATGTTCATGTCGGATTCGTCGAGGTAGATTTCCAACAGGGGTTGCTCCAGGTCGGCGAGGACGATTACGCCGCTGCCGGCATTTTCGCCCACCGCCGCGTTCACCTGCATCACCGTACCCGCCATCGGCGCCGTCAGCACCGTCCCATCCAGCGTCTGCTGCGCCGCCGTCACATTCAACTGCGCCTGCGCCAGCTTAAGCTGGTTCGCCTCCGCATTCAGCCGCGTCTGCTGCAACGCCAATTCCGCTTGCCGCACCGCCTGCTGTGCCGTGTTTATTTCATCCGTTGTCGGTCCCGTCTGCGCCGCCGCCAGGTCCTGCTGCGCGGAGAGCAGATTTGTCTGCGCGCTGACCGTGCCGCTCTGACTTGTCGAAGAAACGGTTGAATTGTAGTTCAGTCGCGCGATTTCCAGGTTTTGCTGTGCCTTTTCCAGCGCGTCGGTTGTCTGATCCCGCTCCCGCTCCAACGCATCCGCGCGGCGAGGATCGTTTAGCTCCCAGTCACGCGCCGGGTCCCAGGCGGTGTCATAGGCGGCCTGCGCGTCGGCCACGGCCTGCTCCGCGTTTTGCACAGTGTAGCTCTGCACGGTGATGTTGTTGCTGCTGGCCGCCGCCTGCCCACGCGCGGCGTTGTAGGCGGCCTGCGCCGCATCCAGGCGAGCCTGCGCCAGGGCAATCGCATCGGCGTCCGGCGTCCAGTTGAGCAGTTCGTCCAGGCTGGTCTGAGCCTGGTCCAGGTTCATTTGCGCCTGGGCGATGCTGATGTCGTCGTAGCTGACGCCGACCTGGGTGGCGGAGGCGTCTGTCTGCATTTTGGCCTGATCAAGCTGCAATTGGGCATTAACCAGCGCCTGTTGCGCGTCGCTGTCGTCAATGCGGGCCAGCACGTCGCCTTCGCTGACATGGTCGCCGACCTGGACGTTGAGTTCGGTGAGGGTGCCGCTGCCGGCAAAACTGAGGGTCAACTCCTGCGCGGGAATAACGGAACCGGCGCCCGTGGCGGAGATGATCAGACTTCCGCGACGCACAACCGATGTTTGCACGGCAGGCTCGGTTGCCGCCTGCGCCGGGGTGGAGGATTGGCGATAGAACCAGTAACCGCCCGCGCCCCCTGCAATCAAAAGGATCACGATGATCCAGGTAATTCTTTTCCGAGACATTTTTCTGCTCCTACGCCGTGAGAAGGTAAAGACGCAATCCGATGGCCCTGGCACGCCTGCTCGCGCATGGTCAAGGCCTCCCCGTCTGGCTATCGTCCGGGGTTTTGCCATCAGTGTATGCCGGCATTGTGAGGACGGTGTTGGGAAATAGTGAAGAAATTGTCAAGAACAATCAGGCGGGGGAAACAGGCAGTTCCAGATGAAAAGTCGCGCCCTGTCCCATTGCGCTGGCGGCCCAGATGCGCCCCTGGTGACTTTCCACAATCGACCGGGCAATAGCCAGCCCCAGGCCGGAACTGCCTTCCTGTCGCTGGCGCGCCTTGTCGCCGCGATAAAAGCGATTGAAGATGTGCGCCAGGTCATCCGCCGGAATGCCCGGTCCGCTGTCCCGCACCCAAAAGTGAACCATGTCATCCGCCGCCGCCGCCCCCAGCGTAATTTGCCCGCCCGCCGGCGTGAAGCGCAGCGCATTGTTCAGCAGATTATCAAACACCTGCGCCATGCGATCCGGGTCCACGTTGATTGCCGGCAGATCAGGCGGCGCTTGCAACGTCAGGGAAATATCCTGCTTCTGCGCCTGGGGCGTGTAGGCCACCAGGGCGCGCTCCAGCAGCGCCTCCGGGGCCACCGCGCGCGGTGACATTGGCAGTTCGCCCGCTTCCGCCAGGGAAAGGGTGCGTAATTCTTCCACCAGGCGACTGAGGCGCTTGGCCTCATCGTGAATGATGTAGAAGGTGTCCGGCGTGGGCGGGAGGATGCCTTCGTGCAACGCTTCGCTGTGTCCCAGGATAATGCTCAGGGGGGTGCGCAGGTCGTGGGCGATGTCCGCCGTCATTTGCCGCCGCTGGTCGCGCGCCCGCCCTAGCTGCGTACTCATCTGGTTGAACGCGGAGGCCAGTTGCCCCAACTCATCTTGCGAACGAACGGGAACCTGGAGGGTCAGGTCGCCCTGGGCCACGGCGCGGGTGGCCTGGGTCAGTTCTTGCAGCGGGTGGGAGAGGCTGCGGGCCAGCAGCACACCCATGATCAGGGCCAGGGCCGCCGCGCCTAAGGCCGCCAGGATGAGGGTCTGGTTGACGCGCTGCAGGAAGTCGAGTTGGGCGCGGTTAGGATCAAAGGCGCTGCCGGGGTTGCGGGGTGGCTCACGCCCAAGAAAGTAGCCCACCTCTTGCCCGTCAACAACGATCGGCACGGCGCGGCGCAGCATGTCGGGGGGAATCTGTGTGTCGCCGGCGGGAATGACGACGTGCCCGGTGGTGTCGGCGACGAAGTAGCCGCGCCCCCATTCCAGTTGTGGCAGAGGGCTGGTTCCTGTCTCGTGAAGGGGGCCTTGCCAGCCGTTGTTAGCGGTGTAGTATTCGGCGAGGCGGTTGACGATGGCGTCCTGGTTGAAGGCGTTGACGAAGGTGTTGGACTCGGTGCGGACGATAATGCCGGCAAATAACGCCACCAACGCGATCCCCGTTAGACTGACCGAAAGAAAGGCAAAGGCAAGTTTGGCGGCCAGAGTACGCATAGATGAAGCTCACACGTCGGCGGCAAAACGGTAGCCGACGCCATAAACGGTTTCAATGTACCGTGGTTTGCGGGGATTCGGTTCAATTTTGGCGCGTAAATTGCGGATGTGGACGTCAATGGTGCGTTCGTAACCTTCGTAGGCGGTCCCTTGCAGCCGGTCCAACAGGTCCAGGCGGGAGTAGACGCGCCCCGGAGAGGACATCAGCGCGGCCAGCAGGTCAAATTCGGAAGGGGTGAGATCGATGCGTTCCTCGTTGACCTTGACGATGAAGCTTTCCTCGTCCAGGACGATGTCGCCCACCCGTAAAACATGGCCGCGCGGCGATTCTTTGCCGGCACGCCGCAGCACCGCCCGCACCCGCGCCAACAACTCCCGCGGGCTGAATGGCTTCGTGATGTAGTCGTCCGCGCCCAGTTCCAAACCAACCACCTTGTCGTTTTCGTCCACTTTGGCCGTCAACAAAATAACCGGCGTTTCCCGCTCCCGATGGTGAACGCGCATAAACTCGTGCCCATCCATCTCCGGCATCATAATGTCCAGCAAAATCAGGTCCGGCTTTTCCTGGCGCGCCACAAACAGAGCCACGCGGCCATCGTTGGCCGTCACCACGCGAAAGCCGCCCTGTTCCAGGTAGGCTTTTACGAGCGAGACCAACCGCTCCTCATCATCAACCACAAGAATCGTCTTGGACATACCTTTCCCACCACTGTTCACAGGCGTCACCTCCGAAGAGGGAGACGCTTTCTCCGCTAAATCCTGGCATCAGAATACTAAAATAATATGAAGGAAATGTTAAGAAGCGGCGCAGAATTTGTGTGGCTCCCCCGGCGCGCGCCGTGCGCCACTACCTGCGCCGCTGCACCCATTTCTCCAGAAGTACCAGCAGCAGGTAAAGCAGGGCAATCACGCCCGCGCCGCCGAGCAGGCAGGGCAGGGCGGCGAGCAAGGCGGACCAACCGTAAATGAGGGCGATCACGGCTCCGCCGACGAGGATCAGGGCGGCGGCTACCAGGGCCAGAAGCTGGCGTTCATCGCGCCGACGGCGCTGCCTGTTGTCCGTGGGTGGGGTCATGGGATTATGCCAAAGGAGTTTCCCACGGGCGGGGTAGCCACGAGGGATGCGGCGTCACAAGGTGTGCCGGATTGTGATAATCAGGATTTCGCGGATTTGTATTCTATCCGCGTAGCTGCCAAGCCAGATTGGACCAATTTTCTCTGGTGAGATTGGTCCCCTCTCCAGAGAGCGGTTGTGGTTACCTATCCGCGTTCTTCTACGCTCTATTATCAAGAGGAGGAGGTGAAAGCAACGGTTTCGGTGGGGCGCATGATGAGTTCGCTGTAGATGTAGCCCATTTGGGCGATGGTGTAGGGCATGTCGTGGTCCAGCCACCATTTGATCAGGGCCATGGTGGAAACGGCGATGTGGTTGGCGGCGATTAATGCCGGCACAGGACTCCCCTCCCGCGCCACTTTTCCCACCAGCACCTCCCGCGCGCTCACCTCCTGCACATGCGCCAGAATATCCTGCGTGCCTTGCCCACTGAGCAAAATCCGATAAAGATCGCGCTTCTCATGCACATGCGCAAAAATTAACGCTCCTTCCGCCGCCGCCGAAGCCTCGCCCGCCTGCGAGAGCAAATCCTTCAACTCCTGGATGAACGCATTCATCACGTCAATCAGAAGTGCATCTTTATCTTTGTAATGGCGGAAAAAGGTCGCATACCCCACGCCCGCCCGCCGCGTAATATCGCGGATCGTCACGGCTTCGTACCCTTGCGCCAGCGTCAGGGCGCTGAGGGCCTCCGCCAGCCGTTTGCGCGTGCGCTGTACGCGCTTGTCCGTATTCTTCATAGTTCAGTCATCAATCCATTAATTCGTCAGAAGCGCGCCACCCAAGCCTGAACGCGACGCGCCCGGATCATACCACACTCGCCGTCACGGAATGTAAACCCTGAAGACTGGCGATGAAATCAAGCACGGAATTGCATCGTCAGTTTGAAGGAACGGTAAGGAAACAACTTCGTTGTCTTATTTATTTCCCGTTCCTTAGGGCTTGGTCTATGTTCCCACCCGCGCCAACGCCCACCTGGAGAGGAGACGGTTTCTTGAACATCTGCTGAGAAGGGGAGCATAGCGGTTTGTTGCCGACGCCGCGCTCGTTACAATCAAATATGGGCGACTGTTTTGCAACAGGCGCCTGGTCTGCCGTACTTGAATATTTTCGCAAAAGGAAGAGCTATCTTATGCAATCGAATTCTGCTCCGCAAGCCGCCACAAACATGGAAGTCGCCACATTGGGCGGCGGTTGTTTCTGGTGTCTGGAAGCTGTGTACGATGAGTTGATGGGCGTGTTGAGCGTGGAGTCCGGCTACGCGGGCGGTCGCATGCCCCATCCCACGTACCAGCAGGTTTGTGCCGGCAATACCGGCCACGCCGAAGTCATCCGCATCACATTTGATCCCGCCATCATTTCCTACAAAGAAATCCTCCAGGTCTTCTTCACCATCCACGACCCCACCACCCTCAACCGCCAGGGAAACGATGTCGGGCCGCAGTATCGTTCCGTCATCTTCTACCACTCGCCTGAGCAACAAGCGACGGCTTTTGCGGTGATTAAGGAAGTGGGAGATGCCGGCATTTGGGACCGCCCCATTGTCACCGAACTCACCCCCGCCCCCGAATTCTACCTGGCCGAGGAATACCACCAGGAATACTACGCCCGCAACCCATATCAAGGCTACTGCCGCGTCGTCATCGCCCCCAAAGTCGCCAAATTCCGCAAGCAGTACGTGAACCGCTTGAAGAAGCAACCGGCTCTGTGATCCCCCCCGGAGCGCGGGCGCAGCCCTGTTTCCCGCGCTCCTTTTCTACCCCGTATTTTTCAACCCCGAAGCCACCCCGTTAATCGTCAACGCAATCACGCGCACCAGTTGCCGCGCCTCCTCGCTATCCGCATCCGGCAGCGCCCTTAGCCGCCGCAGCAGGCTCACCTGAATAAAGTTCAGCGGATCCACATACGGATTGCGGCGGCGAATAGACCGCTGCAATATCGGCTCGTTGTCCAGAATCTCCCGCTGTCCGCTCACCAGCAGAATCCAGCGCACGGTGCGCGCAAACTCGGCGGCAATCGTGCCGAAAATCTGCTCGCGCACTGCCGCGTCCGTCGCCAGATCCGCGTAAATACGGGCGATGCCCATGTCCGCCTTGCCCAACGACACCTGCGCGTTGTTCAGCACCGTGTAAAAGAAAGGCCACTCGCGGTACATCGCGCGTAGCAGCTCCAATTGCTCCTCCCCACCAAGCGCATACTGCTCCAGTGCCGTCCCCAGGCCGAACCAACTGGGCAGCACAAAGCGGCTCTGCATCCAGCTAAAGCCCCAGGGAATCGCCCGCAGCCCGCTGAAGACATTGCCCCCTTTGCGCCGCGCGGGGCGGGAACCAATGCGCAGTCCGTTGATCTCGTGAATGGGCGTGGCCTGCTGCCAGAACTCAAGAAACGGCGGCGTCTCGTACACAAAGGCGCGATATGCCCGGTAGGAAATGTCGGAGAGTTGATCCAGCGCGGCGCGCCAGGCGGGTTCCGGCTCCACGCCGCGGCCAGGGGCGCTGGAGAGCAGCGTGGCGTGGACGACCTGCTCCAGGTGGCGGCGGGCGATGGCCGGCTGCCCGTAATGGATGTCGATCACTTCCCCTTGTTCGGTAATGCGGATGCGCCCGCCAACGGAGCCGGGGGGTTGGGCCAGGATGGCGCGATTGGCGGGGCCGCCGCCGCGGGCAATCGTGCCGCCGCGCCCGTGGAAGAGGGTGAGGAGGATGGCATGATGCCGGCATACCTCCGCCAACCCCTCCTGCGCCCGATACAACTCCCAACTCGCCGTCAGATACCCCGCGTCCTTGTTGCTGTCTGAATAGCCGATCATGATCGTCTGCTGCCGCCCCAGTCGCTCCAGATGACGGCGGTAGGCAGGATGCGTGAACATAGCCGTCATAATGGCTGGGCCGGCCTCCAGATCGGCGCGCGTTTCAAACAGGGGGGCAATCGCCAGACCTTCCGGTTGGTCCGGGTTCAGGTCCAGGCCATGCCAGTAAGCCAGCAGCAGCGGCGACAGCATGTCCTGGACGCCGCGCGTCATGCTGATGATGTACGGGCCGATCACCTGGGGGCCATAGGTGCGCACGGCGCGTGTGAGGAGGCGGAACAGGTGCAGTGTTTCCTGCGTTTGCGCGGAAAAGGGATGCCCGGCCAGCGCCCACACGTCCGGGGCCGGTTCGTCCAGAAGCCGCGTCAGCAGCGCGGCGCGCTCATCCGGCGGGAGCGCGCCGTAGTCCGGGCAAAGACCCAGGTGGCGCAGCAGTTCCGTGAGGACGGCCTCGTTGTAGCCGCTGTCCTGGCGAATGTCCAGGCGGGCGGCGTACAGGCCAAAAACGCGCGCCTGGTTCAGGAAGCGCGTCAGTTCCGTGTCGGCGATGGTCTGGAAGCCATTCTGGCGCAGGGAGCGGTCCAGCAGCGCCAGCGGATCGAGCAGATCATCGCCCGTGAGCAGGCGCGGCGGCGGCGACGCAGTTTCCGGCGCTTCCAGGCGAGCCACCACGTCATCTTGCGATGCTTCGCCCAGGTCGGCGGCAAGGATGGCGGCCAGCAGGCGGTACGGTTCATGCGGATACCGCTGCCGCAGGTAGCCCACGTGCGCGGAGTCATGAGCGGCGGCGGCTGACAGAGCGGCGTCCAGTTCCGGCCCGATCTGCATGAGGCGGTCGGACATGCTGAGGGAGCGGTTGAGTTCGCCCGCGCCTTTGCGGTGGCGCTCAACAGCCAGCCCACGGTGGAGGCGCAGCGTTTCCGCCGTGACGGGGGCGGTGACGAAGGGGTTGCCATCCCGGTCGCCCCCCATCCAGGAGGCAAAGGTGAGGAAGCACGGCGGCAGGTCGAGGGTGGGGTAATGTTGGGCCAGGGCTTTGTGCATGGCCTGGTAGATTTCGGGGAGGATGTCCCAGACGGTGCTGTCCAGGTAGTAGAGACCGGTTTTTACCTCGTCGCTGACGTCGGGTTTGGTGACGCGGTTGCGGCTGGTGGCCCAAAGGCTGGTGATTTCGGCGGTGATTTCGGCGATAAGGGTGGCGCGTTCGCTGGGGACGAGGTCGCGCACTTCGAGTTCGTGCAGGGCGTGGCTGATGCGGCGCAGTTTGGAGAGGACGGTGCGGCGGCGGGCTTCGGTGGGGTGGGCGGTGAAGACGAGTTCGACGCGCAGGCGGTCGAGGAGGCGGGCCATTTCTTGCTCGTCCATGCCCATTTCCCAGAGGGTGGCAATGCCGGCAGCAATCGATTCCTTCATCGGCGTGGGATACAGGTCGCGCTCCCGCTGCCGCAGCACGCGAATGCGGTGCATCTCCTCCGCCAGATTGACCAGCTCGAAATAGGTGGTGAAGGCGCGGGCCACCGTTTCCGCCTGCGCCAGCGTCAGGCTATCCACCAGGCGGGAGAGATGGGCGTCTATTTCCGGCGTCTGGTCCACGCGACGCGCTTTGGTGAGGGCACGGATGCGTTCCTCCAACTCGTAGAGTTCGATGCCGGCCTGCTGGCGAATCACTTTTCCCAGGATGTCGCCCAGGAGGTGAATATCGGCACTGAGTTGATCGCGGTCTGTTTGCATTTTAGTTTCCCGAAAAACCGAAAAACCGGGTTTTTGAGAAGAACCCGGTTTTTTTAACCCGAAAAAACCCGGTTTTTTTGTTCTGAGAACCCGGTTTAACCCGAAGAAACCGGGTTTTGGGTTTTGGTGTTTTGATGTCGGCGCGCAGGCTAGGGGGACATTTGTAGAACAGCGGCCCCCCAGGAGAGGCCCGCGCCGAAGGCAACCATGAGCAGGTTGTCGCTGGGCTGCACCTGGCCTTTGTCCAGGGCTTCGATCAGGGCCAGGGGCACGGAGGCGGAGGCGGTGTTGGCGTATTCCTGGATGTTGACGATGAAACGGTCCAGCGGCAGCCCTAGCTGGCGCGCGCCGGCGTCAATGATGCGTAGGTTGGCCTGGTGGGGAATGATCCAGCGGATGTCGTCGAGGGTGAGGCTGGCTTTGGCGACGGCCTGCCGGCAACTCTGGCCGATGACGCGGGTGGCGAATTTGAAGACTTCGCGCCCGTTCATTTGCACATATTGCCGCCCGTTGGCGTAGGTGTCGGGTCCGAAGGGTTCGGCGGAGCCGCCGGCGGGCACGAGGAGGTGGTGTCCCTGGCTGCCATCGGAGCCGAGGACGAAGCTCTTCAGGCCGCAGGGTTGGTCGGTGGCCTGGACGATCATGGCGGCGGCGGCGTCGCCAAAGAGGATGCAGGTGGCGCGGTCGTTCCAGTCGAGGGAGCGGCTGAGGAGTTCAGCCCCGACGACGAGGATGTTGCGGTAAGCGCTGCTGTGGATGAACTGGTAGGCGGTGCTGAGGGCGTAGATGAATCCGGCACACCCCGCGCCTAGCTGAAATGCCGGCACATCCTTCGCCCCCAACGCATCCTGTACCTCACTGGAAAGGGCCGGAATCAGGTGGTCCGGGGTGGATGTCGCCACAATGATCATGTCCAGATCATTGGGCGTGAGGCCGGCCCGCGTCAGCGCCTGGCGGCTGGCCGCCACCGCCATCGTACAGGTCGTTTCCCCCGGCTCCGCGACATGGCGCGCATGGATGCCCGTGCGCTGCACAATCCACTCATGGTTTGTGTCGATTTGCTTTTCCAGGTCATGATTGGTGATAATTTTGGCGGGGGTGTATTTGCCCCAACCAGCGATCCGACCGTATTGCTTCATATTTATTCCCAGATGCGATAACGTGAGCGACGGCGGCGAATGAAGGGTGCGCCAGGGTTATTTGGGTGAGGGTGTGTTTCAAATGGGTTGTTCAGGCTGCCCGCGCCGTAGGACAATTTGCCTAAATTGTCCCTTCACGGCGGCGGACAATTCAGCGAATTGTCCGCCGGCAAGCAACAGTTAACTGAAATAAAACACACCCTTTGGGTGATTGTGCCGGCATACAATGAGTGACAACGCGAGCGTGACGCCAGAAGCGGGCGCATCCAGCCAGGCTGGAAAGCCAGTTTGATGTTAGCATAAAGTTGCCTGAGAACAAAACATTATAGACGAAGGGGGTGCATTGAACTAAGATACGGCATGGAGACAGGTCGGGCGTCCAGGGCGCATCCGTATTTACGATTAGAGATAATGGATGCGCCCATAGCGATTGGTTCCTTCTTGGAGAATGAATCAATCTTAGTGACCGTCTATAAAAACTTCCCGTTTTTAAGATTGGTCCAATCTTCAAGATTGGACCAATCTCAGCAAGTTAATTTTGGACGATTACTTAGGCGCTCTCTGGAGATTGGACCAATTTCCGGCGCTCAATGACCCTATTCACCGAAGAAAATTGGTCCAATCTGGCTTAGCAGTTACGGGAGAACGTAACTATTAACGACCACCTTCCCGGAAGCTGTTTTGATGCCATACAACCCGAATGATGCGGCGTTTGGGGCTTGAAATCGAGCTTCCGGGAAGATATTTGGGACTATATTCCCCAAGGCTGGACAGTCACGGGAGAACTAAATTCTGGACGCTCACTAAGCGCGGATGAAGGGCACAACGCGCGGAACACGGGATGGCCTGTGTCAAATGACACAGGAGCACAGCGCAATCGCAGTAGTTCGGGGTCGGGAAAGCCGACCACGGGTCAAAGTAAAGGCACGGTTCATGACCAATTATGATAAGCAATATCAAGTCGAGAGCAACTTGTTCGGCTCTCCGTACGCTGAGTTTGAGGAATTTGTAAAGCAACACGCAAAACAGGGAGGTACCGCCCTCGATTTAGGGTGTGGGCAAGGAAGAGATGCCTTGATGCTGGCCAGGTATGGCTACAGGGTTATCGGTGTTGACACTTCGTATGTTGGCATTGCTCAAATGCTAGAAAGAGCCAAGAAAGGGGATCTTCCTGTAAATGGGGTCGTTGCAGACATTTATGAATATGAGCTGCATGATAAGTACGATGCGGTTGTGCTTGATTCAATTTTGCATTTCGAGAAGGCTGACAAAAACAAGGAGGTGGATTTGCTCAACACCCTAATAAATCACATTAGCGAGAATGGCTTTTTATTCCTTTTTGTACACAAATCGCCCAAAAAGGAAAGGGAAGTTAAGCGTTGGTTGAAAGCTGTAGCAGCGGAGTTCGCGGTAGCCGAGGAAGGTTACATTGACTATCTTTATGAAGAGGTAGCGACAGGTTTTCAGTCAGCATTTCAGTATTACATGCTTATTCTGAAGCGGATACACCCCGCCTGACTCCCTCGCGGGCTGAGCTTGTCGAAGCCCATCTTGCCTTCGGCAGGCTCAGGCAACAGCCTAAAGGCTCAGGCAACGGCCTATAGGCGCAGGCAACGGCCTAAAGGCGCAGGCAATGGGCCAGGTAGTTACCAATTTGGAGGGCAACGTGAGTTTTGATCAGGAAAGCTGGAAACTGCTAGGGGAGGCGTTGGCGCGGCTGGACGCGGGATTCGCGGA
This sequence comes from Ardenticatenales bacterium, assembly GCA_020634515.1. Lineage (NCBI taxonomy): Bacteria > Bacillati > Chloroflexota > Ardenticatenia > Ardenticatenales > Ardenticatenales bacterium. The sequence goes on along the minus strand of JACKBL010000007.1, from coordinate 117,708 downwards.
TTTGCCCGCTGTGTCATCCAACCCGGATTTGCCGCGCCTGCAAGCGGTTTTGCGCCAGGTGGCGGAGCGGCTGCAGGATAATTACCCCTATCACCATCCGCTCTACGCGGGGCAGATGCTCAAGCCGCCCCACCCGGTAGCGCGGCTGGCGTATGCGCTGGCGATGTGGCTGAACCCGAATAACCATGCACTGGATGGGGGACGAGCCAGTTCGGCGATGGAAAAGGAAGTGGTGGCGGAACTGGCGGGGATGTTTGGCTGGGAGACGCACCTGGGGCATTTGACCAGCGGGGGCACGCTGGCGAATCTGGAGGCGTTGTGGGTGGCGGGGCGGCAGCGACCGGGCCAGACGGTTTTGGCATCCACACAGGCGCATTATACGCACAGCCGCATCAGCGCCGTGTTGCAACTGCCCTTTGCCGCCGTGCCAACGGATAGTTGGGGGCGCATGGATGTGCCGGCATTACACGCACGCCTGGCGCAAGGAGATGTGGGAACGGTTGTGGTCACGCTGGGGACGACGGCCACGGGCGCGGTGGACCCGCTGCCGGCGATTCTGGATTTGCGGGCGCGGCATGGCTTTCGCGTTCACGTCGATGCGGCTTACGGGGGGTATTTTACGCTGGCGGACAACCTGTCGGCATCAGCGCGGACCGCTTTCGACCATTTAGGCGCGGTGGATTCCATCGCCATCGATCCACACAAACATGGTTTGCAGCCGTATGGCTGTGGCTGCGTTCTGTTTCGGGACCCGGCGGTGGGCGCGTTTTACCGGCATGATTCGCCGTATACGTATTTTACGTCGGCGGAGCTGCACCTGGGGGAGATCAGTCTGGAGTGTTCGCGGGCGGGGGCGGCGGCGGTGGGGTTGTGGGCGACGCACCAACTGCTGCCGCCGCGACGTGGGGGGGATTTTGCCGCGGATTTGGAGAAATGCCGGCAGGCGGCCCTCCTCCTGGCGCAACGATTAGACGAAGATTCCCGTTTTCGGTTGCCATTCATGCCGGAGTTGGACATTGTGGTGTGGGCGGTAAATGCCGGCAGCGCCAGCGAAGCCTCCGCCCGCGCGCAGGCCATCTTCACCGCCGCCGCCGCCCGCAACTTGCACCTGGCCCTGGCCCAACTCCCCGCCGCCTTCTTCGCCCCCACCTGGCCCGACCTCATTGCGGATCAGGACCACATCACCTGCCTCCGCTCATGCCTCATGAAGCCGGAACACCTCGACTGGCTCGACGCCATCTGGCAAATCCTCGACGAAGTGAGTGGGTGAGCGTCACGAAAAACCGGGTTTTTGATAAAAACCCGGTTTTTTCATCACCCGCCTTCTACCGCACCGTATTCGGATCAATGATGTACTCCCACCAGTTGTAGGAGATGCGGTTGGCCTCGCCCGTAATGTGCGGCATGTGTTTGAACCACCATTTGTGGTGGGCGCGGATCTCGCCGCCACCCCATTCGGCATTATCCACGATGCGCGGCTGGCCCGACAGATTGGGGAAGTTGTACCAGGTATCGCAGCGGCTGGGGACTTTGCGCTTGTTGCCCCAGTCATAGTCCCGCTCACTGTTCGGCGCGAAGTGCATGATGCCCACCTCCGCCTGGCCCGGATGCGTCTGATCGTAGCGGGCAAACCGCTCCCACAGATTGTCTTCACCCTTCGTTTTCCGGTAAACGTGGCGCATAATCGACTCGGCGCGATGCCCCAGGTTCTCCAGCATTTCGCCCACGCCGCGCTGATAGTTGAAACCCATGATGACAAAACGGCGGCGGCAATTGTCCGTGCCTTCGAGCGCGGGCGCGTTGCACCAGAAGGCGCCCGGCCCGGCCATGATGGATTCGTAGTAACCGGCGTAGGGGAAGCCAAACAGCCATATTTCGTCGATGCTGCCGGCATTCACCCGCTCCACCATCTTAAACTCCCGCACCAGGGCCATGTAGTCCACCTGATCCGGGTCGTGGAAGCCACTCTTGGCCTTCCACAATTTTACAAACTGTTCCGCGTTATAGTTGAAACCATCCGCCTTGACGGGAAAGCCTTCGATCACGATTTCGTCCACGACTTCGTAATTGGCGTAGCCGTAGCTGATTTCCTTCAGGTCGCTGATGTAGCCTTCCGTCAGCTTCTTGTGGTCGTTCCACCCCAGCACTTCGGAGAGACGGCGATTGCCGGCACTGGGGACACGCGCCTCATGGACGATTTTCAGCACCTTGCGCCGCACGGGGTCCGGCTTCCCGCCTACCGGCTTGCTAGATTTCTGGTCAAAAAGGCCGCCAACCACGTCTAGTAGATTGCCCATAATGTTCCCAATCCTTTCTCAGTTTGCGCCGGCGCGCCCCACCGGTGGGCAACAACAGAGAACTCAACCACCCGCAAAATCGGGTCGCGCCTGTATGAAATTCCAACCTGATTATACTGGAGAAAGGGGAAGGGCCGCCAGTGTGATTTTATCGAGCAACCTTATCATAGACGGTCACATAGTGCTCACCGCCTCATACCTCATACCTCATACCTCATACCTCATACCTCATACCTCATACCTCATACCTCATACCTCATACCTCGCCTTTTTCTGCTCGCGGATGCCGGCAAACAGGATAAAATAACGCCATGTTCAAGAAACTAGCCGACGAATTATGGCGCGCCACCGCCAACCGCGTTTTGGCCGTCGTCTCCTTTGGTCTCCTCATGGTCCTCATTGGCTACGTCGCCTTTGCCCGCGCCGCCGCCCCCGTCGCCGCCTACTGGCTCATCGCCCTCCTGGTGTTCCTCTGGGTTATCTACGTCCTCATCTTCACGCTGCAACGCATCTATGCCGCCTACCGGCGTTTTGCCGTCCGCCTGGCACGCGTACAGACCGACGTGAACCAACTGCGGCAAGCCTATCCTCCGCTGGTGGAACGGCTGGATCAGATGCAATCAAACGTGGAACGACTGCTCACTCTGGAGCGTTTCCCTGTCGCCACCCCGCCAGCCGCTTCTCTATCACCCGGCGCGGAACGTTCCGACGACGAAATCACCTTCCTCACCGCCGCCGAACGGTACGGCATGGCCTATGATTCCCTGCGCGTGGAGTGCATTCTCAATGACGATGGCTCCGCCCTCATCCTGCGCGAGATCAAGGTGGCGGCCACTTCCCAATTCGCGGAACTGGACACGTTTCTCTATGCGCCAGACGCGACAGAAGCGGGGGAGCCGTGGGAAATCGACCCCGACTTCGTCAAGGTGAGTTCGCTCACGGCGGGTTGGCAGATTGACGTGACGGAATTCAAACGCGAGAGCGGACGCCTCTCCGCGCTACTGCGTATTGACCCGCCCCTGCTCAGCGGACAGAGCATGACCTACCAGATGGAACAGCGGTTGCCGCGGGATTTTTACACCATCTACCTCGACCCCGGCCAATTCGACCCGAACGAAGACAATTATGATTATTGGGGGTGGACTATCAATCGTCCCACGCGCAACCTGCATTTGCGCATCTACTTGCCGCCGGGCAACGTCAAACCCCAGGAGCATCATTTACAGGTGCGGTACGCCTCCGCGTCTGACTTCCCGGCGCAGCGCGCGCAGTACGAAGAACGGTCGCGGGCGAACAAGGTGGAATTGAAGGGGCCGGATGGGGGTCGCTACATTCTCGACCTGTCGGTTGATTATCCGGTGACGGGTCTGATTTACATTTTGCGCTGGCTGCCGCCGTTTCGTTCGATTCCACTGCCGGGGATTAAGCCGATGATGCCGGCATCCGTCAGCCGCGACTTTCCCGGAATTGACTCCGACCTGCTGCTGCGCATTCGGGACCAACTGATGACGTGCGCCCCCTTTGCCGACGAGCGCGCCCTCAAGGCCACCTTCATCGACAACCGCATCAGCCCGTGGCGCAACGACATCCCCGAAGGGGACACCGTAAAGGAACGCGCGGAACTGGTGATGGCGTTTCTCTTCAGCCGGACGCGCGGCACGGGCGAAAACGGACTGGTGCTGTTCTTGCGGGTCTTGAGTGAGCGATACTCACCCGGAGATAGCTGCGGCGATACCCTGGCGCGGCTGGCGGACGAATTGGAGCAGAGCCTGAATGCCGGCAGGGGCCAGGCATAACGAGGCTCCCCGCCCACAAGCGGACATCATAGGGGTGTCGGACAGGTTCATGCCCCGCGTTAGCGCATCACCTTGCCGCCGTCTACGGTGATGGTGCTGCCCGTCATGTAGCTGGCGGCGTCGGAGCAGAGGAAGAGCGCGACGCGGGCGATCTCGTCGGCGTCGCCCAACCGCCGCAGGGGGATTTCGCCCATCCACTTTTCCATCATGGCCGGATTCTGACGTGCTTTTTCCGTCATAGGCGTGATAAAGACGCCGGCAACGATGGTGTTCACGCGGATGCCGTAGGCGGCGAATTCACGGGCGCACTCGCGGGCGAAGCCAACCATGCCGGCTTTGCTGGCGCAGTAGGCGGCGCGGTGCATGAGGGGGATTTCCACGCCGGCGATGGAGCTGATGTTCACGATGGCCCCGCCGCGCCCCAGGTTCTCCTCCGCCATGACGCGCCCGACAAGCTGGCTCATGAAGAAGACGCCTTTGAGGTTGACATCGATGCAGCGGGTCCAGTCCCATTCGTCCATGGTGAGGATAGGGGAGACGGGTTCAATGCCGGCATTATTCACCAACACATCCAGCCGTCCCCACGCCTCCCGCGTCGCCTCCACCAGCGACACACACTGAAACTTATTGCTCACATCCGCCACCACCCCTATCGCCTCTCCACCCGCCGCCCGAATCGCCGCCGCCACCCGCTCCGCCCGGTCCGGGTTCAAATCATTCACCGCCACCTTCGCCCCCGCCCCCGCCAGCGCGTGCGCAATCGCCTCCCCCAACCCCTGGCCCGCCCCCGTCACAATCGCTACCTTATCTTGCAGTGAAATCTCCATCGTGCATCCTTACTCGAGTCTGGCGAAATCCACATATGGCGATCGGAGTCGAGGCTTTAGCCGGATCACCCCATATGTGGACCGGCTGAAGCCTCCACTCCAAAAACGCCAGAGTCCAGTCCTACTTGAAGTTAATGCGGCGCGCCGAAGCGACGCACCCAATGTCGCATCAGGGGCACGGCAAAATCGTAGGCAATATCTGGGAGTGGCGCACCATCCGTCGTGGCGGAGGATGCCAACACGTCATGTTGCTTCAACGTGTCCAGGCACGCCTGGCCCGCTGCCGCATCCAGGCCCGCCTCTTGCCACAACACGCCGGCGGGGCAAGGGGCGTCTTGCGCCGCCAGGGCGCGCAGAATGGCCGTCTGTCCCGTGGGCGGCGCTTCCGCCTGCTGCCATACACCCTGGAAATAGTAACTCCCCTGCTCGTAAAAAGCGGGGTCCATGACGATGGCGTCCACTTCCGCCGCCGTGAAGCGGGGTTCGCGCGGCTGTTGCGCTTCAAACACCTGCTCGTTGTAGCGGCGCACCAGCGTGTGCCCCACCAACTGCGTCAGGTACGGCTGCCCGCGCACCCAATCATACACTCGCTGCACCGTGTCGCGGTCAAAGTTCAGGGGAAAATCGTCGCTGGGGTTCGCCAGCAGTTGCCCTGTTGCCGCCAGCGAGAGAAAGCTGACGTGTATGGGAGTGACGCTGGCGAACAGGGGGTTCCAGTAGTCCGCCGCCATCTCTGGCAGCGTGTGCAGCCCCGCCAGCGCCAGCACAAACCACGACTCACTGTGAATGACGCCGCGCAGATACGCCAGTAGTTCCGCTTCTACCCGCCCGGCGGCGATCTCCTGTTCGATCAGCTCAAATTCGTCAATGGCCAGGATCACCCGCTGCCCGGTGAGGACGCTTTTCAGGCGGCGCAAGAACTGGTTGAAGGCCACATACCACTGTGCCGCGAAATCCGCTTCCGTCGGCTCCGCCAGGTTGGCAGCCAGCGTGGGGTGCAGGGCGTCGTACAGGGTGAGGGCCAGTTCGTACAGCAGCGCGCCCGTGTGCGTCGCCCGCCCCAACATTTGCATATTCCACACCGCCACTACTGTTTTCCAGCCAAAGCGGGGACCTAAATTTCGCAGAATGGAGGTTTTGCCCATGCGGCGGTGGCCGTAGAGGACGATTGACGGCACGCCCGCGCGGTCAGCATTGCCCCATAGCTCCTCCAGGCGGCGCAGCGTTTCCTCCCGCCCCACAAACAGGGAACCTGTAACCGGATTACCGGCGATGAACGGGTTCTCCACGGGCTGCGTGATCACGATCTGGCCGATTTCGCCCGCCGCGCCCAGCAGTAGTTCGCGCCACTGGTGCGCGATTTGCTGCACGAGGGGGCATTCTGGCTGCGGGCACGTCTCCGCCAGGTCGTCCAGAAGCTGCGTCAGGCCAGCCGTGGCCCGGTTCAGCGCCGCGCTGCGGTTGAGGCGAGAGAGGCTGGCGGCGGCCACTTCCGCCTCCAGCGCCGCCTGCCGCAGTTGTCGCAGCGCGTCCACCACCTGCGGGCGCAGCAGTTCCGCGCCGGGCATTTCCAGCCAGGCCGTGCTTGCCGCCCATGGGCTGATCGCTGTCCATTCCGTGATAGCCTGCCCCGCTTGCAGCGCCAGGACGCTTTGATACAGGCACTCCCCAAATGGCAGCCCGCGCACGCACGCAAAGGCGGCTACCGCTTCTGGCAATTGCCGGCGAGACAACTGCCAGAAGCCCGCGCAGGCAGCCGCCGCGGGCATAGTCAGGTCTGGCTCCAGATTGAGTTGCCGCTGTAATATCTTGCGACCAGGCAAGATAAATAACCCATCCAAAAACCTGTTGCGTAAATGGTCATTCAAGGAAGCGGCATTGAAACGCAGCAACTTCCAATCGAACGGGTCTGTTGCCAGGAGGTTGACGCTGGGGAGCAGGGCGGCGGCGGGCTGCGCCGCCAGCCAGCGGCGCGAGGCGCGCACGACGGGAATAAATTGCAAGGTATACGCCAGAAGCTGGTTGAGGTTTTGGACGCCCACCGCCGCGTCTTGCTGTAACCACTGCCAGAGGGTGTCTTCCAATCGAGGCAGTGGCAGCCAGATCAGGCGATTGCCCGTAGGCACAGGCAGGAGGCGTCGTGGATTGAGGGCATCCGCAACGCGACGAATAATAAACCCTGGCAACCTGCCAAACGCCACGCCAAACGCCACGCCAAACGCCACGCCACCCGCCACGCCACCCGCCACGCCAAACGCCACGCCAAACGCCACGCCAACCGCCACGCCAACCGCCACGCTACCCGCCACGCCAAACACCACGCCAAACGCCACGCCAAACGCCACGCTACCCGCCACGCCAACCGCCACGCTACCCGCCACGCCGACTGCTATGTAACGCATATCCAACGGGACGCCCAACCGGGACAGTCCGACCGCCGCGAGCCACCACAGCAGCAGGGTAAATAGCGTCAGCAACTGCCCGTGCAGCAACAGGCGGCGCTGTGGCGTGGGCGTGGTGAAGAAGGCCAGCCAACTGCGCCAGTTCCCTCGTTCCAATAATCTTTCCGGCAGCGGCGGCAGTTGTTCCTCGTACCAGCGCAACGCCTGCGGGAAAAAGAACACCCAGTACAGCAGCCGCGCATAATCCAGCGGATTCCGCAACGATAATGGGCGGTTCAGTTTGGGGGCCAGGTCCAGTTTGGGCACGCTCCCCTGGCCGGGTTCCGGTTTGCGCCGTTTTTTCATATCGTCCTTCCGTCGCCGTCAGCCATAGCGGGCGGCAAAGGCCGCTTTCAGCGCCTGCTGTAGGCGGGCGGGGCGTCCGCCGCTCACCTGCCACGCCTGCCGTACGTCTGCTTCCGGCAGCGCGCAGCCCGTGCTGCGCAAATACTGCCGCGCCAGCGCCAGCGCCTCCTCCACGCGGAACAGGGGCATGTCCATTTGCTGGCAAATATTGAACAAGGGCGAAGATAAATCCTGGCTGTCTGGGAACAGGCGAGACAACGGCGTGCGGCTGGCAATGAGCAGCACAAATGGCTGCCCCGGACCATCCGCCAGGCCGCGCAGTTGTTCCCGCAGGGCGCGGCTGAAGCTGGCCTGGTTCATCCGCTCCGCCTCATCCAGGCAGAGGACGATTTGCCGCCCGCGCAGCCGCCGCGCCAGGCGAGCGGGCGGCAGGGTCGGCAGTTCCAGTTCCTCGCAGAGCAGGTCAAAGAAGTCCGTCTCCCCCTGCACCAACTGCAAATCCAGGTAAATGAAATCCGCCGCCGCCCGCTCCAACCAGGCGGGTCCCTGCTGGACTACCTGCCACAAGAGCGACGACTTCCCCGTTTGCGACGCCCCTACCAGGGAAACGTTGTTGCCCTTGCGCAATTCATGCAGCAACTGCCGCGTGAATGGCTCCCGCGCCAGGTACTGCTCCGCCGCCATGATCTTGCCCAGTACGCCAAACGGATTCAACGGCGGCGGCGCGGGCGCGGCCGGCGGCGCGGATTGCAGCGTGGATGGCGATGCATGCTGGTTTAGCAACCCCGCCACCCGTGTGGGATCGGCAAGCTGGCGCGCCAGGTGCAGCAATCGCTCGCGGCAGGCATCTTCAGCCGGCTGCCGCATCCCCAACACCAGCAGCAGCAGCGTCAGCACCGAGACCTGCTGTTCCACGGCCTGCTTCTGCCAGAAATCGTTCAGCAAATAGTCAATCAACTCCCCCAACGAATGACCTTTCTGCAACTGACTCTGCCATGGTTGCAGCCACGGGTGGGCAAAAATAGCCCACAACTGTGCATACGTGGTAAACCCGCCGCATTCTTTCAAGGCGGCGGGCATTTCTTGATACAAAGCTGGCGACAACCCATCTTCTGGCGCTCCGTCCATCGTTTACCTTCCCTCCACAAACATATCAGGCGCGATGGGCAGAGTATAATCCAAGTGCGACGCCCTGCAAAAGCGCGTCGCACTTCATCGTTACGGCAGGGCGGCGCGGATGACTTGTTCGAACGCCTCGAACGGCTGCGCGCCAAAGAGAAGCTGGCCGTTGATGTCAATGGTGGGGCGAATGGCGATGTTTTGCCGGCGGCGGGCGTCATCGTGCTGCGTCACCAGGTCGTGCGCCTCGCCGCTGTCGTAGCAGCTGGCAAAGGCGGCCTGGTCCACGCCCACGCTGGCGGCGGCGTTGACGAAGTAATCGCGGTCCGCACGATAAACGCTGCCCTGGTCGGCAAAAAAGGCATCATGCAGCGCCCAAAAGGCCAGCGGGTCCTGGAAGCCGGCGCAGTAGGCGGCGGCGGCGGCGTTGAGGCTGTTGGTTCCTAAGTCCAGAATAGGGGAGAACTCGACTTTTACCTGGCCCGTGGGCACAAATGTGTCCACGATTTGCTGCTCTGCGCCTAGCACGTAGGCGCGGCAGGTGCTTCAGAGGAAGTCGGAGTAGTCGCGCACGGTGACGGGGGCGTCTGGTTGGCCGAGGTAGAAAATGCCGGCATCATCCCGTCCCGCGCTAGATTCTGGTGAGGTCGTCGCCGTAGGCGGGGCAGCCGTGGGTTCTGTTGGTTCCGCCGCAACGGGCGCTTCCGTCGGCGCGGTGGTGGAAACGGCGGCCACTGCCGTATCCGTGGGCGCAGGCGCGGCTGTCGTGGGAGCCGTCGTTATGGTGGCTTGGGCCACGGCAGTGGGCGCTTCCGTGGGCATGGCTGCCGTTGGCTCCAGGGCAACCTGCGACTGCCCGCAGGCAGCCAGCAGGCACAGGAGCAGTAACAAAATCAGGGTTTGTTTCATCAGGATTTTCCTTTTTAGTGATGCAGCACGCCGCCTGGAACGTTCCGGCTAAAGCCTCCACTCCCCCCATGTTTCGGCTAGAGCCTCCATTCCCCCATGAAATTCGAAAGACCCTTCCACATTTTCCCCTCGCCAGCCGTCTAGCGAAGTCCATAGTTGTGCGGCGTGCGCTCTTCGTTGCGGTCGGTGGCCGGGGGCGGTTCGGGAGACAGGGCGGCGATTTCGGCGCGCAGTTCCGGCGTCATGGGGATGTCCACGCTGCGCAGCGACCCTTCTAGCTGCGCCACGCTGCGCGCGCCAATGATGGGCGCGGTAACGGCGGGGTGGCTGCCTACCCAGGCCACGGCCAGCGCGACGGGATCGTAGCCGCGCGCCCGCGCCAGGGCGGCGAAATCATCCGCCACGTCCATGACCCACTCATCGCCATAGCGGGTCTGGTACATGGTGTTCTCCACCAGTCGCCCACTCTGCGGCTGCCGGTCGCGCCCGTATTTGCCGGTGAGCAGGCCGCCGCCCAGCGGGCTGTAGGGAATGACGCCCAACTGTTCGGAGGCGGCCAGGGGCAGGAGTTCCACTTCCGCCTGCCGCTTCACCAGGTTATACATCGGTTGAATGCACTCGAAACGCGCCCAGCCTTCTTTGGCGGAAATGCCCAGCGCTTTGGCGATCTGCCAGGCGGCGAAGTTGCTGGCGCCCAGGTAGAGGACTTTGCCCTGCCGCACCAGGTCGTCCAGGGCGCGCAGGGTTTCGTCGAGGGGGGTGCGCTCGTCGAAGCGGTGGATGAAGTAGAGGTCGATGTAGTCTGTTTGCAGGCGGCGCAGGCTGGCGGTCACGGCCTGGTGAATGTGACGGCGGGATGCGCCCATGGCGTTCATGTCTGGCCCCATGGCGAAGTAGACTTTGCTGGTGATGAAGATTTCGTCGCGGGAGCCGGCGATGAGGCGGCCCAGGATTTCCTCGGAACGGCCACGCTGATACACGTTGGCGCAGTCGAAGAAGTTAATGCCGGCATCTCGACACCGCGCATACATCTCCCCCGACACCGCCTCATCCGCATCCCCACCAAACGACATCGTGCCAAAACAAAGGTTGGAAACCTTCACCCCCGTGCGTCCTAAAAAACGATATTCCATGTCATTCTCCTTTGCGAGTTTGCGAGTTTGCGAGTTTGCGAGTTTGCGAGTTTGCGAGTTTGCGAGTTTGCGAGTTTGCGGTTATGCGGGTATGCGAGTTTGCGAGTTTGCGAGTTTGCGAGTTTGCGAGTTTGCGAGTTTGCGAGTTTGCGAGTTTGCGAGTTTGCGAGTCGGCGAGTCGGCGGGTCAACTTGCCACTTGCCCCTCGCTACTCGCTACTCGCCCCTCGCGAGTTTGCGAGTTTGCGGTTTCTGAGTTTGCGACTTTGCGAGTTTGCCCTCGAGTTTGCTTCGCGAGGAGTATGCGAGTTTGCGGGTTTGCTCGCTCGCGCCCCTCGCCCCTCGCTACTCGCCCCTCGCCACTTGCCCCTCGCCACTTGCCCCTCGCTACTCGCCCCTCGCTACTCGCCCCTCGCTACTCGCCCCTCGCCCCTCGCCCCTCGCTACTCGCCCCTCGCCCCTCGCTACTCGCCCCTCGCCACCCTCCCCACATGCACGGCAATCGTACCGAACATGAACAGACGATAGCTGACGTCCGTGAAGCCGACACGGCGCATGATGTCCGCCAGCGAGTCGGGGTCTTGAAACATTTGCGTCGATTCCGGCAGGTAACGGTAGGCGTCGGCGTGCCCGGCGATCAACCGCCCCAGGGTGGGGATGATGGTGTTCAGATGAAAGCGGATAAACGGCTCCATGGCATTTTTCTTGGGCGGGCTGGATTCCAGCACCACCACCCATCCGCCGGGGCGGGTGACGCGCATCTGCTCCCGAAACGCGCCGGGCACATCAATCACGTTGCGCATGAGGAAGCCGGAGGTGACGGCGTCGAAGGTGTTGTCGGCAAAGGGGAGGGCCAGGGTGTCCGCGCCCACCCAGCGAATGCGGCGGCGTTCCGGGCGCTGCCGGCCGGCCTGCATCATCTCCAGAGTGAAGTCGCCACCGACGGCGCGCAAATCGGGGACCTGGCGCAATCCTTCGAGGGCGATTTCGCCGGTGCCGGTGGCGATGTCCAGCAGGCTGCCGCCGGCGGGCAGGCGTGCCTGGCGGATGACGTAGCGCCGCCAGCGCACGTCTTGCCCGGCCGTCATCAGTCGATTCATGAGGTCGTAGCGGGTGGCAATGCCGGCAAACATCCGCTGCACATATTTCGCCCGTTCCTGACCGGTTAACTGTGCCATCTCTCTCTCCCCGCGAATTACGCAAACAAATCCTGATTTTGCCGCACCCAGGCCACCAGATCGGCGATGCCCTGGCGCGGGGAGATGGTCGGCTGCCAGCCGAGGGCGGCGGCGGCGCGGCGGGTGTCGGCGATGAACACTTTTTGGTCGCCCGGACGCCAATCGCCGTACCGCACGGGGACGGGGTGGCCGAGCAGGTCCGCCAGCAGGGGGCCGAATTCGGCCCAGACGGAGAGGGTGTTTTGTGGGCCGCCGCCGAGGTTGAAGGCTTTTCCGGCGAGTTCGTGGCTACGGGAAATGCCGGCATCATACGCCCGCACCAAATCCGCCACATGCAACAAATCCCGCACCTGCTTCCCATCCCCATAAATCGTAATCGGTCGCCCCATCACGCTGGCGATGACAAAATGCGCCACCCAACCCTGGTCCTCCACGCCAAACTGTCGTGGCCCATAAATGCAGGATTGGCGAAACGTCACCGTCTGCAAGCCATAGATGCGCGCATAATCCACCATGTACTGGTCTCCCGCCCCTTTGGAACAGCCATAGGGTGAGTGAAAATCAAGCGGATAATCCTCGCTCACCCCATGCGGAAAATCAGCGTAGGCGTAGCGGCTTTCCGCCTCCACCACGCGCACCTCCTCCATGCCGCCGTACACCTTATTCGTGGAGGCATAGAGCACCGTCGCCCGCGGCGCGTGATGGCGCACCGCCTCCAGCACGTTAAACGTGCCCAGGGCGTTGATCTCGAAATCTTCGCGCGGGTTTTGCACGGAGGTGGTCACGGCCACCTGCGCCGCCAGATGCAGCACGACATCCGCGCCGCCGATGCCGCTTTCCAGCGCCGCGTAGTCGCGCACATCGCCCACAATCAGATCAAAGCGGTCGCCATGTTGCTGTCGCAGCCAGGGCAGATTGGCCGCCGCCCCCTTGCGGGAGAGGTTATCGAAAAGGGTGACGTGGTGGCCCTGGCGCAAAAAAAAGTCGGCGCAGTTGCAACCAATAAAGCCCGCGCCGCCGGTGATGAAGATGTTCATGTAATGTGTTCCCAGGAAATGTGGCTTTTGGTGAGTGGCGAGGGGCAAGTGGCGAGGGGCGAGTAAGTGGGGGGGCTTGCGCCAAATGCCGGCACACAATCAATGATCAGCCAGTAAAATTTTAAGGCGAAAACCAGCGCGGAACACCATTCCTCAAAGGAGTGCCGTTCCTGGCAGTAAGTACGCTTTATTGTACACGCTCGCCGACAGACGGGCTTACCGTTTGCAGCCGCGCCCGGAGGATAGTCCAATGGCGGCGCAAGTTTGCCAGGGCGATGTCGTCCAGCGGCTCCAGCGTCATCACCAGCGCATCCTCGCCGTTGTCGTTGTAGTAGTGAGGACGCTCGCCCATGACGACGAAATCGTACTTTTTGTACAGCAGTTGCGCCACCAGGTTGGTGCGGCGCACTTCCAGGGTGGCGATGGTCGCGCCCTGGGCGCTGGCCTGCAAAAGGGCGTTGAGGAAGAGCAGTTCGCCCAACCCGCGCCCGCGCCAATCAGGACGGACAACGATGGTGCTGATGTGGACTTCGTCCACGATGAGCCAGTAGCCGGTGTAGCCGACCAGCAGCGGGGCCTCCGCGCCATCATCCCAGAGGAGAACCTGGTAGTGAGCCAGATCGTTGCGCGTGAGTTCATGCCGGTAGCCGCGGGCGGACCAGGGCTGGGTGTAGACCTGGCTCTCGATGTCCATCACGTTGTCCACGTCGTCCAGCATCATGGGGCGCAGGATGAGGGGCGCGGGGGGATGGATGGCTACCTGGTCGGGGGTGGGAGCGTGGTTAATCAAGGTGGTGTTTTCCCGTAGGGTAGGGTCATGGCGTGATGGGTTTGCCGGCAGGATCGCGCAGATAAAGGGGCGAGAGGGCGGCGGCATCGTCCGCCTGTCCGCGACGGAGGCGGTTCCAGGCGATTTGAGCCAGGTATCCGGCACGGCGGACGTTGACGGATGCCGGCATAACCTGAAACCCCTTTCCCGCCTGACGAATCAGCCGCGCCGCGTCCGCGTCAATCTCCCCCGCGAAAAATGCCGGCGCTTCCACCACAGCCAGCAAATCCTCCCAGGCGTAAATGTCCGGCGCGCCTCCTGGCTGCCAGCCGCGCCGTTTGTGCCAGCGGTAGCGCCCGGCGCAAACGCGGCTGCGCCCCGCCTCGGCAATGGCGATCAGGTCGCCTTCTTCCTGCCCAATGCCCGCCGCCAGGATGTCCAGCGTGGACACGCCAAACAGCGGCAGGCGATGGGCAAGGCTCAGCCCCTTGGCCACGCCCAGTCCAACGCGCAGGCCGGTGTAGGAGCCAGGACCAATTGCCACGCCTATTCCTTTCAGGTCTGAGGGGGAAATGCCGGCACGTTGCAACACAATCGCAATCGTCGGCGTCAACGCCACCGTCTGCGTGTTCATCGATTGCCAGCCCAACTCCGCCATGACCGTTTGCCCGTCATGCAAAGCCAGGCCAAGCCAGCGAGTTGCGGTATCAATAGCTAATAGCATGAGAAAAATGAAGTGATAGTTGTCAGTCTTACTAACCAGCTTCCGGGAAGGCCGTCATCGTCTCAAACACCGAAGGCGCTCTGGCGGAACAACTTCAGCAATTCCAGAGAACGGTCTTCCGAGGCGGAAATGCGTACGCCACGGCGCGTCTCATTGATGTGCCGCAACGCTATAGTGAGGCGGTCGGCGGGCAGCAACGCCTCAATCCGCTCCGGCCATTCAATCATGAGGACGGCGCGGCTGGCGAACATATCCTCCAGCCCCACCGTAATCGCGTCCGCCAGCGTTTCCAGGCGATAGCAATCCACATGGTACAGCATCAGGCCATCACGCAGGCGCGGATATTGGTTCACCAGCGTGAACGTGGGGCTGGTGACACGCTGCCCTGCGCCCCAGCCGCGACCAATGCCCCGCGCCAGCACGGTTTTGCCCGCGCCCAGTTCCCCGGAGAGACAAATCACGTCCATCGGTTGCAACAGTTCGCCCAGGCGCACGCCCAATCGCTCCGTTTGCGCCTCGCTGCTGCTGATAAAATCCAGCGTCTTATCGTCCAGAATCGCCATACTATCATTATACCCTTTTCCGTCGCAATCATGGTATCATAGCAAATCGTCGTAAAGGAATCACCATGCGTTTACTCATCATCTCCGACATTCATGCAAATCTAACCGCGTTGGAGGCTGTTCTGACGGATGCCCAGGGAGCCTGGGACCAGGTTTGGTGTCTGGGCGATGTGGTTGGCTACGGCCCTGATCCGAACGAATGCGTGACGTTGCTGCAATCGCTGCCGCACATTTCGCTGTCCGGCAACCACGATTGGGCCGTCCTGGACCGGCTGGACATCAACACCTTCAACCCGGAGGCGCGCCAGGCCATTGGTTGGACGCAAGATCAGTTAACGCCAGAAAGTCGCGCCTACCTGGAAGAACTGCCGTCGCTGATCTTCATTGAGCCAATCTTCACGCTGGCGCACGCCAGTCCGCGCCAGCCCGTCTGGGAATACATTTTGGACGCAGCCACGGCTGCCGTCAACTTCAATCACTTCGAGACAAGCAACTGCCTCGTCGGGCATACGCACGTCCCCATCATCTATGCTCTGCGCGACGACCGCGTGACGACGCGCGCGCCGCTATATGGACAGCCATTCACGCTGAACGAGAGCGAGCGGCTGATCATCAATCCGGGCAGCGTAGGCCAGCCACGGGATGCCGACCCGCGCGCGGCTTATGCGTTGCTGGACCTGGAGCGAATGACGTGGGAGCATCGCCGCGTGGGGTATGATATTGACGCCACACAGGAGCGAATGCGCCGGCATAATCTGCCCCAGCGCCTGATTACGCGCCTGGCGTATGGCTGGTGAGGGAGGAGTTAGTGGATAGTGGTTGGTGGATAGTGGTGGGGGGAACCTTTCTTTTTCCCGGTTCGTCTGTTTCGTAACGCAATTATTGTTCGTATCGCGGCGTTGCCTCAGCGCCGCGAAGTGAGAACATCTTCCCGGAAGCTGTTACCCACGGCCATCATCTCGGATGAAGCTTCCGGGAAGATCATTTTCAAATGAGAACATCTTCCCGGAAGCTGTCACCCACGGCCATCATCTCGGATGAAGCTTCCGGGAAGATCATTTTCAAATGAGAACATCTTCCCGGAAGCTGTTACCCACGGCCATCATCTCGGATGAAGCTTCCGGGAAGATCATTTTCAAATGAGAACATCTTCCCGGAAGCTGTTACCCACGGCCATCATCTCGGATGAAGCTTCCGGGAAGATCATTTTCAAATGAGAACATCTTCCCGGAAGCTGTTACCCACGGCCATCATCTCGGATGAAGCTTCCGGGAAGATCATTTTCAAATGAGAACATCTTCCCGGAAGCTGTCACCCACGGCCATCATCTCGGATGAAGCTTCCGGGAAGATCATTATAGACGTTGGCGGACGAGGTTTCTATCTACTTTTCACTATCCACCGACCACTATTTTTGTAGGAGTGAACCCATGAAGAAGATATGGCGGTTTGGTTTATACTTGGCCCTGGCGACGCTGGTTTTAGCGGGTTGCGCGGGAACTGCGGAACAGTTGGAAGTTCAGCGTGTGGTGGCATCGGAGGATTCGGCCAGTTTCGCGGAGGATATCGCAGGCGAGGCCGCGCCGATGACGATTGCTCAGACCTCTAATATGGCGGCGGATGTGGAATTGCCGGCACAACCCATGATCATCCGCACCGGCAGTATCAGCATCATCGTCGCCAGCACCGAGGAAACCATGAGCAGCATCTCCGGCCTGGCCAGCGGCATGGAAGGGTGGGTCGTCAGCAGCAACCTCTACCAGTATGGGCAGGCCAACCGGGGCAACATCACCGTGCGCGTGCCCGTGGCCCAGTTTGACGCGGCCATGGCCCAGATCAAGGCGCTGGCGCTGGAAGTGAACAGTGAATCCTCCAGCGGCCAGGACGTGACGGAAGAGTACGTGGACCTGACGGCGCGTCTGACGAATCTGGAGGCCACGGCGGCCCGTGTGCGCGGCTTCCTCGACGAGGCGAAAGATGTGGAAGACGCGCTGGCCGTCAACCAGGAGTTGAGCAGCCTGGAGGCGCAGATTGAGCAGATCAAGGGGCGTATGAAGTATTTGTCCCAGTCGGCGGCTTTCTCCACGATTGAGGTGGAAATCACCCCGGATATTTTGTCGCGGCCCATCGAGATTGTTGGCTGGCGCCCGCAGGGCGTGGCAAAGGAGGCCGTGGAGGACCTGGTTGAGTTCTTGCAGGACCTGGCGGACTTCCTCATTCGCTTTGTCATCTACGCGCTGCCGCAATTGTTGATTTTGGGCGTGCCGGCATTTTTCATCATCCGCGCCATCATCCGGGCCATCCGCAAACGCCGCCAGCCCGCCCCCCCATCCCCCGAAAACTAAAGCCTCGCCCGTTTCACGCGACGCGCCATCCCCCGGCGCGTCGCGTTCTTTTTTCCTTAAAAGTCGCTTTTCCCGCTTTGCTTTCCCCATAATCAGGTATAATCCCCCCTGTTGTTATCGAAAAATTCACGTTGCGGATAAGGTGCAACATACCTTCTTCGCTTCACCGCCGCACCGACGCCGTGCTCATCCCGCCTCCATCGCGGCCTGCCCGTTATTCGCTCATGGACCGACCTGTTTGCCGGCCCACCCCATGCCCGGCGCAGGCTTCGCTCCCCATTCTTCTAATTGAGAAAGATACCTGGCATTTCCGGCAGACGAACGAAAACTCGCGTCATTTGCTGTCAGGGATGCCGGCATCCTCCAACCTCCATCTTTTTTACCCATGATTTCCGAGGCCGACCGCCCCGCGCGTTCCCTCCGAAATCGCCTGAGCCATCGCGCGCCCTTTCCCCCGCCGCATGGCCCCATCCGACAAGGAGTAAACATGACAGGACGTAGGTTAATTGCATTATTTTCTTTACTGGCGCTCGTGCTTCTGTTCTCCGCCGGGCGCAACGCCACCGTTTCCCAGGCCGCGCCCGCCGCGGGCCACCACTTCGTGCGCGTAGCCGCCGCCGACATCCAGGCCGCCGCCCAGGTCGGCCTGAACCCCGTGCGCGCCTTTGACTACGGCGCATTTCAATGGCTGGAACTCACCGACGCCGACTTCACCCGCCTGGCGGCCAGCGGCGCGGCCTACACGGAAGTGCTCGACGCGGGTTACGTGCATGTTCCCGGCTACCGCTTCGATCCCTTGCTGGACGGCGAACCAACGGTAACGCCCAACCTGCAAGCCGGCGACGCGGGTGCTGGCTTCCGCCTCGTGCAGCTCGCCGGCCCCACCAATGACGTCTGGCTGGCGCGGCTCGAAGCCAACGGCCTGCGCGTGCTGCAATACTACCCCCACAACAGCTTCCTGGTCTGGGGAGATGCCGCCGCCGCCGCCCGCGCCGCCAACCTCGAATTCGTGCGCTGGCAGGGAGCCTTCCATCCCGCCTACAAGATTAATAGCGACCTGCAAGGACGCACGGGCCTGATCAATAACGTGGACATCATGTTCTACAACGATGGCGACCCGCGGGCCACGCTGGCGACCATCGCCCAACTGGGCGGCAACGTCGTGCAGTACTACCCGTCGCAGCCCGACAAGATGTTCTTCGACGCCATCGTGCAGTTGGACGCCGACGCCGTGGAAAGCATCGCGCAAATGAACACCGTCTTGTGGCTCGGCTACGCCAGCCCGGAAGCCGGCCTGGAAGATGAAATGTCCAGCCAGATTTTGGCGGGCAACTACACGGGCGGCGTGCCCTTCACCGGTTATTATGACTGGATCAACGACGTGGGCTACGATGGCAGCGGCGTCATCTGGGGCATCATTGACACGGGCGTGGACTACGACCATCCCGATCTGGGTCCGCACATCGTCAGCGGCTACAGCTACCCTGGCGCGTGCAACCCGGCGGGGCAGCCCGGCTCTGACTGTTCCGGCGGCGGTCATGGTACGCACGTTGCCGGCATCGTCGGCGGAGACGCCACGGCCGGATACACAGACGCCAGCGGCTTCCTCTACGGCCTGGGCGTCGCCCCCGGCTACAGCATCTTCGCTTCCAACTCCCTCTCCGCTCCCGCCTGGCCCCCCACCGGCGGCTGGCAAGAACACAGCAAAAACGCCGTCATCGGCGGGGCCATTGGGGGTAACAACTCCTGGACCACCGGCGAAGGCACGCAGCACGGCTACCAGGCCAGCGAGCGCACCCACGACATCATGGTCCGCGATGGCAACTTCGACACCACCAGCGTGGCCGAACCGTTCATCGAAGTGTTCTCTGCCGGCAATTCCGGCTTCAGCGGCCTCACTTCCCCCAAAGAAGGCAAAAACCTGATCGTCATTGCCAGCAGCGTCAACTACCGTGCCGGCAACATCGAAAACATCTCCAGTTTCAGCAGCCGCGGCCCCGCCGTTGATGGCCGCTGGGTTCCCACCGTCGCCGCGCCCGGCGAAGAAATCGCCTCCGCCCGCAACGACCTCGGCGGCAGTTGCTCCACCGCCATCCCCGGAACCAACAACCTCTACGCCTTCTGCTCCGGCACCAGCATGGCCGCCCCGCACGCCTCCGGGGCCATCACCCTCTCCACCGAATGGTGGCGCACCTTCAACAACGGCGCGGATCCCAGCCCGGCGATGGCCAAAGCCCTACTGGTCAACGGCGCCGTGGACATGGGCACGCCCGACATCCCCAACATCAACGAAGGCTGGGGCCGCATCAACACCGACAACATCGTCAACAACCCCCTGCCCACCGAGTATTACGACCAGGAAATGATCTTCGGCAATACGGGTGAACAGTGGACGCTCTCCGTGGGCGTCGCCGACCTCAACCAGCCGCTGAAAATCACCCTGGCCTGGTCTGATGCCCCCGGAGCCGTCGGCGCCAACCCCGCCCTGGTAAACAATCTCGACCTCACCGTCATCAACGGCGGCAACACCTACCACGGCAATGTCTTCGCCAACGGTTGGTCCGCCACCGGCGGCAGCGCGGACACGATCAACAACCTGGAAAACGTGTACGTGCAGAACCCGCAGGGCAGCGTCACCATCGTCGTCGATGCCATCAACATCAGTGGCGACGGGGTGCCCTACAACGGCGACACCACCGACCAGGACTTCGCCCTCATCTGCAACAACTGCGTTCTCTTCCCCGACTTCACCCTCACCGCCGCCCCCTCCAGCCGCACAATCTGCACGCCCAACAATGCCTACTACAACGTGAGCGTGGGCAGCCTGCTTGGCTTTAGCGATCCGGTGAGCCTGAGCGTCAGCGGCCTGCCCGGCGGCGCGGCCAGCAATTTCTCCGTGAACCCGGTCACGCCTCCCGGCTCCAGCATGATGACGATTGGCAACACAGGCGGCGCGGCCCCCGGCAACTACACCCTGACGATTACGGGCATGGCGCCCACGAGCACGCACACGACCGACGTGAACCTGAGCGTGTACAACGCCGCCCCCGGCGCACCCACGTTGATCGGTCCCGTAGGCGTGGACCAGCCGCTGGTTCCCACATTCACGTGGAACGCGGCCAGCCAGTCGGCCATCTACCTGTTGGTGGTGAAAAATATCGGCACGGGTGAAGTGCGCTATGCCGTAACGCCAGACACCAGCTATACGTTTGGCTCGCCGCTGGACCCGTATGCGATCCATGCGTGGTCGGTGCGCGCGTACAATCCGTGCGGCACGGGCAGCTTCGCCCAGTTTGGCTTCTTCCGCACGCAGGAGATTCCGCCCATTCTCCTGGTGGACGATGACGACAACAACCCGGACGTGCGCGCATCGTACACGGATGTGTTGGATGGCCTGGGCTTGCTGTACGATGTCTGGGACACGGCCAACACCGACAATGAGCCGGACGTGGCCACGCTGCTGCAATATGACGTCGTTATCTGGTTCACGGGTGACGAGTTTGGCGGCGCGGCGGGGCCGGGCGGCGCGACAGAAGGGGCGTTGGGAACGTATCTGGATGCCGGCAACTGTCTCTTCATCAGCTCCCAGGATTACCTCTACGACCGCGGCCTCACCGCCTTCATGAGCAACTACCTCGGCCTGGCTTCCGGCGCCAATGACTCCGGCAACTACACCAGCGTCACCGGCCAGGGAACCGTCTACGGCGGCCTCGGCCCCTACACCCTCGGCTACCCCTTCACCGACTACTCCGACATCTTCAACCCCGCCGCCAATGCGGAACTCGCCTTCATCGGCAACAACGGCAACGGCGCGGCCATCGCCAAAGATAGCGGCGTCTACAAGACAACGTTCTGGGGCTACCCCTTCGAGGCGCTCCCCGCCGGCGACCGCGGCGTGGTCATGCAGACGACGCTTAGCTGGTGTGGGCAGTAGTTGATAGTTGATAGTTGAGTTCACTGAAAAAACCGGGTTTTTCGATTGTCCGACTGAAATTACCAGAGTGATTCACGTGTAAAAACCCGGTTTTTGGCCTTTTTTCAGTTGACTGCTTGTAGTTGGTGGTTGTTGGCAGTCAAATGCCGGCAACCACCAAAGGGTGCGACGTGCTGCCATTGCACGGCGCGTCGCACCCGCTGCTCTCTCCGCTTTTTCCATAGACGGCACACAAAAGGAATAAGGTACTGATGCAATTCTCTTCCCCTAAGTCAAACAAGTGGTTGTGGCTGGTTTTGCTGCTCCTGCTTGGCGGCGGTTTGCTGCTGGGCAGTCGTGGCGGGGCCGCTACCGCCGCGCCCGTAGATGATACGACGGCGATCACGCTGACGCCGGCGGCGTATGCACAACTGCGCGGCGTGCAGCCTATACACATGGTCGATTACGGCGCATTTTTGTGGTTGGAACTCTCGGCATCTGATTACGCGCGCGTGCAAAATGCCGGCATTCCCCACCAACTCGACGCCAACTTCACCACCCTCACCCTCGGCGAACTCACCTGGGACACCCGCCGCGGCGGTCCCGCCCTCCCCGCCGGTTGGGCCGAAGCCGCCAACAGCGGCCCCGACTACCGCCTCGTGCAACTCATCGGCCCCACGCGCCTCGAATGGCTCACCGCCCTCGAACAAAGCGGCCTCCAACTCGTGCAATACATCCACCCACACACCTACGTCGTCTGGGGCGAACCCGCCGCCCTCAACCAGGCCGCCGCGCACACCTTCGTGCGCTGGACAGGCGACTTCGCCCCCGCCTACCGCCTGCTGCCCTCCTGGCGACGCCTGGACAGCCGCCCCCTGGACGCCAACGTCCTCATCTATCGCGGCGCGGACGTAGACGGCGTGCTGCGCCAGCTTGCAGCCACCGGCGCGACCATCACCGACCAGGCTACCCTCAACGCCACCTGGGTCATGGCCGGCGTCACCCTGGCCGGCAACCAACTGGGCGCGGCGGCCCGCATCCCCGGCGTCTACAGCCTGCAGCCCAACCCCACCAACGGCGGCCTGCGCGGCGAAATGAGCGACCAGATCAGCGTCGGCAACTACGACCAGAACAACCAGGCGTATCCGGGCTATCCGGACTACCTGGCGAACATCGGCGTGGATGGCAGCGGCGTGATCATCGCCAACGTGGATGGCGGCGTGCAAGACAACCACCCCGACCTGGTGAACCGCATGGTTCCCTGCACGGGGACAACTTGCGGCGGCGGGGCGGTCAGTTCTCATGGGACGCACACTGCCGGCATTATGGCCGCCGACGGTTCCTCAGGCACAATGGATGGCTTCGGCTTCCTCCGTGGCCTGGGGCAGGCCCCCGGCGCAAACCTCGTGGAGCAGGTCTACAGCCCCTACTACACCCAACCGGGCGGGATGCTCCTGCTCATGACCGACTCCTACAACAACGACGCCTCCCTCTCCGGCAACAGTTGGGGACCATCCGGCTCCCCCCTGGGCTACGACGACGACACCTTGCAGGTGGACATCGGCGTGCGCGACGCCGACCCCGACGCCCCCGGTAACCAACCCCTCTCCTACATCCTCTCCTTCATGAACGGCAACGGCGGAACCAGCAGCCAGGGCACGCCCGACGAAGCCAAAAACATCTTCACCATCGGCTCCACCAAGATGCAGAACTCCAACGGCTCCCAGATTCTGCAAATTGACGACCTCTCCAGCAACAGCGCGCATGGACCCGCCCTCGACGGGCGCACCATCCCACACATGGTCGCCCCCGGCTGCCAGGTAGATTCCACCTACTCCGGCTCCTCCTACGCCCTCCTCTGCGGAACCAGCATGGCCTCGCCGCACACCAGCGGCGCAGTCGCCGTCTTCATTGAGTATTACCGCAACCTCTATGGCGTGGACCCCAGCCCCGCCTTGATCAAGGCCGCCTTCCTGCCCGTGGCCCACGACCTGGCCGGCCACCTGGACGCCGATGGCGGCGTTCTCGGCCACCCGTTTGACAGCAAACAAGGGTGGGGACGCATGAACCTGGATGCCGCCGTCAATCCCGACGTACTCATCCAATACTTCGACAACCCCACTATTCTGGACAACACGGGTGAAGTCTGGAGCCAGACACTCTCCCCCGCCGACCCCAGCAAACCGATGAAGATGATGCTCGTCTGGACGGACGCCCCCGGGCATGGTCTCGGCGGCAGCACGCCTGCCTGGAACAACGACCTGGACCTGGTTGTCACCTACCAGGGCAACACCTACTACGGCAACCAGTTCGGCGTGAATGGCTGGTCCACCCCCGGTGGCAGCGCCGATTACCGCAACAACACCGAAGGCGTCTTCTTTGGCCCCACGGCCAACGGCGCGGCCCAGGTGCAGGTGATCGCCGCGGACATCAACTCCGACGGCGTCCCCAACATGGGCGACGAAACGGACCAGGATTTCGCCCTGGTGTGTTACAACTGCATCACGCAGGCGGACTTCACCCTGGCCGCCGCGCCCGCGTCGCGCACCATTTGCGCCCCGGCCAATGCGCATTATGACATCGAAGTGGGCAGCGTTTTGGGCTACAACGATCCCGTTAGCCTGAGCGTGAGCGGCGTGCCCGGCGGCGCGGTGAGCAACTTCAGCGTCAATCCCGTGGTCCCCCCCGGCAACAGCCTGTTGACAATTGGCAACACCGGTGCAGCGGCGGCGGGCAGCTACGCCCTGACGATTACGGGCATGGCGCCCACCAGCACGCACACCACGGACGTCGGCCTGAACATCTACAACGCCAATCCGGGCGCGCCCACGCTGGTCGGCCCCGTGGGCGTGGATCAGCCGCTGGTTCCCACGTTTGAGTGGAGCGCGGCCAACCAGGGCGCGATGTACCTGCTGCTGGTGAAAAACATCAGCAGCGGTGAACTGCGCTACGTGGTCACGTCGGAGACTAGCTACACGTTTGCCGCGCCGCTGGACCCGTATGCGATTCATGCCTGGTCGGTACGCGCCTACAATCCGTGTGGCGCGGGTCCGCTGGCCCAGTTTGCCTTCTTCCGCACGCAAGAGATTCCGCCCATTCTGTTGGTGGATGACGACGACAACGGCCCGGACGTGCGCGCCGCGTATACGGCGGCGTTGGATGGAATGGGCTTGCAGTATGACGTGTGGGATACGAATAACTCGGACAACGAGCCGGATGCGGCCACGCTGCTGCAATATGACGCGGTGATCTGGTTTACGGGAGATGAGTTTGGCGGCGCGGCGGGTCCCGGTTCGGCAGGTGAGGTGGCGTTGGCGGGGTATTTGAATGCCGGCAACTGCCTCTTCATCAGCGCCCAGGATTACCTCTACGACCGCGGCCAAACCGCCTTCATGTCCACCTACCTCGGCCTCGGTTCTGGCTCCAACGACAGCGGCAACTACACCAGCGTCACCGGCCAGGGAACCGTCTTCAACGGCCTCGGCCCCTACACCCTCGCCTACCCCTTCACCGACTACGCCGACATCTTCAACCCGGGGGGCGGCGCGGAAACCGCCTTTGTCGGCAACAACGGCAACGGCGCGGCCATCGCCAAAGACAGCGGCGTCTACAAAACCACCTTCTGGGGCTACCCCTGGGAGGCCATCTCCACCGCCGGCGCACGGCAGGAAGCGATGGCGACCTTCCTCACCTGGTGCGGCCAGTGAGGCATCGTTAACCACCTTCCCGGAAGCTGTCCTGATATGAAATAATTGAGCTTCCGGGAAGGCAAGATCATGGGGTATGAAGGCTTCATACCCCATACCTCATCCCTCATACTTTTCACAGGAGGTTCTTTTCAATGAATCGTGCAAAAATTCTGGCGTTTGTCAGCCTATGTTTCAGCCTCGTCGCCCTCATGCTGCTGCTGCCGGGCGCGTTTAAGCAGCCGGCCAGCGCGGCGGACCTGCCGGACGGTTTGGCCGTGGGGGGTCAGCCGTTGAAAAATGTGGCGGTGTTGACGATGCCCGCCGTGGATAATGAGGCGCTGCTGGCGGAAGATCAGGCCAATTATGGCCCTGGCGTTCCGGTGCGTTTCGCGCTGCCGCTGGATGTGCGCGTGACGCCGGCGACGCATGGAACGTGGGAGACGCTGGCGGATGGCTCGCTGCTGTGGCGGCTGCGCATCAGCTCCCCGGGGGCGGTTTCCTTGAATCTGGGTTTTACGCGGTATAAAATGCCGGCACACGCCCAACTCATGCTCTACACCCCCGACTACCGTACCGTGCGCGGCCCCTTCACCGCCGCCGACAACGAACTGCACGGCCAGTTCTGGTCCCCCATCCTTCTCGGTGACGAAATCGTCATCGAAGTCAGCCTCCCCGCCGCCGAACAGGACGCCCTCAGTCTCGAACTCACCGCCGTCAACCACGGCTACGCCGAATTTGGCAGCACCCAACGCTTCCTCTCCGGCGCGTGCAACGTAGACGTTGTCTGCCCCGAAGGCGACCTGTGGCGAGACGAAATCCGCTCCGTCGCCGTCATCAGCACTGGCGGCTCCACCTTCTGCACCGGCTTCCTGGTCAACAACACCGCCCAGGACCTCACCCCCTACTTCATGACGGCCAACCACTGCGGCATCAACAATGGCAACGCGCCCTCGCTGGTCGTTTACTGGAACTATGAAAACTCCTGGTGTCGCCCCGTGGACGATCCCGTCAATGGGCAGCCCGGCGACGGCAACCTGAGCCAGTTCCAGTCGGGTTCCTTCTGGCGCGCCTCCTACAGCCCATCCGACTTCACCCTGGTGGAGCTGGATGACGCCCCCAATCCGGCATTCAACGTTCATTGGGCCGGTTGGGATGCCACCCCCGCCGACGCCACCTCCGCCACGGCCATCCACCACCCCAACACAGACGAAAAGCGCATCAGCTTTGAATTCGACCCCACCACAACGACCTCCTACCTGGGAACCAGCGTCCCCGGCGACGGCACGCACGTGCGCGTGGAGGATTGGGACGTGGGCACGACGGAACCCGGCTCCTCCGGTTCGCCGCTGTTTAACCAGGATCATCGCATCATCGGCCAGCTTCATGGCGGTTACGCGGCCTGCTACAACAACCTCTCTGACTGGTATGGGCGCGTTTCTGTTTCCTGGACAGGTGGCGGCGGCAGCAGCAATCGCCTGGTGGATTGGTTGGACCCGATCAATAGTGGCAACCTGGTTTTGGATGGGCGGGATATGATTGAAGCACCCGACTTCAACATCTCCGCTACACCAGAATCGCGTAACGTTTGTGCCGGCAGCAACGCCCTCTACACGCTCACCATTGGTCAGGAAAACAACTACGCCGACCCCGTCACCCTCAGCGTCAGCGGGCAGCCCGGCGGAACCACCCCCTACTTCAGCGTCAACCCCGTCATTCCGCCCGGAACCAGCGACATGGTCATCGGCAACACCGGCAGCGCGCCTGCCGGCAGCTACAGCCTGGAAGTGATGGGCATGGCTCCCACCAGCACCCACACCGTCACCGTTGGCCTGATCATCAACGACAGCGCCCCCGGCAACGCCACCCTCATCGCCCCCTACGGCGTGGACGCCCCGCTCGTCCCCACCTTCCAATGGTCGGCGGCCAATCAAGGCGCATCCTACCTGATCGTGGTCAAAAACATCACCAGCGGCGAACTGCGCTATGCCCTCACCAAAGAAACCAGCCATACCTTCAACACCCCGCTGGACCCGCTGAGCATCTACGTCTGGACCGTGCGCGCCTACAATCCCTGCGGCGCAGGTTCCTTCGCCCAGCCATTCTACTTCCGCACCCAGGACATTCCCCCCATTCTCCTCGTCGACGACGATGACAACAGCCCCAACGTGCAAAGCAGTTACACGGCGGCGCTGGATGCTCTGGGCCTGGGGTACGACCTGTGGGACACGAACAACAGCGACAATGAGCCGGACGCAGCCACCCTCCTCGCCTACGACGTAGTCATCTGGTTCACGGGCGACGAATTTGGCGGCTTTGCCGGCCCTGGCTCCGCCGGCGAAACGGCGCTTGCCTCCTATCTGGATAACGGCAAATGCCTCTTCATCAGCAGCCAGGACTACGTCTGGGATCGCGGCGTGACCGGCTTCATGCAGAACTACCTGGGCGTGGCCTCCGCCACCAGCGACGTCAGTCAGGCAACCGTCACCGGCGCAGGCACTGTGTACGGCGGCCTCGGCCCCTATACACTGCAATACCCGTTCACCAACTACAGCGACCAGATCAACCCTGGCGCGGGCGCGGAAACGGCATTTAGCGGCAACCAGGGCAGCGCCGCCGTGGACAAGGACAACGGCGTCTACAAAACCACCTTCTGGGGCTTCCCCTGGGAAGCGCTGCCGAACGCGGCCACCCGCCAGCAGCTCATGAGCACCACGCTCAACTGGTGCGGCGGCAACTAAACCCGTTCCGCTTCTCACCACCCCTTTCAAAGCAAAAGCCACCTGTCGTCCGCGTCAGGTGGCTTTTTTCGTTGCCTCTTTTCAGTTGACCGTTGATAACGGCAATTCTCGTTTTGCGGGGCGAGTACTGTTCCGCGCCAGGGCGCAGCGCCGAGGCGACGCCCTCGACTCGGGCGGAAACAACTTGTGTTCCCCGTATTTCTGTGAGAGGCAATGGGCTTATGGGTTATCAACAAAAGTTCCGCGCACTCCTAAGGAACGGATTTAAATGAGACAACGAAGTTGTTTCTTTACCGTTCCTTCAAACTGGCGATCCCATTCCGTACTTCATTTCATCGTCACTCCCAAGCCAGATTGGACCCATTTTCCCTGGTGAAATGGGTCCAATCTCCAGAGAGCGTTAGTAGTCACTCAAAACAACTTCCGGGAAGGTGGGCGGGAAAAGATGCGTGCCGTTTGGTCGCGCAATTGGTATAACTACGCTATGCATCTGGCAATGAATGGGTTTTTTTGGAACCAACCGCATACGGGCAGCGGGCAGTATACACGGCAGCTTGTGTATACGTTGAATCGACTGGTTTCCGACCTGTCCATTACGCTGGTTTATCCGCACGTGGACGGAGATTCCGCGCCCGCCGATGTGCCGCCAAGCGTGCGCGTCGAGGCCGTGCCCACACGCCCCGGCCACCTGGGCAAGGTCATCTTTGAGCAGCTCGGCTTCCCGCGCGCCTGCGCCCGCATCGGGGCCACGATGGCGCATGTGCCCTACTGGGGCAGCCCACTGCGCTCCCCCGTGCCCCTCGTCGTCACCGTCCACGACGTCATCACCCGATTAACGCCGGAATACCGACGGGGGGCGGGGGCGCGGCTGTACCAGTCGTTGGTGGCGGCGAGCGCGCGCGGCGCCACGCAGGTGATCACCGATTCCCACGCCAGCAAAGCGGACATCGTGCGTCACCTGGGCATCCCGGCGGCGCGGGTAACGCCCATTCACCTGGCGGTGGGCGCGGCGTACACGGAGAAGCCGAATTTGCTGTTGGATATGGCCGTGGCGCGCAAATATGACCTGCCTGACTTTTACGTACTGTACCTGGGCGGCTACACGCTGCACAAAAATGTGACGACGCTGCTGCTGGCGTACACCTACGTGGCGCAGGCGATGGGCGCGGATTATCCGTTGTTGCTTGCCGGCATTAAACCTACCGCCACCTCGTCCCATTTCCCCGACTATGACGGCTACATCGGCAGACTGGGGCTGGGCGACCACGTTCGTTGGCTCGGCTTCGTCGCCGAAGAAGATAAACCCGCTCTTTATCGCCAGGCCAGCGCCTTCGTCTTTCCCAGCCGCTACGAGGGATTCGGCCTGCCGCCGCTGGAGGCCATGGCCTGCGGCACGCCCGTCGTCGCCACGGACATCGCCTCCTTGAGCGAAGTCGTCGGCGACGCGGCGCTGGCAATGGCACCGGACGATGAGCGGGGGATGGGGGGGGCGATTATTGCCACGCTGGTGCAGGACAATCTGGCCGCGGAACTGCGGCAAAAAGGGCTACAGCAGGCGCGCAAATTCTCCTGGGAGCAGACCATGCGGGAAACCTTGCAAGTCTACCTGCGGGCGGCGTCCGCGTAACCCTTTCCCGAATCACCGCGCCAGACCGGCCCCGTTTGTACCTCCCCCACGACCATGCTAAAATGCCGCCCGAATCAATGGTAACATCTTCCCGGAAGCTGTTACCCAGGGCCATCATCCGTGACCAAGCTTCCGGGAAGATCATTTTCAGAACTCACCACCCATCAATAAGAACATCTTCCCGGAAGCTGCTACCCAGGGCCATCATCCGTGACCAAGCTTCCGGGAAGATTATTTTCGTAGGAGACTTCACCGGCTGTCTCCGACCACCATGAATGAAAATGGTGTGCCGTCGTAGCCCGATTTTCCAAATCGGGCGGGCGATTTGGAAAATCGCCCTACATTTTCGAAGGAGATGCCTATGCGCGTGCATCAGGATTTAGGGGTTCAAGTGGCGGCGGCGTTGCAATCGGCCCAGACGGCCGGCGACCTGCCAGCCTTTCCCATTCCGGCCATCAAAATTGAACGACCGCGGGATAGCTCGCGTGGCGACTATGCCACGGCGGTCGCCTTGCAGCTTGCCCGCGCGGCGCGTATGGCTCCGCTGAAGATAGCGCAACGGATTGCGGAGCATTTGCCGGCATTAACCTATCTGGAAGCAGCCGACGTCGCCGCACCCGGATTCATCAACTTCCGCCTGCGGCATGGCTATCTGCAAAATCTGGTGCAAGAAATCGTGGACACCGGCTCCCATTTTGGGGATTTTGACCTGGGCGCGGGCAAAAAGGCGCAGGTGGAGTTCGTCAGCGCCAACCCAACGGGGCCGATCACAATTGGGCGCACGCGCGGGGGCGTGATCGGGGACACCCTGGCGCGGGTGCTGGCAACGGCGGGGTATGAGGTGACGCGGGAGTATTATTACAACGATGCCGGCAATCAAATACGCCTCCTCGGTGAATCCGTCAAAATCCGCTACCGGCAAATTCTGGGCGACGCCGTCACCCTCGGCGACGAACATTACCAGGGAGACTACATCTACTGGATTGCCGCCGTCCTCGTAGGGCTGCATGGCGACACCCTGCGCAACGCCCCCACGGAAACCTTCGCCAATGTCGCCAGAAACACCATGTTCGCCAACCAGAAAGCCACCCTGCGCCGCGTGAACATCGTGCATGACGTTTACTACAATGAGCAAGACCTGTACACCAGCGGGCGCGTGTGGCAGGCGCTAAACGCGCTGGCGGCCAAAGAGATGGCCTACCAGGAAGACGGCGCGTGGTGGTTCCGCTCCACGGCGGTGGGAGACGAAAAAGATCGTGTGCTGGTGAAATCAAGCGGCGAACCCGCCTACCGTATGACGGACATCGCCTATCACTGGCACAAGGCGGAACGGGGTTTCGCCCTGGTGGTGGATATTTTTGGCCCCGACCACCATACAACGGCGCAAACGGTGCTGCAAGGGGTGCAGGCACTGGGCTATTCGCCCGACTTCGTGCATACGCTGATTCACCAGATCGTTTCCTTGATGCGGGATGGAAAGCAAGTGCGCATGAGTACACGGCGCGGCCAATACGAGGCGTTGGATGATCTGGTGGACGAGGTGGGCGCGGATGCGGTGCGTTATTTTATGCTGGCGCGGTCGGCGAACAGTCCGGTGGAGTTTGATATGAATCTGGCGGTGGAGCAATCGGACAAGAATCCGGTGTTTTACATTCAGAATGCGCATGTGCGTTGTGCCGGCATTTTCCGCAAGTGGCAAGAAGCGGGATTCGATCCCCACGCCGACGCCGACGCTGACCTCAGCCTGCTAACGCACGAATTTGAACTCAACTTCCTGCGCAAAGCCCTCGAACTGCACGAAATCCTGGAACAGATCGCCACCACCTACGAACCACACCACATCGCCTTCTACGCCTACGACCTGGCCGCCACCTTCCACCCCGTCTACGAAGCGTGCCGCGTGCTACACAGCGACGTTCCCGAACCACTGCGTCTGGCCCGCCTCCGCTTCTACCGCGCCGCCCAGATACTTTTCGCCCGCGTACTGGACCTGATGGGCATGTCCGCCCCCGACGTGATGTAAATGACGAGATGGGTTCATTCTCCAAGAATGAACCCATCCTGGCAAAGTCAGATGGGAAGAAGTGGATAGAAGTGCGTTATTTGTGTTTCGTCGCCAGTTGACGGTTGTTTATTGACTCGCAAACAGGACGTGGATGAACGCAGTAAGGCCAATCCAGAAAAATATCGATCCGGAAAAGGCGCGATTTTCTGGATTGGCTTGAGGCTTTTTCAGTGTGGCGCGCTCCGCTCATGGAGAACGCCTATGCAAAAGGACCACGGAAATGGGGCTAAAAAACGAC
Source organism: Ardenticatenales bacterium (assembly GCA_020634515.1). NCBI lineage: Bacteria > Bacillati > Chloroflexota > Ardenticatenia > Ardenticatenales > Ardenticatenales bacterium. The sequence goes on along the minus strand of JACKBL010000007.1, from coordinate 85,996 downwards.
GCCTGGATCCGCCGCATGGCGCAAGAACACCGCATGATCGAACCGTTTGTCGATGGACAAAAACGGGAAGGCATCATTTCCTACGGCCTTTCCTCCTATGGCTACGATATCCGCATCACGGACGAGTTCAAAATCTTCACCAATGTCCACTCAGCCATCGTTGACCCCAAACATTTCGTCCCCGAATCTTTCTTCGATTTTAAGGGAGACATCTGCATCATTCCCCCCAACTCCTTTGTCCTATCCCGCACGGTGGAGTACTTCCGCATCCCGCGCGGCGTGCTCACCATCTGCATCGGCAAATCAACCTACGCCCGCTGCGGCCTCATCGTCAACGTCACCCCTTTTGAGCCAGAATGGGAGGGATACGTCACGCTGGAAATCTCCAATACAACGCCCCTGCCGGCGCGCGTCTACGCCAATGAAGGCATTGCTCAGGTACTCTTCTTCGAGGGAGACGACGTGTGCGAAACCTCCTACGCGGACCGCAAAGGCAAATATCAACGCCAGGAAACCATCGTCCTCCCCCGAATCTGACCTGTAGCCACGCCAAATCGCCCCCAAATCACGCCCTTTTGCCCCAGGCCCTTAACCCTTCATGAATGAACGTTGACGCGGCTCCCACGTTGTCATAGATTCATGTTAGCATTGCACCTGCGTACAACAGGCGCACCCTCGTTTGGGTGCGCCGCGCTTCTGACGGTCGTTCACCGTGTGGAGCGCGGTTTTAGGTCAAAAACGAACCCGAATACGTCAACTCAACCCCCTATCCACCTCCGTCCTGGCGCGTGAGCAGTTTCATGGAAATAACCACTTATCCACCGATCTACGTTCCACCGCATGATCCCCTGCAACAAACGGTCAACCGCCTACATGGAGAACTGCTGGGTATGTTTCAGGTGCGGCAAACCTCCAGCAATGTCAACGGGCAGGTGATCACGTTTAACGGGCAGTGGCTCTACGACACGGAAGCCGGTTTTAGCGAAGTTGAGCGCCGCTTCCAGGCGCATGGCTATACCACTCTGGTGCGCCGTGACAAAGGGCAAGACATCATCATTGCCGTGGAGGGTGTGGTAGAAAAGGCGAAGACGGGCAACCCCCTGCTAAACTTGTTGCTGCTCCTGCTCACCATCATCACAACGTTGGCGGCGGGGTCTGGGCTGGCGGGGAAGAGCTTGGTGAGCGCCCTCATGAACGGTTCGCCCACGGCCATCATTGCATCCGCCCTGGCCGGCCTGCCGTTTGCCCTGGCGCTTTTGAGTATTTTGGGCGTGCATGAATTGGGGCATTACGTGGCCGCGCGCGCGCATGGCGTGGTGGCGACGCTGCCTTATTTCATCCCTATGCCGTTTGGCGGATTGGGCACGCTGGGGGCATTTATTTCGCTGAAGTCGCCGCTCAAGAATCGCAAGGTGTTGTTTGATATTGGGCTGGCGGGGCCGGTAGCCGGATTTTTGGTAGCCATGCCGCTGCTGCTGGCTGGACTGTGGTTGTCGCAGCCGGTGCCCAGTTTTATGCCGGGATTGACTTTGCGAAATGCCGGCAGTTCCCTCCTCGTCGATTGGATGGTTTCCGTCTTTTACCCGCTGCCCGCCGGACGTACCCTGGCGATGCACCCCATCTTCTTTGCCGCCTGGTTTGGCCTCCTGATCACAGGCATCAACCTTCTCCCCATCGGCCAGCTAGATGGTGGCCACATCGCCTACGCCCTGTTTGGCCGCCGCGCCCACAGCCTCGCCCTGGTCACGTTCGTTCTTCTGCTCATAGCCGGCACGTTTCTCTCCTACAACTGGTACGTCTGGGCCTTCTTCGTCCTCCTCGGCGGGCTGCGCCATCCCGCCCCTCTAAACAACGTCACCCCTCTCGACCCCAAACGCAAACTGGTAGGCTGGCTCAGCATCCTCCTCTTCTTCCTCATCATCATCCCGACCCCCTTCAGCACGCCTTCCCTTCCGTTCCTACGCTGACGCCCATCACGAATGGGTTGCACCTATCCCCTCGTTTCTCGCGGGAACCTCGTTGGTGTACACCGGCGGGCATGATAAAATCCGCCCGCAACCAACCAAACTGCACCAACCGTGGAACACCCCATGCCTTCTTCTCTTGATTTGAGTATCGTCATCCCCGTCTTCAATGAAGCCCCCAACCTTTCCCCGCTGACGCAAGAACTGACGCAAGCGTTGGAACCAACCGGTCTGGCCTACGAAATCATCTTTGTCGATGACGGCAGCAGTGACGACAGTTTTGCCGTGTTGCAAAAACTTCAAGCGGAAGATGCGCGCCTGGTGCTGATTCGCTTCCGACGCAATTTTGGGCAGACGGCCGCTTTCGCCGCCGGATTTGATCACGCGCGCGGTCAGGTTGTGGTGACAATGGACGCGGATAGACAAAATGATCCTGCGGATGTGCCGGTATTGCTGGCAGCCCTCACTCCAGATGTCGATGTAGTAAACGGGTGGCGGCGGCACCGCCAGGACCCCTGGCTCTCCCGTAAGCTCCCCTCCCGTATTGCCAACAGCCTCATCGCCTACGGCACAGGCGTGCGCCTACGCGACCGCGGCTGCTCTTTGCGCGCCTTTCGCGCCGAAGTGGTGCGCGAACTACGCCTCTATGGAGAAATGCACCGCTTCATTCCCGAACTCGTCAGCCACGCCGGCTTCCGCATGGCCGAAGTCCCCGTGCATCATCGTCCACGAATTGCCGGCAAATCCAAATACGGTCTCTCACGCACCTTCCGCGTCATGCTGGACCTGATCACCATCCTCTTCCTGCGCCGCTATGGAGACCGCCCCATGCACCTGTTCGGCAGCCTCGGCCTCCTCTCCGGCGGCGCCGGTTTTCTCCTCGGCCTCTGGTTAAGCAGCGCGAAAATATGGGCCGGCATCCAGGGCGGCGCAGACGGCTTCCGCGCCTATCGTCTTAGCGAACGCCCGCTGCTGCTTCTAGCTGTGTTGCTTATAATCCTGGGGGTGCAGTTCCTGGTGATTGGCCTGCTTTCGGAACTACTGGTGCGCGTCTACTACGAAAGTCAAAACAAGCCCGTCTACCACATCCGCGACATCGTGCGCGCCTCGTCAGCCCGGCGTATGGCTACGGCAAACGCAGCCACGTCCGCGCCGCCTGAATAGCATCCCAACCCCCTTGCAACTGCTCGCGCCGCAGCAAAGATAGCGAAACCCACTCCGGGTGGGCCGGCGCGTCGGCATCGATCATCATGTAGGCAGCGCGGGGGCGACGCAACACGAAAAAGAGGGCGACCGAAAAACACACCGGCTCCTCCTCCGGGCAATTTTGGTCTTCTACGAATACAAGCGAACCAACTTCAGGGATAAATCCGGCTGCCAACCACGAAAGCTGGCGCACCGTTTGCGCGGGCGTTTCACCCACGGGCACAGTTCCCCCTGGCAGCCGCCACGCCCCATCCTCTTGCGGCAACAGCAAAACCCGGTCGTTTTCAATCAGGATGCCGTAAACGGCGGAACAAAGAGAATCGGATTCCCCGAAAGCATGTCGCGGACGCCCCATGACGTCAGACGAATGAAGCGAATACATACGATACCGTAGGTGTGACGGATCATCAGGAAAGCAGCCGTCTCGTCATCATGGACACATACACCGGCAACATGACGCCGCCCGCACTAGACGAGAGTGGCGGCCATGATTTCCTGGCGCAACATATCCACGTGGTCCGCCAGAGTTCCCAACACACCATTGATAAAACGAGGTGCGCTATCCGACCCATACGTTTTTGCCAGTTCCACGGCTTCGTTAATGGCAACCTTAATGGGTGTGTGAGTGTCCACCAGGAATTCGTAAATGGCGATACGCAGGATATTGCGATCGATGACGGCCATCTGATCCAGGGGCCATTCCGGGGCATAACGGACGATCAGACGATCCATAGGCTCCTGAAATTGCACCACACCCTGTACCAGGGCGCTGGCAAACTCGTTGCCCGCGGTCTCCATTTCTTCTTCCATCAGCCGACGCTGCAGCACCTCGCCGGCTGGATGTTCGGCAAGGTCAACCTCGTACAATGTTTCGAGCGCAATGCGCCTGGCACGCCGTCTTGTTTTCATGGCATCTCTTAAAGTACACAATAAGGAACCTCCAGGGTACGCCGCTCATTTGTGGCGACTGCCCGCGGCCCCTGGCTGCAAAACCAATCGCTTTCTTACGCAGCGTCGCCCTGCGCATAGATGACGTCCTCTACATGGACGTTCACCGCCTCTACCGGCAGCCCCACCATCTTGTCAATCGCTTCGGCAACCGCCGCCTGTAGATCGCGGCTGGTCTTCATGATGTCTACATGTGGCTGCATCAAAACAAAGATGTCAAAAATCAGTCGATCGTCATCCGTGACATGCAAGGTAATGCCTTCGGTGCGAGATGTGCGTCGAAAAGGCCGACCTTTCTCCGCGGGAGCAGTTGTTACTTTGTGGATGCCATCAACCCGCATGACGGCGTAGTGGGCGATCATGGTGAGTACGTCGGGCGCAACTTCAATACGACCCAGTAATTCCTTTTCTTCACTCATAGAACAGTTCCTATCCCGATAGCTTCTAATGATGCCGAAAGGTAACTACTAACGCTCTGTGGAGATTGGACCAATTTCACGCGCTCAATGTCCATTTTCACCAGAGAAAATTGGTTCAATCTGACTTGGGAACGGAAATTAAATAAGACAACGAAGTTGTTTCCTTACCGTTCCTTCAAACTGACGATGCCATTCCGTCCTTTATTTCATCGTCAGCCCTTAGCTCGACTTTGTACAAAACTCGAAATCGGAAATATTTCCAGAAAGCCTTGTAACCAGAGCGAGCAACTGATTTTTGTTTTTGCAACTTTACTCGAGTACGAATATTTGAACGTCGCACGAAAAGGGTGACATGCAAATATTTTTTAAATACAAACCACATAGTCGAGTACGGTTTGGAAGCAATCCGTTAGAAATGTACAAAGTCGAGCTTAGTAACCGTCCGAAAATAACTTTACACTTTTTACGGATGGTTACTGACAAGCTGTCCGCACATTTCCCCTAACTTAATTGCGGACAGCCACTTAGCAGTTACGCCGAAAGTTACTTACTGGCCGACCAGACGAAGAGCGTATTCGTCCGCCATATGGCAAGGCAGCCAAATCGGCAGCTTACATAGCCAGCCCGCCGTCAACGCGGATCACTTCGCCCGTGATGTAGGCGGCGCGATCAGAGGCAAGGAAAGTGGTCAGGTACGCGACTTCTTCCAGTTGACCAAAGCGGGCGAGGGGGATGATGTTGAGCGCCTGCTGTTTGTTGTCTTCGCTGAGGACATCGGTGAGCGCGGTGGGGAAGAATCCGGGAGCAATGGCGTTGACGGTGATGGCGCGGGGGGCGATTTCACGGGCGAGGGATTTGGTGAAGCCGATGATGCCGGCTTTGGAGGCGGCGTAGTTGGTCTGGCCACCCTGCCCGACGAGGGCAACGATAGAGGAGATGTTGATGATGCGCCCGCCTTGTTTGCGCCGCAGCATGGGGCGCAACACAGCTTTGCAGCAGTTGAACATGCTTTTCAGGTTGGTGTTGATGACGGTGTCCCAATCGTTTTCGCTCATCATCATGAGGAGTGTGTCACGGGTTGTGCCGGCATTATTCACTAACACATCAATCTGTCCATACGCGCCTAAGGTCTCCTTCACCAGCACCTGCGCCGCCGCAAAATCCCCCACATCCGCCTGCACGGCCATAGCCTCGCCCCCCGCCGCCACAATCGTGGACACCACTTCCTCCGCGGCGGCGGCGCTGCTGTTGTAATTGACAACCACCTTCGCCCCATTTGCCGCCAGATCAATGGCAATCGCGCGACCAATGCCGCGTGATGCCCCTGTTACCAATGCAACCCTACCTGCCATTATCAACGTTTATTCCTCAGTGGCGGGTGACGCTGCCGCCGTTTCAAACTTGACACGGTTACTTTGCCGGTGAATGCGCTTCACCAGACTCAATAATACATCGCCTGGCCCTACTTCCACAAATGTATCCACGCCCGCATTCACCAGGAATCCCACGCTTTCCGTCCAACGCACGGAGCCGGTCAACTGCGCCTCCAATTCAGCGCGAATTTCCGCGGCGGACGTGAGCGGCCGCGCGGAGACGTTGCCAATCACGGGGACCTGGGGCGGGGCAATGGGAGTGTCGGCCACCACGGCGGCAAACTCGGCGGCGGCGGTCCGCATCAGGGGGGAATGGGCGGCAATAGTGATCGGGAGCTTGACGACCTTGCGCGCTCCGGCGGTCTGGGCCAATTCCATTGCTCTATCTAAAGCTGATTCGTCGCCAGAGATCACAACCTGACCAGGGCAGTTGTCGTTGGCGACCTGGACGGGGCGGCCCGTTTCGTCACTGGCCTGCGCGCAGAGGATTTCGACCTGGGGGATGTTCAGGGCGAGAAGAGCGGCCATTGCCCCCGGATTTTGCGCGCCCGCCTGTTTCATTAAAGCGCCACGCCGCCGTACCAGGGCCAGGCCATCGGCAAAAGTGAGGCTGCCGGCGGCGGTGAGGGCGGAGAATTCGCCCAGGCTGTGCCCGGCCATGAAGCGCGGCTGCTCATACTCGTGGGCGCGCAGGGCAGCCAGCATGGCCAAACTGGTGACAAGCAGGGCGGGTTGTTGGTTAAACGTGTCGGTCAGGTCCGCTTCGGGACCGTGGAAGCAAAGCTGCGAGAGAGGAAAGCCCAGCAGCGCATCCGCCTGATCAAAAACAGCACGCGCAGCAGGCTCATGCGCATACAAATCATGACCCATACCCACATGCTGTGCCCCCTGTCCGGGGAAAAGATAGGCGATACTCACTTTTTAAGACCTCGGAAACAGTCGGGGAGCGACCAGCCGGATTCATTGGTGATTCGGGCTGGCGGCGGCGGTAGGTGCGTGGTTCAGGAAACGGGCGCACCCACTCCCACTGCCGCGCGAGAAGAAGAGGAGAGCAGTTTCTGGCACTGACTGTCCCACAGGAGGGCAGAGGGAGAAAAAGTGACGGCTATTCTTCAAATGCCGGCAATATCTGGCGACCCCGATACGTGCGGCAATGCGGGCACATATGGTGGGGGCGTTTCATTTCGCCGCAGTTGTCGCAGCGAACAAGGTGGAACGGCGTCAGGCTGTCATGAGCGCGACGGCGATTGCGTCGCGCTTTGGATATTTTTCGCTTCGGTAAAGCACCCATGTCAAATTCTCTCTCTTGTCCGTGGGCCGCTTGGCGCGCGCCCGCAATTTTCAGCATAAAAAACGCGGCACGACAGCCGCGTAACAAGCTAATTATAGCCATGCCCTCTGGTGTGTCAAGACAAATCCTCGCGGAACGGACCCGCTCCTCGTGGGCGCGATGAAACCGGCGTCATCCCTGATTCTGTCGAAAGTAGGCGACGCGCAACAGCGCGACAATACTCTTGGCGTCCCGCATCTGGCCGCTGAGGGCCATTTGCACAGCGGCGGTCAGCGGCATGGAAATGACCTCAATTTCCTCGTCCACATCCCCTGGCAGGGGATCGGGGGCGAGGTCCGTGGCCAGGAAAAGGGCCATGCGTTCATTGCTGAGGCCAGGGGCCAGCCAGATTTCACCTAGAGAGGTGAAGGAGTTGGCGCGGTAGCCCGTTTCTTCGCGCAGTTCTCGCTGGGCGCAGGCAAGCCAGGACTCGTCTGGGTGGCGTGTGCCGGCAGGAAGCTCCAAAATCACCTCGTCCAATGCCAGCCGGTACTGCCGTAGCAGCAATACCTGGTCGCCTTGCAGCGGAACCATCAGCACCGAGCCAGGATGGTCAATGATGCCCTTTTCCAGCGTTTGCCCATCAGGCAAAGTGATTTGCCGCAGGCAAAACTGCCAGGAAGGGCCATCCCACAAAACGCGGGCGGGGGAGTTGGAACGGGATGCGGGTGTCATGGCGTGTGGTCCGGGGTTTTTGCCGGCGGTAACGACTAACGCTCTCTGGAGATTGGACTAATTTCACGTGCTCAACGGCCATTTTTACCAGTGAAAATTGGTCCAATCTGGCTTAGGAAATGTCACGGGAGCGCGCGCGCCCTCTCCCGTAGAGACACCTACGGCGCGGGCGGAATACGAATTTCCTGCCCAACTTCCAGTGCATTGGGGTTCGCCAGGCCGTTGTACTGGGCCAATTCATCCACAGTGAAACCATACAGCAAGCCGATGCGGAACAGATTGTCGCCGGCAGCCACAATGTGAATGCGCTCTTCGCCCGCGGGCGGGGTAGTGGGCGCGCCCTCAGGTAGATTACCGCTCAGGGGGACGAGAATTTGGTCGCCCACGTCCAGCCGATTGGGATCCGTCAGGCTATTTGCCTGAATGAGGAGGTCCATGCTCACGCCATATTGCAGTGCAATGGAGTAGAGCGTTTCGCCGGACTGCACGGTATGTGTGACATCCGCCCGCGGCTCGTTCGTTTCGGCGGGAGGAGCCGTGGCATCACCGGTCGGCTCGCCCGTGTCCGTGGGGGCGGCTTCAGTTGGCGTTTCACCCGTGGGTGTCTCGCCAGTCGGTGTTTCGTCGGTGGGCGCTTCCACGCCCTGGTCCGCCGCGCCCGGTTCCGTCCCCTGGTCTCCGGTCGCCGGTTCGTCCGTGGGCGGGGTGGGCTGCACCAAAATGTCCGCGGGCTGCGTGGCCTGAGGGGCTTCTGGTGACTCCATCTGGCCTGAGTCCGGTCGCAGGGGGCGTTCACAGGCAGCCAGCAGCAGCGCCAACAAGGCCGTGACCAACAGCCCGGTAAGAGAATTCTTAATCGTCCGTTTCACAGTGGCCTCCAATGATAAGGAACGGAAATTTAATAAGACAACGAAGTTGTTTCCTTACCGTTCCTGCAAACTGACGATGCAATTCCGTACTTTATTTCATCGTCAGTCCTAATGGCTCAACCCCAGAACGGCGCGTTCACGGCGGGTGAACCAAACAGGATTTTGTGGTAACTGCTAAGTCAGATTGGACCAATTGCCTCTGGTGAAAATGACCATTGAGCGCGTGAAATTGGTCCAATCCCCAGAGAGCGTTAGTAGTTACATTTTGTGTATGAGAGATGCTGAAGTCGTTTCGCACGAACCCGTTGCGCGGGATGGTGAGGATACGCGGAACGCCGCGATGGGTTGCGGACGGTCTCACTCAACATAATGTAGTCTATCATAAGCTAAAATAAGCGTCAAGCGAGGCCACGAGGGGTCTGTGCGCGTTTTCTGAGGGAACAGGCTATAATTTGCCCTCGTGTATAGAATTGGCATTAACGCTCATTTGCTCTCTGGCGAGGCCGGGTATCGGCGGGCGGGCATTCACCATTACATGGCGCAGGTGCTACGGCATTTGCCGGCACTTCCCCACCTCCACTACACCATCTTCACCCGCGGCCAGGGAGATATTCCCACAGCGCACGGGCGCGCGTTCGTCTCCAGCCGCTGGCCCACCGAACGCCGCCTGGTGCGCATCGTCTGGGAGCAGACCGGCTGGCCGCTGGCCGCGTGGCGCGCGCGCCTGGACCTGCTACATGGCATGGCCTTCGCCACCCCCGTGTTGGCTCCGTGTCCGACCGTGGTCACGGTCTACGACTTGAGCTTCGTGCATTATCCGGACCGGTTTCCGGCGGCGCAACGGTTGTACTTGCTGGCGCAGACGCGGCGGTCGTGCCGGCATTCGCGGCGCGTCGTCGCCATATCGGCGGCAGGTCGCCAGGACATCCACGACGTGTTGGGCATCCCTCTGGCGCAAATCGACGTCGTATCGCCAGGGGTGGACGCCGCCTTCCGCCCATTGCCGGCGGCGGAGATAGCCGCCTTCCGCCGCGCCAAACAACTCCCCGACCGGTTCGTTTTGCACGTGGGCACGCTGCAACCCCGGAAGAACCTGCCCACGCTCATCCGCGCCTTCGCGCAAATGCGGGCGGCGGTGCATCTAAAGGATGTGCAGTTGGTGCTGGTCGGGGGGAAGGGCTGGTTTTATGACGAGATTTTCACGCAGGTGGAGGCGCTAGGTTTGCGGGAACAGGTACGTTTCACGGGATATGTTCCTGACGACGAATTGCCGCTTTGGTATAATGCCGGCACTTTACTCGCATTCCCCTCAGTATACGAAGGATTTGGCATGCCCATCCTTCAAGCCATGGCCTGCGGCACACCCGTCGTCGCCGCCGCCACCTCCGCCATCCCCGAAGTAACCGGGCCGGCGGCGCTCCACTTCGACCCACATGACGTCGCCGCATTGAGCGGCAACATGGCACGCCTATTGGACGACCCATCACTGGTTGCTATAATGCGCGCGCAAGGTCTGGCGCAGGCCCAACAGTTCACCTGGGAGCAGGCAGGGCAGCAAATGGTTGCCGTATACCAAAAAGCCTTGACGACAACATGAAGAACCGCTTCAACTTCCGCGTCGTTCGCCTGGTGACCATCCTCAGCGACGTCCTACTGGTCAATCTCGCCTTCATCGCCGCCTACGTGGTACGCTACAGGCTGGAGTGGATCCGGCCCGTCACCTTCTACGAACCCTACGGCAACTACATCGCGCAGCAAGCCCTGCTAACCCTGCTGATCATGCTCACATTCTCCCAGGCCAACGTCTGGACACGGCGGCGCGGAGAATTGTGGATAGACGAACTCGCCCGCGTCAGCTACAGCGCTGCCGCCGCCCTGGCCCTAATGACCATGATCACCTTCTTCTTGCAGCCGCTGGTCTTCTCGCGCCTGCTACTGATGTGGGCTTTTGTCTTCATCGTGGCCTTCATCAGCGTTGCCCGCCTGTTGCGCCGCCTCATCCTCAGCCTGCTCTACCAACGCGGCGTGGGCGTAGACCACGTCCTCATCATCGGCGCGGGGGAGGTCGGGCGCGGCGTGATCCGCACCTTGCTCGCCCGCCCCGACCTGGGCTACCGCGCCATTGGCTACCTGGACGACGGCAATAGCGAAAACAATCTTGGCTCCGGTCGTATTCCTCATCTCGGCTCCACCGGCGATTTGCCCCGCATTCTACAAGAGTGGCCGCGGGTTAACACCCTTTTCATTGCCCTGCCCGCTCGTATGCACGAACATACCATGCAGCTTGTGCGCCTGGCCTACGAATGGGGCGTGCATCCCCTGATTGTGCCCGATCTATTTGAGCTAAGCCTAAACCGGGTGCAGTTCACGAATATGATGGGTGTGCCCGTGTTCAGCGTGCGCAATCTGCGTATCAGCCGCGCCGGTCAACTGTTGAAGCGGCTGCTGGATTTAACGGTCGTCCTGCTGCTGGCGCTCCCCGTGCTGCTGGCGACCCTGCTCATCGCCATCCTGATCAAGCTGGATTCCCCCGGCCCCATTTTTTTTGCTCAGGAGCGTGTGGGAAAGGACGGCCGCCTCTTCCGCATGATCAAGTTCCGCTCCATGGTCATTGACGCCGAAGCGCAAAAAGCAGACCTGATGGCGCTCAATGACGCCTCCGGCCCCATCTTCAAAATCAAGAACGATCCGCGCCTGACGCGCGCCGGTCGCATCATCCGTCGATTGAGTCTGGACGAACTACCGCAGTTTTACAATGTGTTTCTGGGGGAAATGAGCCTGGTGGGGCCACGCCCGCCGCTGCCCGAAGAAGTGCGCCAGTATCAACCGTGGCACCGGCAGCGGCTGGCCGTCAAAGGGGGATTAACGGGACTGTGGCAGGTCAGCGGACGCTCCGACCTGACTTTTGATGAACAATGCCTGCTGGACATTTACTACATTGAGAACTGGTCGTTGAGCTTTGATCTGCGCTTGATCTTGCAGACGATTCCCTTCACCCTCTTTGGGCGTGGCGCCTACTAGCAACCGTCCGCAAACGACTTCATACTTCTTACGCACGGTTACTGCCAAGCTATCCGCGATAGCGGCTATCAAGGATAGTCGCTGTCCGCACATTTCCGCTAATTTAATTGCGGACAGCCACTTAGTAAACGTTCAAAAACAACTTAGTGATTTGCAGATTGGTTCAATCTGTGAGATTGAACCAATCTCCGTGAGGTTAATTCCGAACGGTTACTTAGGAGCCTGTCAACACACTTTCCAGGGTAACTGCTAAGGCAGATTGGACCAATTTTCTCTGGTGAAAATGGCCGTTGAGCGCGCAAAATTGGTCCAATCTTCAGACCGCTAGTCCCAACCCTCTTCATCGCTGACACTGGGCTGGTTCATTCCCACAACCTCGCCGTGATAGTTGATAATCACGCGAAAACCCATCATCCCCATCATATCGCGGGCCTGCACCGGAATACCCTGGCGCATGATCTCCTCAACGTTGACATTGCGAATGGAGGCATCAATGGCGGCTTTGGTGAACAAGTCGTCTTTGCCCATCAGGCGCAATGCCTGGTCTACGGCGATCTCCTTGTGATCTTGAAGTTGGTCAATGAAGACGTTCAGCACCTGCCGATCCACGTCCGCGGCAGGGATGTGGCGGTGAAAGCCGTTGTCGTCAATGACGTAGTGGGCTTCGCTGCCGACGAAAGCGGTGTCTACGAGGTGCTCGTCCTGGTCGTACACGAGTCCGGCAAACAGTGCCTGGTGTGACATAATGAATTCCTGTGAAATAGTTCGGCGCCTGGTTGTAATGGTTGGCGCAACGAAAAGGGATGTCTACGATGTCTTGTCTGTATCATCTTATACGCGCGGCACGCAGGCAAGTAACAGGCGGTTTGTAGGCGGAATTTGCGGCGCGGTTCATGAATTTCTCAGAATCAGGAGAGAGGTGGGGGCATTTCGTGCCGGCATTATCCCATGTGCTATAATCCGATATGTTTGGCAGATCGCCTGCCCAGAAACTATCGTACAACACCACGGGAAAAAACCTTGTTCAGACCACTCGACTACCTTCTTGGTCTCTTTTCACTAGATATTGGCATTGACCTGGGAACCGCAAACACCCTCGTCTACATCCGTGATCGGGGCATCGTCATCAACGAACCCTCCTGGGTAGCGATCAACAAACGCACGCGGCGGCCCCTGGCCATCGGCGCGGAAGCCCGCGAAATGGTAGGCCGCACCCCCAGCGACATCGTCGCCATTCGTCCCCTCCGCGACGGCGTTATCTCCGAATTCGAGATCACCGAAGCGATGCTGCAATACTTCATCAACAAGGCGCACGAGCAAATGATCGTGCCCTTCCCCCGCCCGCGCGTCGTCGTGGGCGTCCCCAGCGGCGTCACGGAAGTGGAAAAACGCGCCGTCTACGACGCCGCCATCTCCGCCGGCGCCCGCGAAGCACACCTCATCGAAGAACCCATGGCCGCGGCCATCGGCGCCAGCCTGCCCATCATTGAATCCCGCGGCAGCATGATCGTGGACATTGGCGGCGGCACAACGGAAGTTGCCGTCTTCGCCATGGGCGGCATCGTCACCAGCCGCTCCATCCGTGTAGCCGGCGATGAGATGGACGAAGACATTATCCAATACGCCCGCAGCAAATACAACCTCCTCATTGGCGAACGCATGGCCGAGCGCGTCAAAATCGGCATTGGCTCCGCCTTCCCCCTGCCCGAAGAACGCACCATGACCCTGCGCGGGCGCAACCTGATTAACGGCCTACCCCAAGCCGTAGAAATCAGCAGCATTGAACTGCGCGAAGCCATGTCCCCCTCCATCAACATCATCGTAGACACCGTGCGCGACGCCATTGATGAAACCCCGCCGGAACTCGTGGCGGACCTGATGGAAGTGGGCGTCTGCCTGGCCGGCGGCGGGGCACAAATTCAAGGATTGGCGGACCGCATCGAAGATGCCATCAAAATGCGCGTCTGGGTGGCGGAAGATTCCATGACCTGCGTGGCACGGGGCGCGGGTCGCGTTCTGGAGAACCTGGAAAACTACCGCCGCGTTCTTGTGGGTCTGGACCGCAACAGCACGCACCATTGATGCCATCTTGCCCCGCGAACAGGGCGGGCAGCCTACCTGTCCTGAAAATCAACGACAAAAGTCTCAAACCAGCTTTGACATCCATACGCCCGGCCACTTTTGTCGTCTTTCATCCCATTGAAGGCAACCCCCTTTGTGGCGTGCCGTGCGACGAAGGGCTTTGACAAGCTCGAGCCACGAGAGGGTTAGCAGTTACAAACCATGAATCTGAATGAAGCGCAACAACGCATTCGGGGGGGCGTTATTGCCGTCCTGATTGGGCTGGCAATCGTCTTCATGGTGTTGGACAGCACAGGCAATCTGGAGGGGCTGTTTTCCTTTGTACGCGACCCCATTTCCGTCCTCATGCAATGGACGTCGGGGGGCACGGATACCGTTGCGGAAGCCCTTTCCGGTCCGCGCGACCTCCAGGCTGCGGCGCAGGAAATAAACACGCTGCAAGCGCAAATTGACACCCTCCTACGGGAAAACGCCCAATTGCGCGAGGACCTGGGCACATATCGGCAGCTTGAAGACCTTTTCGCCCGCGCCAGTGAAACGCCTGAATTTCAGCGCGTGCTGGCTTCCGTCATTGCCTACAACACCAGCCCCTACTTCCAGAGCATCATTATCGACAAAGGTTCCGCCGATGGCGTGGTTGTGGGCATGCCGGTGGAGGCCGCACGCGGGCTGGTAGGCCAGGTGTTTCGCACTTCGCCACACGCAGCACAGGTGCTGCTGGTCAGCGACAACATCAGCAGTATTCCCGCCCGCCTGGTGGATTCGCGCGCCACGGGTCTGCTGCGCGGCGGCGGGCTGGGCGGTTCCATGGCGTTGAACTGGATCGATCTGGAAGCACCGGTGATGTTGGATGAAATCGTGGTCACGTCTGGGTTAGGCGGGCGCTTCCCCCCCGATCTCGTTATCGGGCGCGTCATTGAAGTGCAACGCGGCGAAGCGGAACTGCACCAGCGCGCCATCGTGCAACCCACGGTAAACTTTGACTCTCTGGAGGAGGTGTTCGTGATCACCGATTTTCAACCGACAGACACGACACTTTTCGATCAACTTCCCGACTCGTAAAAGAGGCGGGTTTGCGGGTTTGCAAGTCCGCAAGTACGCGAGTGAACTTGCCCCTCACCCTTTGCCCCTCGCCATGCGCTGGAGTAACTACGTTTCCCTTCCTTTGATGGCCGTCTTGCTGCTGATGCAAGCGTCGGTGCTGCCGCGCGTGCCGCTCTTGGGATTTACGCCGCAGGTGCTGCTATTGGTCGTCATCTGTTGGACGCTGCTACGCGGGTTGGAGATGGGGTGCGTGTGGGCGTTTGTTGCCGGCATTTTCCTCGATCTCTTCTCCGTGGCCCCCATGGGTTCTACGGCACTGACATTCATGGCCGTCGTCTTTGTGGTCGTGGGCATCCAGAAGGCGCTGCCGGAGAATCGCTTTTTCGTCCCCCTGGTAACAGGTGCTGCCGGCACTTTCGCCTACCTTCTCTTGAACTTTCTACTCCTACGCCTGCTTGGCTTCCCCCTGCCTTGGGCCGCCGCTTCCACCCTCGCCCCCCTCATCCTGCTCCACAGCCTCCTCATTTTGCCCATTTTCTGGATCAGCTACGGACTGGACCAACTTTCCCGTCCCCGGCGCGTGCAGATTTAGCTCATTGGTCACCGCTTAGGACTGACGATGAAATAAAGTACGGAATTGCATCGTCAGTTTGAAGGAACGGCAAGGAAACAACTTCGTTGTCTTATTTAATTCCGTTCCTTAGCCCGCTGCCTGAACCTGTCGCGGGCAACATAGACTTCAACACGCCTGGCCCACGAAAGGGTTAGCCATTACGTTCAGTGAGAAAGAACCATGTCCCGAATTGGCTGGGAACGCCCCGAAGACCGAGAAGACCTCCCCGACGACCGCGGATTGCGTGGCCGACTCTTCTTCCTGCGCATCTTCATGGTCATCATCCTGGGTGGGTTGCTCTACCGCGTCATCTGGCTACAACAAACCCAGGGGCAAGACCTGCAAGCCCAGGCGCAAGAAAACCGGTTTGCCGTCCTCACCACCAACCCCCCGCGCGGCGTCATCTTTGACCGCAACGGTGAGCCACTGGCGGAAAATATTCCCAGCTTCAACGTCACCATAACCGAAGCGTTTCTGCCTACGGACGAGGCCGAACGGGAAGCGATTTTTGCCCGCCTCTCGCTCCTCACGGGCGTCCCCATCACCAACACCGTGCAGCAAGAAGCGCTTGTTCAGGGAGCCGACCCTACTATCGTAGGTACATACAGCCGCCTGTCACAGTTATTTAACGCCCCCGTCAATGAAACCCTCGACCTGGCGGGCATCGTTCCACAACTGCCGGACAGCATTGCGGGGCTGGTAGAAACGTACAGCTTCGCCCCCAATGTGCCTTTTGTCATTACCCGCAGCATCCCGATCACAATGGCTTACGAAGTGGAACTGGAAAGTCCATTTCTCCCTGGGGTGCGGGTTATTGAAGAACCCATCCGCCGCTATCCATCCGGCGACTACACCGCCCACATTATCGGCTACATGGGGCCTATTCCCGACGAATCCTACCTGGATCGGTATGAGCGAGACGACCGTGTGGGTTGGGCCGGATTGGAATATGCCATGGAAGATATGCTGGCCGGGACCAAAGGCGAAAGACAGATTGAAGTGGACTGGCGTGGACGCGAACTGCGCCAGATTGGTCTGGAAGTGCCCCCACAAGCAGGCTACAACCTCTATTTGACCCTGGATGTGGAACTGCAAAAGCAAGTCTACCAGATTCTGGAGGAGTGGATGCAGCGCCGGCGCGAAACACCAGACACGGACCCCATCACAGGGGAAAAGCACAGCGTGGAAGTAGAGCAAGGCGCCGTCGTTGTGTTGAACCCCAACACAGGCGAAATCCTGGCCCTGGCAAACATCCCCACTTTCGACAACAACCGTTTTTCCACGGAAGTCCCCGTTGATTACTACCTCAGCCTGGCGCGTAACGATTACACGCCGTTGGTCAACCATGCCATCAGCGGGCAATATCCGCCGGGTTCCACTTTCAAGCTGGTAACGGCGGCGGCGGCGATGCAGTACGGTGTCATATCCCCTTCGCGCGCACTCTTCGATCCGGGCAGCATCACCGTCCCGAACCGTTTTGCGCCGCTGGACCCCGGTCGGGCGCAGCGCTTTGTGTGCTGGAATCTTGAAGGGCACGGGGCCATGAACATGGTGCTGGCGATTGCGAATTCCTGCGACGTGTATTTCTACAAGGTGGCCGGCGGTTTTAACCAGGATGGCGAAGTCGTGGACGCAGTAGGGGTGGATCGGTTGCATGATATGGCCGTGCAGTGGGGGTTTGGACGCACACAGGGGCTGGAATTGCCGCTGGAGTCGCCGGGAAATATTCCCACGCAAGCGTGGAAGCGCCAGACGCAGGGTGAGCCGTGGTCCACGGGCGATGATTACAATATGGCTATTGGGCAGGGATTTGTGACGTCCACGCCGCTGCAAGTGGCGCAAATGGCGGCGATTGTGGCGAATAAGGGTTTCTTGTACCAGCCAACGATTATCCACCATGTAACGGATGGTCAGGGGAATATCGTACAGGATTTTGAGCCTGTGGTGTTGAATGCCGTCGATGTGGATCGAAATTATCTGGATGTCATTGCGGAAGGGATGCGGCTGGTCAATCACCGTGAGGAACAGGCGGATGGGAGCATTAAGACGTTTGGTACGGCGGGATCGGTGGAATGGTTGGATCAGTATGGGATTGTGAGTGCCGGCAAAACCGGAACCGCCGAATACTGTGATAACATCGCCATTGAGCGCCGCTGGTGCAAAGAAGGCCAGATTTTGCCCACCCATTCCTGGTACGTGGGGTACGCCCCTTTTGATAATCCGGAAATCGTGGTCGCGGCGTTCATCTTCAACGGCGGCGAAGGCTCTGCCTGGTCCGCGCCTATTGTGCGGGATGTGATGGAAGCCTATTTCCATGTGGGCAAGTTTGCGCCCACGGAAGAGGGAGAATGAGCAGTTGAGAGAGGATGGTCGGCAGTTGGCGGTGTGGTTGGCTGTTGACGGTTGTTTTGTGCTATCATCCCATCATCATGGCAACTATCATTCTGATACGACACGGACAAAACGATTGGGTTAAGGAAGGTCGCCTCGCGGGTTGGATTCCGGGGGTGCATTTGAACGATGCCGGCATTCAGCAAGCAACGGACACCGCGGCAAGATTAGGGCAGCTCCCCATCCGCGCCGTCTACAGCAGCCCCATTGACCGCTGCATGGAAACAGCCACCATCATCGCCGCGACCTGGCAGTTGGACGTCATTCCACTGGAAGCCATCGGCGAAGTGCGCTACGGCGAATGGGAAGGGGAAAAAATCAAGGAATTAGCCAAAACGAAAACATGGCACACCGTGCAGTATTTCCCCAGCCGGATGCGCTTTCCCGGCGGCGAATCATTTTGCGAGGTGCAGCAGCGCGCCGTTAACGCCCTGGAAACGTTGAGTCTGCGCCACGAAGAGGATATGATTGTGGTCGTCTCGCACGCGGACGTGATCAAACTGCTGCTGGCGCATTATCTCGGCATCCACATTGACCTGTTTCAGCGCATCGCCGTGGCTCCCGCATCCGTCAGCGTGCTGCACCTGCTGGAAAACGGCGCGGTGCGGGTTGAGCGCGTCAATGATGATGGACCGCTGCGCCCCCCGCCGGCAAAACCCGCGGCGGAAACGGGCGAGACAGAACCCAGCGCCACGGCAAATGAGCATGAGGACCCGTTACAATCTGTGGGAGAGAAGGTGTAATGGCACAGCACCTGGAACTAAATCCCGTTTCACACCTGACGATTGGCACAATTGGCGTTCCCGGCCAGCGCGTTTTTTATTTGCAAGGCAGCCAGGGAACAAACGTTATCTCGTTGGTCATTGAGAAACAACAGGCAGCCGTGGTCGCCGGCGGTTTTGAGGAACTGCTGGAGGATTTGCAGCGCCGCTTTCCGCGGGCGCAGCGGGACGCCACCGAGTCGGTGTGGATGGATTTGCGGCTGCGCGAACCGGTGGAGCCACTGTTTCGCGTGGGCAATATCGGCCTCGGTTACAACGAAGATTTGAACCGCATTGTGTTGGTGGCGTATGCGCTGGTGGACGAAGAAGAAGAGGAGCCTGATGTCGTCAGCTTCTGGGCCACGCGCGCCCAAATTAAGGCGTTGGTCCCGCATACGCGGGAAGTGGTCAAGGCAGGACGCCCCATCTGCGGCAATTGCGGGCAACCAATAGACCCTTCAGGCCATTTCTGCCCCCGACGGAACGGTTATCATAAGTAGGGGATCGGGTGAATTGGCGCGTCGGTTGCCCCCAATCATGGTGCGTCCTCGGGGCAACGTGGAGGAGAGAAAATCAGCCGCGCGGTGCATGAACAACATGACGCCGGATCGTGGCTACTTTAGTGAGCATCCAGCATTTAGTCTCCCCAAGATTGGTTCATTCTTGAAGAATGGTAACTGCCACGCCAGATTGGACCAATAGGGCACATCCGTTAACAGAGTTGGAATTGACGGATGCGCTGGAAGGGTTCTTGCTTGATAGATAGTCCAAAGTTAATTTTGGGCGAACCCTTAGCCCAGTAGTGAAGCAATTATGCCGGCAAAAATACTCATCATTGACGATCATGAACCAACCCGTTCCCTGATTGAATCCATCCTTTCGCGCCAGGGCTATTACACCGTCACCGCCCCTTCCGGCGCGGAGGGCCTGGAAGCCGCCGCCGCCGAGGACCCCGACCTGGTGTTGTTGGACCTGACAATGCCGGGCATGAATGGGTACGAGGTATGCCGGCATCTACGCGCCCAACAACACAACCGGCACACCCCCATCATCATGTTCACCGCCAAATCATTGGCGACGGACAAGTTGGATGGATTTAATGCCGGTGCGGACGATTACCTGACCAAACCAACCTCCCCCGGCGAACTGCTGCGCCGCGTCGCCACCCTCCTCCGTCGCGCCACCGGAGGTCCTCCGGCACATAGCGGCGAGGCCGCCCAGGCATCCATAATCAACCAGGACATTGAGCCACTAGACGCCGCGCCCATCAGCGAACCAATCGACGGCTACACGGACAACCCGGAACAACCCGCCTCCGCCAGTGAACCTGGCTGCCTGCTGACCATCATCGGCGCGCGCGGCGGCTGCGGAACCACAACCCTGGCCATCAACCTCGCCGCCACCCTCGCCGCCCAGGGTCGCCCCACGACCCTGGTGGACCTGGATATGAACCAGGGGCATGTGTCCGTCTATCTAAAACAAAAGCTGACCACGGGCTTGAATAGTCTGGCCGCATTAGAAGGTGCAGACCTGACGCGGCAGGTAGGGCAAGAGCTGCTGCCGCTGGGAGACAATCTGCGGATACTACTCTGCCAGCCCAACCTCGACGGCAGACTGCCATTGCTCTACCCGCGGCAGGTCAAACACCTGCTGCAAACGCTGCGCCTGATGGGGCAATGCGTTGTGGTAGACGCCGGGCGTGGCCTGAACCAACTGGCGCAGGCGGCGCTCTCCCTGGCAAATGAAGTTTTGCTCTGCTCCCGCCCGGAGCGCGTGTCTTTGACGGCGGCCAAGCAGCTTCTACCGCTGATCACGTCCGCGCCGTATCCGGGCCGGCTCAATGTCATCCTCATGGACTTCCGCGAACGCAGCACACTGCCGCAAAGCGCCATTGAGCACTTTCTGGCGCATGAGGTGCGGCAAGTGGTGCGCGTGAATGATTACAAGCTGGCGCACGCCGTCAACAGCGGCCTGCCCCTGGTACACGCCTACCCCGACGCGGAAACGATGGCTTCGTTTCGCCAGTTGTGCCGGCATTTAGCGCTGACCTGATCGGGACGCCGACCTGCTACACAAACCTATGTCCGACGACACCCTTACGCCCATATTGGAACTGCTGCGGCAAGGCGAACTCTCTTCCGAAGGGCTGCTCCCATGGAGCTCCAACTACACCTTTCTCATGCGCGTTTGCGGCGCGGATGAAGAAATCCAGGCAGTCTACAAACCGCGCCGGGGCGAGCGCCCACTATGGGATTTTCCATCAGGCACGCTCTGTTCCCGCGAGTGCGCCGCGTTTATCCTCAGCCAGGCCGCCGGCTGGCATCTGGTGCCGCCCACGGTGCTGCGGCGTGGGCCGCAGGGCGTGGGATCATTGCAATGGTTTGTGCCGCACAACCCGGAGGAGCATTATTTCACGTTTGAGGGACAGTTTCCCGATCAGGTACAGCGGATGGTGCTGTTTGATGTGTTGGTGAACAACGCAGATCGCAAAAGCGGACATGTGCTGTTGGGGGAGAGCAACCGCCTGTGGGGGATTGACCACGGGATTTGCTTTCACACGGATTACAAACTGCGCACGGTGATTTGGGAATATGCCGGCATACCCATCCCCCCAGACCAACTCGCCGAACTCGCCGAACTCCAGCAAACCCTGGCCCTCTCTCAACCGCTGCGCCACGAACTGGCGCAGCACCTCCGCCCAGAAGAAATAACCGCCATCGAAAACCGCCTGGCGCAGTTGTTGCAAGCAGGCAAATTCCCGGAGCCTGGCCCGGGCCGCCATTACCCCTGGCCCCTGGTATAATAGACGTAACTATTCAGGTATGCCGTTTTCACCCTCACCCCAGCCCGCTCCCTGGCAGGGGGAGGGCCAGGGTGGGGGTAGTCACTGAGGACTGACGATGAAATATAGTACGGAATGGCATCGTCAGTTTGAAGGAACGGTAAGGAAACAACTTCGTTGCCTTATTTGATTTCCGTTCCTTAATTGCGGACAGCCACGAATAGACATTGCCGGGCCATAGACCCGACAGATCGACGAGGAAAACGGGTGAACAGCAACGAGCAAAAAATCAAGCAAACCGCGTCGCTGTTACGCAAAGCCACGCACGCCGTCGCCCTCACCGGTGCCGGCATCAGCACCCCCTCCGGCATCCCTGACTTCCGCAGCCCCAGCTCCGGCCTCTGGTCCCACGCCGACCCCTTCCAGGTCGCCACCATCTACGCCTTCAAACAACGCCCCCAGGACTTCTACGACTGGATCCGCCCGCTCACCCAACTCATGTTGGACGCCACCCCCAACCCCGCCCACATTGCCCTGGCCCAACTGGAAGCCCACGGACCGCTAAAAAGCGTCATCACGCAAAACATCGACCTGCTGCACACGCGCGCCGGCTCGCAAACCGTCTACGAACTGCACGGACACATCCGCGAGATGACGTGCATCCGCTGCTATCACGTATTCGACGCCGCCCCCTACCTCCAGGACGTTCTCACCCAAGAGCGCGTCCCCCACTGCCCTGCTTGCGGCGGCGTCCTCAAACCTAACGTCATCCTCTTTGGCGAACAACTGCCGGTGCGAGTCTTCAACGAGGCGCGGAAGGAATCGCGCACATGCGACCTGATGCTCATCATCGGCACATCGCTGGAAGTGGAACCGGCCGCCAATCTCCCCCTACTGGCGCGGGAAACGGGCGCGCATCTGGTCATTATCAACGAAAGCGCCACCTATATGGATAGCCACGCCGATGTGGTCATCCGCGCCGACGTGGCGGACATCTTGCCCCAGATAACGGCAGCTTTTCTTTCGCACGCAACTGAGCCATGAGCCAATGAAAATTGAATGGAGCCATTATGACCTTTCCCCCACCGACAACGACTGCCGCGTCTAACGGATTAGCCGTCGTAGAAGCGACGCAGTTAAAACGCCTGATCGAAATCGCCATCCAACTGAGTTCCACGCTAGAGCTGAAACAACTGCTACACCTCGTCATTCACAGCGTCGTCGAACTGACGGAAACGGAAGTCGCCTCCATCTTACTGATGGACAAACAAACAGGCGAACTGCATTTCGTCGCCGCTACCAACGAGACGCGCGTACACAACGTGGTTGTACCGCTAAATAGCATTGCCGGCTGGATTGTGCTAAACGGCAAACCCCTCATCCTGGAGGACGTGCAATCAGACCCCCGCTTCTATGCGGGTGTCGATGATGTTATCGGTTTTCGCACCCGCTCTCTGTTGGGTGTACCGCTGATGAACAAGGGAGAAGTCATTGGCGTGTTGGAGGCGATCAACAAGCATCACGACAAACCGTTTTCGGAACAGGATGCGGCCCTGTTGATGGCGCTGGCGTCGCAGGCAGCCGTGGCTATCGAAAATGCCCGCCTCTTTCAGCAATCAGACCTGATCGCGGAGATTTTGCATGAGTTCAAAACCCCGTTGATGACAATTATCGCCGCCAGCGAAATGCTGCAACAGGGGAGACTGCCTGAGGAAACCAACCGGCAGTTGATTGGGATGGTCTACCAGGAGTCAGGGCGATTGTCACAGATGACGCGGGATTTTCTCGATTGGGCGCACCTGGAATCGGGGCGGATGCACCTGGCGCAGGAAAACGTGGAAATCCCCCCCCTGATAGGCGATGTCATACAGGCCACGCAGGCAGGAGCTGCCGGCATGAACGTGACCATCACCAGCGCGCTTCCACCAGATACACCCCCTCTAATCGGCGACCGGGAGCGACTGCGCCAGGTCCTCCTCAACCTCGTCACCAACGCCATCAAATACAATCGGCGTGGCGGTCAGGTCCGTATTACCGTCAGCCAGCAAGAGCAAGAACTGCTGCTCAGCATCAGCGACTCAGGCCATGGCATCCCCGCGGCACACCTGCCCCATTTGTTTGAGCGATTCTACCGCGTACCGGGCAACGAAGGCATCGAAGGCAGTGGTCTGGGCCTCTCCATCTCACAAAAAATCGTGCAGGAGCACGGCGGCCAGATTGAAGTCAGGAGCCGGGAAGGAGAAGGATCGACCTTCACCTGTCGCTTGCCGCTTCCCGCGTAAGACGCATTCACCTGAACTCGTCAGAATTGAGGAACGGCGCGGCGGCGGTGAACAGTGCACCTGTCATCAAGCGCTGCCGCCGGCGAATCATGCAAGGAGATAGACACGAAACGATGAACAAAGAACGCGTAATTGTTATTGGTTCCGGGCCTGCCGGCCTCACCGCCGCGCTGTACACGGCGCGGGCAAACTTGAATCCACTCGTGATCGTGGGCAGCCAATTGGGCGGCCAGATTTCGCTCACCTATGAGGTGGAAAATTACCCAGGCTTCCCCGAGGGCACAACCGGCCCTGAACTGGTGGAAATGATGCAGAAACAGGCGGAGCGGTTCGGCACGCGATATGAGTACGATGAAGTGGTAGCGGTTGATTTCAACAATGGCTCCCCGTTCTACATCAAAACGCACAACAAGGAATTCATGGCGGAGGCCGTGATCGTGACGGCGGGGGCGTCGCCGCGCCGCCTGGGCATTCCCGGCGAGGAGGCGTACATTGGGCGCGGCGTTAGCTATTGCGCCACCTGCGACGGCTTTTTCTTCCGCGGCAAGGATGTGGTGGTGGTTGGCGGTGGTGACAGCGCCCTGGAAGAGGGGCTTTTTCTGACGAAATTCGCCAACAATGTGCGGATTGTCCACCGCCGCGACGAACTGCGCGCCGGGCCGATGCTGCAAAAACGCGCCCAGGCGAATGATAAGCTCTCGTTTGTGTGGGATACGGTGGTGGATGAAATTGCCGGCAATGGCGTCGTCCAACAACTTAAGACAACCAACGTCAAGACGGGCGAAAAGGGCCAACTGGATACCGATGGCGTCTTCATCTTCATCGGACACTATCCCAACAGCAAATTCCTGGAAGGCCAACTGGCCATGGACGAACACGGCTACGTGATCACGGATGAATTGATGCGCACCAGTGTGCCCGGCGTCTTTGCCGCCGGCGAAATTCAGGATGCGGTGTATCGCCAGATTGCCACGTCCGTAGGCCAGGGGTGCGCGGCGGCCATGCAGACGGAAAAGTGGCTCAGCGAGCGGGAGTGAGTCGTGAGCGGCGGGTGAGCATATGAGCTGGTGGCGTGTCTTTCGTGCGCGCGTCGTGTATATGCGCGGCAGCCTGCACCGGTATTTCGGCAATCGCGCGGGCTTTCGCCGTGAACATGAGAATGCGGTGCGCTGTTTTAGCCGCGCCGTTGAATTGGACCCCGATCTACGCGCGGCGCGCCTGGATCGGGGTATTTTATTCTGGCGGGAGATGGACCGGGTCCCGGAGGCGTTGGCGGATTTCACGGCGTTGCTGGCGGCGGACCCGACGTATGGGCCGGCATTGTTGAATCGCGGGCTGGCGTTGCAGGCGGCGGGGCGGTTTGCGGAGGCGTTGGCGGATTTGGAGGCGTATGGGCAAATGCCGGCACGCGACCCCGAATATGCCGTTTATGCGCAGCGAATTGCCCGCACGTTGCGCGAGGTGCTATCTGATCAGGGAGAGGCGGGGGAAGCGGAAGATGCCGGCAAATAATCAAACAGATCCTGCGCCTGACGAATACGCGCCATCTTTTGCATAAACTCATGCAGCGTGGCCGAATCGGCGCGCACCGCATTGATCGCCGGACCAATCGGGTCCTCCCCCGTGGCCCCCGGCGTATCCGCGTACGCGCCATAGAAGGCAAAGTATGCCTGATTGAGCTTGCGAATCTGGTAACCATTCGCCACAAATACCCGCCGCCGCGCCTCCATGTACATCTCCGCCGCGGCCACCCGTCCCTCCGCCAGCAAACCATCCATCGTCTTGCGCGTCTCCGCCATCTCCGCGCGAAAATCAAAGGGAGGCGGCGCATCCGGCGCGGGCGGCGACTCCTCCACGGGCGCGGGCGGCGGGGGCACAAACCGCGGATAGTACCGTTCAATGACCATCGCCCCGATTTCCTTGCCCAAAATCGACGCGACCGTCTCGTTGATGGTGCGCAGGTCGTTGTCCACGGCATAGCGAATCCCCAGCGGGTGCAGCGATAGCCAGTGATGCGCCCACTCGTGCGCCACGGTGTCCGCGAGGAAGTTGATGTCGCTCGTTTCAATGATCATGGCCGGATAGATGCCCAGGCCGCCAATGGGCACGACGAGGGCGGACATGTCCAGGTCGGCCAGGACACTTTCTTCCAGCGCTTCTTTGGCGGGTGTGGTCAGCCCCGGCACAAGGGGGATGCCGTAGGTGCGGCGAATTTCGTCGCGGGGGGAGACGATGAGGATCAACGGCAGGGGCGTCATCTGCATCTGCACGGGCGGCCACGTCGCATCCAACACGCCAAACCCTTGCTCGACGAGGATGTGGGCCACTTGCTGCTGCAAAATGGATTCGACCAATGATTGCCGTTGGGTCATTTGGGCGCGAATTTGGGCCAGTTCTTGTTGCAGCGACGCGGAGGCGGCTTGCGGGTCGGCCATGTTGGGGTCACCATAAATGGCTTCGATCTGGCTGTTGAGGCGGCGGCTCTGGCTGATGAGGTCGAGGTAGTCGAGGACTTGCTGCTGGCGGGTAGGTTCATCGAGGTAAGCGGCGCTGGCGGTGATGCCGGCATCCGCCTTTGCCGCCAAAGCTCGCGCGCCCCAAACCACAAAATCGAAGTTGCGCTGACCGATCAGGGCGCTCAGTCGGTAGCGCGTATCCTGAAAAGCCGGCCACTCCGGGACCAGGACGGCGGCAACCAGGCAAGTCAAAAGCAAAAACTTGAGGGTATGACGCAGAATTCGCCAGTACATAATACGCCAGGTCTCTCTGTTCGGGTATACTACTTGCGCAAGGCGCGGGAACGACAGCAGACCTGATTGTAACGAACTTACGTCTTCCCTGCCGCCATCACGGCGCGATTCCTGAGTTGTGTCTCATGTGGCAGCCGCGTGGCAGCTATGTACGCTTGTCGAACGAGGTATGATCATGCGATTCTTGATTACTGGCGGGGCGGGTTTTTTAGGGGCGGCGCTGGCCAATCGCCTGGCGGAAGATGGACACGAAGTGCGCGTGCTGGACGATTTGAGCAGTGGCGATAAGGCAGCGTTGTCTCCGCTGGTGTTGTTCTCGCGCGGGGACGTGAATAATGTGCCGCTGCTGTGGTCGCTGTTGCAAGATGTGGATTGCGTCTATCATCTGGCGGCGCGGGTGTCTGTGCCGCAGTCGGTGCTGTACCCGCGTGCGTATAATGAGGTGAATGTGGGGGGCACGGTGAGTTTGATGGAGGCTACGAGAGATGCCGGCATTCGCCGCGTCGTCCTCGCATCATCAGGCGCGGTGTATGGGCAACAATCCCAGCAGCCCGTCCACGAAAACGACACCCCGCGCCCGGACTCCCCCTACGCCGTCAGCAAATGGGCCGCGGAACAATACCTGCACACCATCGGCGACCTCTGGGGGATCGAAACAGTCGCCCTACGCATCTTCAACGCCTACGGACCGGGCCAGGCGCTGCCCGTCTCCCACGCCCCCATCGTCCCCCGCTTCCTGCACGCAGCCATCACCGGCGGCTCCCTCGTCGTCTTCGGCTCAGGCAAGCAAACGCGCGACTTCGTCTACATCTCCGACGTGGTGCAGGCGCTGGTGAATGCCGCCGCCGCCCGCGACATCAACCGCCAGGTGATCAATGTGGGCAGCGGCGTGGAAACCTCTATTCACGAGCTGGTGAACCTGCTGGAGCAGATCGTAGGGCACGGCGTCAACCGTATTGATAACACGGAAAAAAGCGGCGGTGTCAGCCGCCTCGTGGCCGACATCACCAAAGCGGAAATGCTCCTGGGTTTTCGCCCCCAGGTCAGCCTGCGCGCCGGCTTGCAGCGCACCCTGGCGCAGGATAATCGCTTCCATCTTCCCGAACGCACGCCTTCTTGAGCGAAGCGCAGCCACACACCAACAAAAAAGCGTCAGGATTGAGGTCAATCCTGACGCTTTTTCTTCTTGTGCCCTGGAGAGGACTCGAACCTCCACGCCCAAAGGGCATAGGCCCTCAACCTACCGCGTATGCCAATTCCGCCACCAGGGCGACACACACTGTATTATAGCCACACCTCCAAGTACGGTCAATTTCTGCCGGCAATTCTCAATTTGGGATCCAATTGGCGTCGGGGCGCGGCGGCGATGGCGCTGCCCATCGCCACGTCGGATGAAAAATGACAAAAGTCTTGGCCGGGCGTATCCATGTCAAGGCCGGTGTGAGACTTTTGTCGTCTATTCGCAGGACAGTCTCAAACCACCTCTGCCGGCGGCGCGCTCCGCCTGGCACAAGGCATATGTCACACTTTGGTACCACGCCGCTTGCTTGACAAAGACTATCCGAAGTTTTACAATGTTTACAATTGGTGGAAAAAAGCCATAAGAAACGTCGCCCAAACAGGCGATATGGTCGATTAAACCACATAATTAACAGCAAATCGCCTGATTTCCAGGCAGTTTTCGTTGCCTGGAAAAAAACGCCTGTCTTTTTCGCGCCTTTATCAGGGACATTGCCCTATGCCAGGTTCGCTTTCTATCAGGTACAAGCAGCCCAAAATAACGGCAAGCCAGTTCAGGATCCCCTTTTTCGGTCCCGTAAAGGTGCGCGTGAAAGAGAAATATCCCTCCTTTCGTGGCGGTCAGATGAACCGCTTCATATGACGTTCGCCCGCCTTAGCTGTAACCGGGCGGGCTGCTTCAGGAATGGATATGTCAACTTTTTCTCGTTGCCTGTGTCTGGGCGACCCAGTTCGAAACAAGGAGAGCGTCAAATGAAAGGTGGTAATGGAGCAATTGGAGGGTAAATCACAATGAAGCGCAAGTATTACGCCATGTTAAGTCTGTTGCCTTCCATTGCCCTCGCCTTAACGGCGGTTATCAATATTCTGTCGGGCGGAAACGGGGCCATTGGTGGAGGTTCCCCATTCATGTAGGTTTTAACCTGCCATTATGCTGTATGAAGACGGAGACCGGTTGCGGCTGGTCTCCGTTTTTTGTTTTTCGGGAAGTGCGCGGTGTTTGCGTGGTTGCTCCAAAGGAAATGACTGCGTCATCTTATTTGATTTCCGCTCCTAAATCGCTGGAAAGCCGAGCCACTTTGGGCCTGAGATCGAGCTTCCGCGAAGGTTTGTGGAAAAAGCCCCCTGAGGCTGAATAGATACATTCCGTGTATAATCGGCACGCGAAACTAACATGGAGAGAAAGCGTGCTATCGGGATTATTCAAGACAATGCGGCCGCGCCAATGGAGCAAAAACATCTTTGTTTTCGCGGCCCTGGTTTTCGATTCCAAGCTATTTGACGTGCCCAGCCTGCTGCGAACGCTCGCGGCTTTTATCTTGTTGTGCTTCATGTCCAGCGCCGTCTACTTGATGAATGATCTGGCGGACATCGAAAGCGACCGCCAACATCCCATCAAGCGGCGACGGCCCCTGCCGGCAGGTCAATTGAGCCCGGTGGTGGCGCAAGTGGCCGCCGTGGTGCTGGCCGTGGGCAGCCTGGGGGCAGCCGCGCTGCTCAGCCATGACCTGGCGTTGGTGCTGCTCATCTACCTGGTCCTGCAAATAGCGTACACTTTTCGCTTGAAGCATGTGGCGCTGTTGGACGTGATGGTCGTGGCGGCGGGCTTTGTGCTGCGCGTGGGCGCGGGCACGGCGGTGATCACGGTGCAGCGGTTTTCCCCCTGGTTGTACGTCTGCATGGGGCTGCTGGCGCTGTTTATGGCGTTGGGCAAGCGGCGGCATGAGTTGATCTTGTTGGGCGGAGATGCCGGCAATCATCGCGCCATCCTCCAGGAATACAGCCTCGACCTCATTGACCGCCTCATCAGCATTGTCACCACCAGCGTCATCGTCGCCTACAGCCTATACACCTTCCTTGCCGAAGGACTGCCCCAAAACCACCTGATGATGCTCACCATCCCCTTCATCCTCTACGCCGTCTTTCGCTACCTCTACCTCATCCACATTCGTGGCGAAGGCGGCATCCCCGAGGACATTCTCCTGCACGACCGCCCACTGCAAATTGACATGGCCTTGTGGGCCGGCACCGTTCTGGTCGCCCTCTACATCCTCTAACAGGCTGCCTCTACTTAGTAATCGCCCGAAAATAACTCCACACTCTATTACGAACCATCTAGGTGAATAACTGCATGGTAACTGAGCGAACAACGCAAGCCAGCGCCCCGGGAAAGATCATCTTGTTTGGCGAGCACGCCGTCGTTTACGGGCATCCCGCTATTGCCGCCCCTATCAGCCAGGTACGCGCGCGGGCCACGGTCGCGGACGCCGCGAACGCGCCGGATGGGCCACGTATTTGCCTCAACCTGACCAATCTCAACTACCAGTATACGCTGGCGAAAGCAGCCGACGATGACCCCTTTGCCGCCGCGATCCGTTTGCTGCAAGAAGTGGCGGGTCTGTCCACGCTGCCATCTTTAGATATAACGATTCACAGCGACATCCCTATCGCCAGCGGACTGGGCAGCGGCGCGGCCACCGCCGCCGCTCTCCTGCGCGCCCTCGCCCGTCATCTTGGCCTGGATTCACTGGCAACGGATGAAGAAGTGTCCCGCCTCACTTTTGCCGTGGAACGCCTGCATCACGGCACGCCCAGCGGCATCGACAATACCGTTGTCGCCTGCGAAAAACCCGTGTACTTCGTGCGGCGGCAGCCGCGCAATCTCGTGGAGACGTTCGTCGTGGCGCGACCGCTGCGCATCCTGGTGGCGGACACGGGCGTGAGCAGTTCCACGCGGGAGGTGGTGGGGGATGTGCGTCGCCAGTGGCAGGCGGACCCAACGCGCTATGAGGCGCTGTTCGCTCATTGCGGCGCGATTGCCCAACAGGCGCGGCAAGCCATTGAGGCGGGAACCGCGCCACGGGTGGGCGCGCTGATGAACGAGAACCAGGAGGTGCTGCGAGAGATGACGGTTTCCGCGGATTCGTTGGAACGGCTGATAACGGTGGCGCGACAGGCGGGGGCGTTGGGAGCGAAACTGAGCGGCGGCGGGCGGGGGGGCAACATGATAGCCCTGGTCACGGCGGAAACGGAAGCGGATGTCCGCGCCGCGTTGCTGGCGGCGGCGGCGCGTTCGGTGCTGACGAGTGTTATTGGGAAGGATGAGGATGAGGTATGAAGGATGAGGTATGAGGTATGAGGTATGAGGTATGAGGGCGGTTGGGAGAAGTTGGGGGATTTGCACGCCGGGAAATTATACAGGTTCACGCGCAAACCCGCGGACTCGCCAACCCGCAGACTCACGCGCAAACCCGCAGACTCGCGCGCAAACCCGCAGATTCGCCCGTCCTTCGCAACAAAAAAGCCAGCCTGTGGGGGCTGGCGTCTTTGTCGAGGGGTGTCCTCAAGAGTGAGGAGAGATGTCTGCCTACGATTTGCTGACGGTTTTCAAGCAGCGGGCACAGACATATTTCTTGACTTTGCGGTCGCCTTCGTAGAATGTGGCGCGCTGGATATTGGGCCGAAAGACGCGGCGTGTCTTCTTCTGGGAGAAGCTCACGTTGTTCCCGGTCATAGGTCCCTTGCCACATAGCTCACATTTCGCCATAATTCCACCTACCTTACCAAAGTAAAAGCGACCAGAAGGGTGATTTTTCTACCAAAACGGTCGCTTTGTTTTCAAATAAGCGGATAGAATTATAATAGGATGGTGTGGTTCGCGCAAGCCCACGTCGTTCGCCGTTGTCGACGCATTTTCCCCAAAATGCCGGCATCAAACGGCAACCATCCATCCCCCCAATCGGTGGCCCCTGGTTTGCCCGTCGAACCGGACCGGCAAGCGGGCGGCGCGATGCGCTCGTGGCGCGGCAATTTGGGAATGTGCGCCACATCTGAGGTATCATAGGGTCAACAGCGGTGGGGCCGATTGTATCGTTATGACGATGCCCTGCCGGCGGCTGACTTTTGCTTTTAGGAGTATCCATGCCAACCAAAGAGGAAAAACTGGGAACCATTGATATTTCCACGACAACGGTGGCTACCATCACCAATCAGGCCGTGCACCAATGCTATGGCGTGGTAGGCATGGCCAACAAGAACCTGGCGGATGGCATTAGCAATGTTTTGTCGCGGGATAGCCGACGGGGCATCGACGTGAAACTGGAAGACAACCAGTTATTCATTGACGTTTATGTGATAGTGCAGTATGGCACACGCATTCGCGTGGTGGCCGAGAGTATCCAGAATACGGTCAAATTTCACGTAGAAAAAGCATTGGGCATTCCCGTGAAGGCGGTGAATGTGTTTGTGCAGGGGCTGCGCATCAGCGAAGACCAGGAATAGGAAGTTTGCCGGCCGCGAAAACAGCGGCAATAAAGAGGCCAGGTCTTCGGGCAGGCCACCGGTTTGTGGTGTATGAGGCGCGGCGAAAGACGTTGTGTTTGCCAGACACCTTTGTTGAGAGAAGGCAAACCGAACCCCGCGGGCAGCGGCGACGGCATTCCGCGTCGGATGGACGACCGTGGGCAAGAAGTGAGGATGTAGTGTGACAGTTGAGGAAATGGAAAGGGTTATGCCGGCACAAAAATGGTACACATGCAACGGCCAACAACTGCGTAAGCTCGCTCTGGCAAGCCTTGTGTGGTTAGAGAAACATCATCAGCACGTCAACAGCTTGAACGTTTTTCCCGTCCCGGACGGGGATACGGGCACAAACATGCTGCTCACGATGCGCTCCGCCTACAAGCGGATTCGAGACACGCAGGAAATGAGCGTGGGCAAGGTGTCCAAGGATTTATCGCAAGGGGCGCTGATGGGCGCGCGCGGCAATTCCGGCGTAATCTTGAGCCAGATATGGCGTGGCATGGCCAAAAGCCTGGATGGCAAAGACACGTTTGGCTCGCAAGAACTGGCTCAAGCGTTTGTGGAGGCCGCGGATACGGCTTATAAGGGGGTCATGAAGCCCGTTGAAGGGACGATCCTGACGGTGATCCGCGAAGCAAGCCTGGAGGCTGTGGACGCGGCGCGCAAGAGCAACGACCTCCGTTTTGTGCTGGAACGCACCTTGGAGCGGGCGCAGTTGGCCCTGGAAAACACACCAGAGCAACTCCCGGTGTTGAAGCAGGCGGGGGTGGTGGATTCGGGGGGCATGGGGTTGGTGTACATTCTGGAAGGGATGCTGCGCTATACGACGGGTGATACGATGGGCGTGATGGAACCGCCGATGGCACAAGAACCGGCCGTGGCCGTGGCGGAAATGCCGGCACAAGCCCGCGTCGCCCCCCAGGAAGGCGTAGAAAATCCCTACGACGTCCAATTCATCCTCATGGGGAAAAACCTCGACGTCCTCGAAGTCCGCGCCCACATTGACGCCATGGGCGACTCCACCGTCGTCGTCGGCGACGACACGACCATCAAAGTACACATCCACGTCAAAGACCCCGGCATTCCCCTCAGCTACGGCATCAGCCTGGGCCATATCACCGACGTTGTCGTGGAAAACATGCAAATGCAGATGGAAGAGATCATCGCCGGCGGCAGCAACGAGCACCCGGAACCCGCCCTCGCCCTCATGATAGAACCGGAAAAAGAACTGCAACCCGGGCAAATTGGCGTGATCGCCGTAGCCCCCGGTCCCGGACTGGCAAACGTCTTCCGCAGCCTGGGCGTTGCCAACGTCGTCGATGGCGGACAAACCAACAACCCCAGCACCGAAGAAATCTTCCAGGCCATTCAGGATGTCCCCACCGACAAAGTCGTCTTGCTGCCCAACAACAAGAACATCATCCTCGCCGCCGAAACCGCCCGCGACCTCAGCCCCAAAAACGTGGTCGTCGTCCCCACCGTCAACGTCCCACAAGGCGTCAGCGCCTTGTTTGCTTATCAGGCGGACGGCGATCTTGAAGACATCGCCACGGCCATGCGCGACGCCAGCGCCGAGGTCTCCAGCGGGGAAATCACCACTGCCACGCGCACCGTTTCCCTGGATGGCGTAGACGTGCAGGAAGGCAACTACATCGGCCTGGCCAATGGCCGTCTTTGCGCCGCCGCGGACACACTCCAGAATGTCGTCGCCCAAACGCTGGATAAAATGGGCGTGGATGACTGCGAACTGCTTTCCGTTTATTATGGCAAGGACGTCAGCGCCGCGGAAGCGGAAGCGTTTTCCACGGAAATTCAGGCGCTCCATCCCGATCTGGAAATAGAGCTTGTCGCCGGTGGTCAACCCCATTACTTCTTCATCCTGGGAGCAGAGTAAGAATGACCATCAAGGTCGTGACCGATAGCACATGCGATTTGCCACCCGCGCTGGCCCAACAGCATGGCATCACGGTCATACCGGCTTATGTAAACATTGGTGACCAGAGCTTCCTCGACGGCGTGGACCTCAGCCGGGAGGCGTTTTACACCAACTTGCCTACGTACAGGACGCCGCCAACAACCGCCGCCCCCGCCTCTGGCGCGTTTGCCCAGGCCTACGAAGCGGTAACGGCAGCAGGCGCCCATGAGATATTGTCAATTCACGTTGCCGGCAATCTCAGTGGCATGCTCAACGCCGCGCGCCTGGGGAGTGAATCCGCCACCAGCGCCCCCGTCACCCTGTTTGACTCCGGGCAGCTTTCCATGGGACTGGGCTGGCTGGCCGTCATCGCCGCCAAAGCCGCCCAGGCAGGCTGCACCCTGGCGGAAGTTCTGGAAATCTTGCGGCAGGCGCAGTTACGCACCCGCGTGGCCGCCTTGTTGGACACACTGGAATATCTGCGCCGCAGTGGGCGTGTCAACTGGGCGCAGTTTGGCCTGGGGGCACTGCTGAACATCAAGCCTATCGTCAAGATGCACCAGGGCGTGCTGGAGATCGAACGGGTGCGTACGCATCGCCGTGGCTGGCAGCGGCTGTTGGAATTGTTCCACGAAACGGAGCCGCTGGCATATCTGGCCGTGGTACATACGAACGCCCCGGCGGAAGCCCAAAAATTATGTGAGGCGGTGCGGGATGCGCATCCTGCCGGCATTTATCCCCCCATCGTTGAAGTCACCCCCGCCATCGGCTCCCACATTGGTCCCGGTGCTGTTGGATTTGCCTCCGTCAGTCACAACTGAGGCCTCAGTTTGTGACTGAGGCCTCAGTTTGTGACTGAGGCCTCAGTTGAAACGGGAATGTCAGCCAAACCCGGGGCCTTAGGGTTCGTGCAAAATTAGTTTTGGACTATCCGACAAGCAAGAACCCTTCCAGCGCATCCGTTGTTCCCAATCCTAAATACGGATGCCCCCTTAGGGTTCGTGCAAAATTAGTTTTGGACTATCCGACAAGCAAGAACCCTTCCAGCGCATCCGTTGTTTCCAATCCTAGATACGGATGCGCCCTTAGGAACGGAACTAAATAAGACAACGAAGTTGTTTCCTTACCGTTCCTTCAAACTGACGATGCAATTCCGTACTTTACTTCATCGTCAGTCCTTAGCGCCCTCGTTGGTTTTCATGACCACCACCAGGCAGCGCCAGACGCAAAAACTATGTCACGATCCTTCAAAAGACTACAACGTGTATTGAAACTGGAAGCCCAACAAGGATTCCAAAACAAAGCCGTCGTCGGCGGAATGCGCCAACTCGTCACCTTCTGGGTGACCCAGGCGCGCGAGGAAGCCATGGACGACGCCGACCTGGCCCTGGTCGAACAAACCGCATCCGCCCTCATGGGGTATGATCGTCTCCCCGGCATGGAAAAACGAGCCGAACTGGTGGAAAAGCTTCTGGAGAAGATTGACAGCCGCGAGCACCGCCTGGAGCGCGACAAAACCGCCCCCACCCCCTCGGAAAAACCCACCTCAACGCGCCAAACACCCGCCCCCGAACGCCAACCACAAAGACCACGTAGCGAACGCAAACCGTCTCCTCCCCCCACGCCGCCGCCTACGGCCCCTTCTCCCCCGCCCGCCGCGCCCATCGTCACCGCCGACCCCGCCAGACTCGCCCAATCCGTCACCGCCATCAAAGGTGTGGGGGGCAAACTGGCCGAAAAACTGGCCCGCCTCGGCGCGGAGACCATCAACGATCTGCTCTTCCTCTCCCCCCGCCGCCACGACGACTACACCCTCATGAAGCCGATCAACCGCCTGGCCTATGGCGAACAAGTCACCGTCATCGGCACCATCTGGGAAGCGCGCGCCCGCCGTTCTCGCGGCGGCGAGATGGTGCAGGCAGTCGTCAGCGATGGCACGGGACAGGTGAACGTCACCTGGTTCAACCAGCCCTGGCTCGCCTCCCAACTGAAAGCCGGCATGCAAATCGTCCTCAGCGGCAAGGTGGAGCAGTTCATGGGCCGCCCCGTGTTCAACGCCCCCGCCTGGGAACCCGTGGCCATCGAACCGCTAAAGACGCGGCGCATGGTCCCCATCTATCCCCTCACCGAAGGGCTGCGCGCCTACAAGATGCGCCAGATTATGCACCAGGCGGTAACGGAGTACGCGCCCTTTCTGCCCGACCCCGTTCCAGAGACGATTCAACAGCGCCAACAACTTCTGCCGCTGCCGCAAGCCGTGCAGCAAATGCACTTCCCCGATGATCAGGACAGCCTGCGGCAAGCCCACCGTCGCCTCGTCTTCGATGAATTGTTCCTGCTGCAACTGGGCATGTTGGGGCAGCGGCGCGCCTGGCAAAGCCAGCCGGGCACGGCCATTGTGGCGGAGGGGGCGGCGTTGGATGCGTTTGTCAACAGCCTGCCCTTCACGCTCACGGGAGCGCAACAGCGGGCGCTGGACGAAATTGTCGCCGACATGGGCAACGTCCGCCCCATGACGCGCCTGCTCCAGGGAGACGTAGGCGCGGGGAAGACCGTCGTGGCCGCGGCGGCGATGGTGGTGGCCGTCAACGACGGCGGGCAGGCCGCGATGATGGCCCCCACGGAAATCCTGGCGGAGCAGCATTATCAGGGTCTCAACCGCCTGCTGGCTCCTCTGGGCTACACGGTGCGCTTGCTCACGGGCAGCACCAACGGCGGCGACCGCACCCAGCTCATGGAAGAGTTGGCGGATGGCCGCGCACAAATCCTCATTGGCACGCACGCCCTGATTCAAGGGCCGGTTCGTTTCCACAATCTGACGCTGGCTGTGATTGACGAGCAGCACCGTTTTGGCGTGGACCAGCGGCAGGCTTTGCGCGATAAAGGGCCTCTCCACGACGACGGAAATGCCGGCACGCCCCACCTCCTCGTCATGTCCGCCACACCCATTCCGCGCACGCTGGCCCTCTCGCTCTATGGTGATCTGGACCTTTCCATCCTGGACGAACTACCGCCGGGTCGCCAGGAAATCAAGACACGCTGGCTGCGCCCCAGCGAGCGGCAGCGCGCCTACGCTTTTGTGCGTGGCCAGGTAGAACGCGGGCGGCAAGCATTCATCATCTGCCCACTGGTGGAAGAATCTGACAAGATCGAGGCAGTGGCCGCCGTGGAAGAACATGCGCGGCTGCAAGACGAGATCTTCCCCGACCTGAAGTTGGGTCTGCTGCACGGGCGCATGAAGTCGGACGAGAAAGAAGCCGTAATGCGCGACTTCTACGAGAACAGACTGCACATCCTGGTGTCCACGTCCGTGATTGAAGTGGGCATTGACGTGCCGAACAGCACTGTCATGCTTATCGAGGGGGCCAATCGTTTTGGCCTGGCGCAGTTACACCAGTTCCGCGGGCGCGTGGGGCGCGGCGAGCATCAATCCTACTGTCTGCTCATCAGCGATTCGGCCAGTCGGGACGCCGAGGCGCGCTTGCAAGCAATGGAATCGACGAACGACGGTTTTGTGCTGGCGGAAAAGGACCTGGAACTGCGCGGGCCGGGTGAGTTTTTTGGTCGCCGACAGAGCGGGTTGCCGGAGGTACGGTTGGCGGCTTTGCTGGATGTGAAGATGTTGGAGGCGGCGCGCCAGGAGGCGGCAATCATCATGGAAGAAGACCCCCTGTTGGAACACGCGGCGCATCGCTTTTTGCGCGATAAAGTGCGGCAATTTTGGCAAAATGCAGGAGATGTAAGCTAATGCGGGCCATTTATCCGGGCACATTTGACCCTATTCATTATGGACACCTGGACTTGATTAAGCGGGCCAGTGTTATCTTTGATGACTTGATTGTGGCGGTCTATGATCATGGTCGCCCCTCGAAATCGCTGCTCTTTTCCGTGCAGGAGCGGGTGGACATGATCAAACAGGTTCTGGATGGCACGGCGGGTATCCGTGTGATGCCGTTTGGCGGGCTGACGGTGGAGTTCGCGCGGCAGGTAGGGGCCGGGGTGATGGTGCGCGGGCTGCGTGTCTTCTCCGATTTTGAGTTTGAGTTCCGCATGGCCCTGGCAAATAAGCGGCTGGCGCCGGATATTGAAGTGGTGAGTTTCATTACACATGAGGAGCATACGTTTCTCAGCGGCACGACAGTGCGCGAAATTGCCTCGCTGGGGGGGGACGTGAGTAGTATGGTTCCCCCATTGGTGGCGGTGGCGCTGCATGATCGTTTTAACGGCAGCGATCAGGCGCAGTATAATCCGCCGGTGACGCTGCGTGATTGAGAGGGCGCGCCGGGCTGTTGGCGGGCGTGTTGCAAATGGATTGCCAGAGGAAGTGAATAGTTAATGGATGGACTGGGTGAATGGTTAATGATGCCGGCATCTACGCGCTCGTTAATCCGGCAACAGTCAAGAATTCGACAATCCGTTGCTTGTTTCTCTGCATTGTTCTTGAGGAAGGATAGGATATGGACATCCTGCACTTGATTGATCGCCTGGAGCAGACTTTGAACGAGGGTCAGCGGGTGTGGCTGACGGCGAAGCTGATGGTGGATGAGGATCGGGTCTATGGGATTGTGGACCAGATGCGGGTGGCGATTCCGGATGCGATCAAGCGGGCGAATCGGGTGGAGGCGGAGAAGGACCGCATTCTGGCACAGGCGCACGAGGAGGCGGACCGGATTCGGAACCTGGCGAAGCAGGAGGCGGAGGAGTTGATCAGCCGCGATGCGGTGATGACCTCGGCGCAGCAGCGGGCGGACAATATCCTGGAGCGGGCGCGGCGGGACGCGGAGGCGATGCGCCACGATGCGGATGCGTATACGATTGAAGTGCTGGCGCGGCTGGAGGAGGATTTGCTGCGTTCGCTATCGGTCGTGCGAAATGGGCTGCAAAAGTTGCAGGCGGATCAGGGGGCGGAAATGCCGGCAGAATCCCAACCCGGGTAGCGCGGCGAAAGAATGATGGATTGGTCCAATCTGAGTGATTGGACCAATCCTTTTTTATGCTTACGCCACGGTCCAGGCGACCATCACGGGCGTATCTCCCACTTTCACCTCAAACCCATCGGCGGCGTCACCCGGCGCGAAACTGAGCGCCAGGGTTTCTTGTTGCACGTAATCGGCGAAGTTGACGAAGGCGGCGGCGATGTCCGCGGCGGCGGATGCCGGCAACGCATAGACAAGGTGAACGCGATCATCCAGCGCCAGGCCATTATCACGGCGCAACGTGTTCACCGCGCGCACCAGGTCGCGGGCGTACCCTTCCTGCACCAGCGCCGGCGTGAGCGCGGTATCCACGGCCACCGTCACCCCTTTGTCGCTGGCAACGGCCAGGCCACCACGCGATTCCGTCTGCACCAGCACTTCCTCAGGCGTGAGCAGCACCGTTTCACCGGCCACGGAAAGCGGCAGCGATTCGCCCGCCAGCAGTTGGCGCGCGGCGGCAGCGGGATCGATCCGCATCAGCGCGGCGCGCACCTGGGGGAACAGCGGACCCAGTTTCGGACCCAGCAGGCGATTATTGGGCAGCAGTTTGTAATTCACCAGTTCGCCCACCTCGGCCACGATGTCAATCGCCTTCACGTTGATCTCGTCGGTGAGGACATCCACCAGATCTTCCAGGTCGGCGAGCGCCTGGGCGCTGCCCACGTTGACGCGGGCTTTGGCCAGTGGTTGGCGCAGTTTGATGTCGGCGGCGCCGCGGGCGGCGCGCCCCAGGCTGGCGGTGGTGATGGCCAGGCTCATCTTATCCAGCAGGGCATGGTCCAGCGCGGCGGCGTCGGCGGTGGGGTAGAGGCAGTGATGGACGCTAAGGGGGGCGGCGTCGTCGTGCGCGCGGGCCAGGTTCTGGTAGATGGCCTCGGCGGTGAAGGGGATGAAGGGAGCCAGCAGCAGTGTCATGTGGCGCAGCACGTGGTAGAGGGTGGCGTAGGCGGCTTCTTTGTCAGCGTCGGCTTCGCCCTTCCAGAAACGGCGGCGGGAGCGGCGCACGTACCAGTTGGAGAGGTCGTCGAGCAGGGATTCCAGGGTGGCGGTGGCGCGGTCGGCGGCGTAGGCGTCCAGGCTGGCGCGGACTTCCAGGGTGGTTTCGCGCAGCCGTTCCACGATCCAGCGGTCCATCTGGGCGTTTGCCGGCACGGGCGAAGGAGAAACAGCGCCGCCAGGCGTCCAGCCGTCCAGGTTGGCGTAGGTGACAAAGAAGCTGTAGACGTTCCACAGCGGGATAAAGAAGCGGCGGCGCACTTCGTCCCCTTTGGTGTAGCCAAAGAGGAGGTTTTGCTCCGGTTTGTGGCCGCAGTAGAGCCAGCGCATGGTGTCCGCGCCCATGGTGTTGGCGGCTTCGTTGAATTCGATGGCGTTGCCCCAGGATTTGTGCATTTCGCGCCCATCTTCGGCGAAGAGGGTGGCGAAGCCGAGGATATTTTTGAAGGGGGCGCGGTTGGTCATGACGGTGCTTTGCGCCAGGAGGCTGTAGAACCAGTTGCGGAACTGGCCGGGGAAACTTTCGGTGATGAAGTCGGCCGGGAACCAGGCGCGCCAGGCGTCGCGGTCTACGCTGTAGTGCATGGTGCTGAAGGCGACAATGCCGGCATCCAACCACGGATTCCCCACGTCAGCGATGCGCGTCGCCTGGCCTCCGCAATGAGAACAGGCGATCTTCACCGCGTCAATGTGCGGGCGGTGCGGCGTGTGCCCGGCAAACGTCTCCCAGCCCTCCACGGCCCGTTCCT
Organism: Ardenticatenales bacterium; assembly: GCA_020634515.1. Classification (NCBI taxonomy): domain Bacteria; kingdom Bacillati; phylum Chloroflexota; class Ardenticatenia; order Ardenticatenales; species Ardenticatenales bacterium. Next base: position 45,309 of record JACKBL010000007.1, on the reverse strand, counting down.
CCAACTCCTCCGCGCTGCCCACTACCGTGAAATGGTCGCACGAATCGCATACCCAAATCGGCAGCGCCAGACCCCAGTACCGCTTCTTGCTGATCATCCAGTCGTGCATGTTGCGCAGCCAATCCATCTCGCGGTCATAGCCAAAACGAGGATACCAGTTGATCTCGTCCACCACGTCCATGATCTGGTAGCGCAGGCTGGCCTGCTTCTCCGCCGCTGTCACTTCCGCGCGCGGCTTGTCGTACAGTTCGCCCATGCTGATGAACCATTCGTCCACCAGGCGGAAGATCAGTTCCTGGTGGCAGCGCCAGCAGTGGGGGTAGCGGTGGGCGTATCGCTGCTTGCGGTAGTAGACGCCTTTTTGGCGCAGGTCGGCGAAGATGTCGTCAGCCACGTCATGCGCGGAGCGGCCCATGAGCCAGCCAAACCCATCCACGTAGACGCCGTTCTCGTCCAGGGGCGCAACCACGGGGAGATCGTGCTCTTTGCTGAGGGCGAAGTCCTCCGCACCGCAGCCGGGGGCGATGTGGACGATGCCCGTGCCTTCTTCCTCACCCACTTCTTTCCAGGGGATGACGCGATGGGTGTAGGTGGATGTGGCGGTGGTGTATGCCGGCAATTCATCAAACGGCCCCTCATACTCCCAACCCACCATCTCCGCGCCCGTGAGCGTGTCCATCACCACGTAATCGCCGATGAGGGTATTCTTCAACGCCCCCTGCGCCAGGTAGTAGGTCCAATCTCCCTGGCGCACGCGCACATACGTCAGTTCCGGCCCCACGGCGGCAGCCACGTTGCTCGTCAGCGTCCACGGCGTGGTCGTCCACACCAGCAGCGCCTCATTTTCCCGCCCACGCAGGGGGAATTTGAGGAAAACGGAGTCGTGCGTCACGTCCTTGTAGCCATCCGTGACGATTTCGTGCTGGCTGATGCCCGTGCCGCAGCGTGTACACCAGGGCATCACATCGCGCCCTTTATAAAGCCAGCCATTTTCATCGCACTTCTTCAGGAAAGCCCAAATCTGGTAGTTGTTCTCATTGCTAAAGGTGAAGTAGGAGCCGCCCAAGTCGGGCATCCCCAGTCGCCCCACGATGTTCTCCACCGTGTCGGTAACGGGGCCATGCGCGCCCACAACGGTGATCTGCTGTCGCGCGTCCTCATGCAGCAGTCGCGCCAGGCGGCGCAGTTCGTCCGGGTCATTCCAATCCATCCAATACCCCAGGCGCTGCGACTGTTCCGTCTGCACGGCGGCGTAGTTGAGGACGCGCATTTTGCACAGCTTTACAAACTCATCCAGGCCATAGGTTTCGATGTCTCGCTTCGATTTGAAGCCGAGGTCTTTTTCTACCTCCACTTCCACCCACAGCCCCTGGCAGTCGAAACCGTTTTGCCAGCGCTGGTTTTCACCCTTCATGGCGTGGTAGCGTTGGTAGAGATCTTTGTAGGTGCGGCCCCAGGCGTGGTGGACGCCCATGGGGTTGTTGGCGGTGATGGGGCCATCGAGGAAGCTAAAGTGCGTGTTGCTGCCGGCACGAAGCCAGCGCAGCCTGTTAAACGCATCCGTCTCGCGCCAGTATTGCAAAACTTCTTGCTCCAGCGCCACAAAATCTGTTTTATTCGACACATCCTGAAAAGACATGATTATCTCCGAGAAAAGGTGTTTGTTGGCGGTTGTCAGTTGGCGGTTGGATAGCGAATGTACTGCGTCTCGCGGGCAATGAGGCCGTCCTGACGGCGCATTTGCAGCGGCCAGCCGTGTTCATCTATCCAGATTGTGCGTTGTTGGTCGTCCCAGGTAATCAATAAGGGCCGGACGACGTGGGTTTCTCGTCTCACAGCCAGTTCCTCCTCGGGGCCTATGCATAGGGTCAGGTCGGCGCGGCGCAGGGCGAAGGCGGCTTCGGCTTGCGCGGGCGAGCGCAGCGAACGTGTGTCCAGCGTGACGGCGGCGAGATGGTGCGCGCCCTCTTGCGCGGCGCGGGCCAACATGCCCAGGCCAACGCTGCTGGGTAGCCAGAAAGTCAAATCACCCGCCGCTTCCTCTTCGTACCGCGCGCCGTTGACGGTGCGGGTGAGGGTGAGGGCGTCGTCACCACATAGCAGGATGCCGCTGGCTTCGATACCGTCCGCCCAGAAGCGAAATTTGAGTTGTTCCGGCTGGCCGCGCTCGTTCATGGTCAGGTGATAGAGCGTGCTTTGGCCGCTGGGCGCGGCGCGGGCGTCCAGGTCTACGCGCAGGAAGCGGTAGCCGCCGCTGACGGTGGTGAGCCGCCACTGTTCGACGGCCCCCGTGGGTTGGGCGTCTTGTTCGTAGCGAAAAATGCCGGCACGCAACGGCCGTTCATAAGGCATTTCGTGAATAATGAATCGCATACGCCGCCATTCCCTCAAAAAGATTCGGCCAACTCAACATAAATCCGTTTGTTAATCTTCCCCTTACTCTTGTAATCAGGAATGCGCAGGGGGCCAACCTCATGCGTATTCGCCACATGCGTGCCACCATCCGCCTGCAAGTCCAGCCCCACGATTTCTACCGTGCGCACTTCGGTGATGTGCGGCGGCAACAAGTTAATCTTGGTGCGGATCAGGTCGGGAATCTGGAACGCCTGCTCGCGGGGCAGAATATCCACCATGACCATGCGCGCCGCGGCCACCTCCCGATTCACGGCGGCTTCAATCTCCGCCACGAAAGCCTTTTGCATCGTCTCAAACTCGAAATCCATGCGCCCTTGCAGCGGCTCCATATTGCCGCCCGTGACGGACGCCTGATAATCGCGCCAGATGACGCCGCAGAGAATGTGCATGGCGGTGTGGGTGCGCATCAGTTGGTAGCGGCGCGCCCAGTCCAGCTTGCCGGTGACGGGTGCGCCCACGGGCGGCAGTTCCCCCGTCACCTGATGCACCGGCTGCCCCGAAACATACCGCACCCGCGTCACCGGCCACGTCTGGCCGTCGGCCATCAGCCAGCCATAATCACACGGCTGCCCCCCGCCGCCCGGATAAAATGCCGTGCGGTCCAACACCACGCCGCCATCCACATGCGCCGTCACCTCCGCCACGAACGTTTCCAGGTACGCATCTGTTTGATAAAGTAATTCCGTCATTGTTGACCATTCCTCTTTCCAGCGTTCACCGGGAACCTTCCCGGAAGCTCGGTCTCAGGCTAAAATCGTCTCGTAACAGCTTCCGGGAAGGTGGTAGGGAAAACAAAAACGCCTCCATCCCACATGGGACGAAGGCGTGAATCTCCGCGGTACCACCCAAATTCCCGCGCCGGCAAAAATCTCCGGCGTCAGGCGCTCGGTCAATGTCGTCTGGCTATCGCCGCTAACATCGCAGCCCCGCTAACGAGGGGTGAATCCGTCCAGGCCTACTTGCCGGGTAAGGCGTTCGGTTGGCAGCTCCGGAGGGATTTTTAACGGGTTTTTGTGCGCCTGCCTCACACCATCGCAGGCTCGCTGAGCCAGAGAACCCGTTTACTCGTCTCCATCATCGCTTTTTTTCTCTTAAACTGGCTAGAATTATGCCAAAAGCGAGGAGGGCTGTCAACAGCTTTGTGTTCCTTTCCACATCGTTTACAATTGGGATCAGGATAAAATGATGCCAGAGACGCGGACAGTGGTGTGCATTGAAGACGAAGCAGCCGTGCGCGAATTGGTCACGTTGGTTTTGCGCCAGCGTCATTTGCGCGTAATCGGAGCCGCCAACGGGGCGGAAGGTCTGGCGCGCATCGCCAGGGAACGACCCGCGCTGGTGCTGTTGGACCTGGCGCTGCCGGACATGGATGGCTGGCACGTTTATCGCCAGATGAAGGCAATGCCCGTCATGCGTAACGTGCCGGTGATGGTGATCACGGCGCGGACCAAGAGCGTGGATCGGCTCCTGGGGCTGCAAGTCGCCCAGGTGGACGGCTATCTGACCAAACCATTTGACGCGCGCCAACTGCTGCGGCGGCTGGACCAACTGCTGCCGCCGGTCCCGGACGGATGACCTTCAACTCACCTCGCAAGGAAGTGCTTATGCTTCGCGGAACCCCTTTCCATCCACGTGTGCAAGCCTTATGCGTCAGCCATGATTGGCGACGTTGGGCGGGCTACGTGGTCGCCAGCAAATATGACCTCACGCCGGAGTGGGAGTACCATGCTATTCGCAACAGCGCCGCGTTGATTGACGTTTCTCCACTGTACAAATATCACATTGAGGGACGGGACGCGGAGAAGTTGCTGAACCGGGTGCTGTGCCGCAGTGCAAGCAAGCTACACCCGGGACGCGCTATTTATGCGACGTGGTGCGATGAGCAGGGCAAGACGCTGGACGACGGGGTGGTGGCCCGCCTACGCCCGGATGCTTTTCGCCTGACGGCGGCGGACCCCAATCTGCGTTGGTTGGCATTGAACGCGCGCAGCCTGGATGTGACGGTAACGGATGTGTCCGAGCGGCTGGCGACGTTGGCGGTGCAAGGGCCGTTGGCACGCCGGGTGGTGTCGGCGGCGGCGGAAGCGGACCTGGATGATCTGCGCTATTTTGGCCTGAGGGAGGCGTCGATTGCCGGGCACGCGGTGACGATTTCGCGCACGGGGTATACGGGGGATTTGGGGTATGAGATTTGGATGCCGGCACAATCCGCCCTGGACATATGGGATCGACTGGTGGCGGTTGGCGGCGTATATCATCTCACGCCTGCCGGCATGTTGGCCCTGGACATGGCCCGTATCGAAGCCGGCCTGATCCTGATCGAAGTGGACTACGTCTCCGCGCGGCACGCCACCATCACCTCCCAAAAATCCAGCCCGTTTGAGTTAGGGTTGGATTGGACCGTGGACCTGGAGAAACCGGGCTATTTTGTAGGCCGACGGGCACTGGAAACGGAGAAGGAGCGGGGATCGGCATGGACGATTGCCGGCATCGAAGTAGACTGGCCCTCGCTCGAATCCCTCTTTACCCGCGCCCACCTGCCCCCCGCCGTCCCACACACCGCCTGGCGCGGCAGCGTCCCCCTCTACAGCGGCAGCCGCGAGGTGGGATACGCCACCAGCGTTTGCTTCTCCCCCCTGTTGAAGCGGTACATCGCCCTGGCCACGCTGCGCCGCGATAACGCGACCGCGGGGACGGAACTGGAAATGGAAGTGACGGTGGAGCATATGCGTCGTCGTGCGCGAGCGCGGGTGACGCCAACGCCTTTTTATGACCCGGAACGAAAGCGGAAGGTGGGCGCATGAAGCAGCAATACGATGCAATCATTATTGGCGGGGGACATAATGGATTGGTGGCGGCGGCGTATCTGGCCCGTGCCGGCAAAAACGTCCTTGTCCTGGAAAAGCGACACATCCTCGGCGGGGCCGCCGTCACCGAAGAAATCTTCCCCGGCTTCAAATTCAGCGTCTTCTCCTACGTCGTCAGCCTGCTGCGCCCGGAAATCGTACGCGACTTGCAGTTAGCGCGGCACGGCCTGCACCTCCTCCCCCTGGAAAGCACCTTCACCCCCATGGAAAACGGCGACTACCTGGTGCGCTGGGGCGACCATGACCAGACCATGTGGGAGCTGCGCCGCCACTCCATCCGCGACGCCGAAGCCTACGACGAATACGGCCACCTGATGGCGCGCATGGCCTACGCCGTCAAACCCATCCTCAGCGCCATCCCCACGGACATCAGCTCCTTCGATCCGCGCCAGTGGCTGGACCTGGCACGGCTGGGCCGGCACTTCCTCGGCCTGGAAACGGAGGAACTACACGCCTTCGTCAAGTTGATGACGATGAGTTCCGCCGATTATCTGGACGAATGGTTTGAGACGGAAGCCCTAAAAGCCACCATGTCCGCCAGCGGCATCATCGGCACCTTCCTCGGTCCGCGCTCTCCGGGAACCGCCTACGTGCTGCTGCACCACTACATGGGAGAGATTGACGGCGTGTTTCGCGCCTGGGGCTTCGCCAAAGGGGGCACGGGGGCGATCAGCGAGGCCATCGCCGGGGCCGCCCGCCACTTTGGCGCGGAAATCCGCACCAACGCGGGCGTCGCCCAGGTCATCGTGAAGAATGGGCAGGCAGTCGGCGTGGCGCTGGAAAATGGGGACGAAATCCATGCCCCCTACGTCGTCTCCAGCCTGGACCCACGCCGCACTTTCCTGCAAATGCTGGACGAACGGGAACTGCCCACGGATTTGGTCGCCGATATTCGCGCTTATCGCTTCAACGGCTCTTCGGCAAAAGTCAATCTAGCGCTTGACGGGCTGCCCAATTTCACCGCCCTACCCGGCTTTGGCCCCCATTTGCGCGGCGCAGTCTCCATCAGCCCCACCATTGATTACCTGGAACGCGCCTACGACGACGCCAAATATGGCCGCCACTCCCGTCGGCCCTACATGGACATCATCATTCCCTCGCTGCTGGACCCGGAAATGGCCCCACCCGGCAAGCACGTGATGTCCATGTTCGTCCAGTATGCCCCGTATGCGCTGCGAGAGGGCACGTGGGACGAGCAGCGGGATGCGCTGGGGGATGCGGTGATTGACACGTTGGCGCAGTTCGCGCCCAACATCAAGGACATTATTTTGCATCGCCAGGTCTTGACGCCGTTGGATATTGAGCGAACCACGGGGCTGACGCAGGGGAATATCTTCCAGGGCGAGTTGTCGCTACACCAGTTGTTTTTCCTGCGACCGGCGGCGCGCTGGAGCCGCTATCGCACCCCGGTGCGCGGCTATTACCAGTGTGGCTCCGGCACGCATCCCGGCGGTGGCGTGATGGGGGCATCCGGGCGGCTGGCGGCGCTGATGCTTTTGCAGGAGGATGAGAAGAAGAAACCGGGTTTTTGAGAAAAACCCGGTTTCCAGGTACACAGAGGTATATTATGCGTTTAGAAAAAGTCCGCGAAAGAGAGTTGGCCGGTCGCAAAGGGACCACGGGGCGCACGGTTTTGCAGCTTACCTGGCTGGGCATTTGCTTCGTCATTGCTTATTTTGTGAGCAATTGGGTGTTTGCCGAGGGCATTTTCACGCCGCAAATGGCTTATGCGGGGGGTTTGCCGCGTGCTGTGCCGGAGTGGGTTATTCAAGGGGGGATTATGCTGCTGCTGGTGTTGGTGATGCAGTTCTTTATGGTGCTGGGCTTTCTGGTTGCCACGCCGTTGGGGCGTAGCCGCTCCGGCAAGGCGACGCTGCGCTCCTGGAATCCCGACCCGAATGATGAACGTCCGTAGTAACCGTCTGAAAACAACTTCCCGCTTTATTGCGGACGGTTACTGCCAAGCTATCATGGATAGCGGCTAGCCATGATAGCCGCTATCATGGCTAGCCGCCGTCCGCGCATTTCCGCTGATTTAATTGTGGACAGCCACTTATTAGCGGCGACTGGCTGGTGACGGGAAAGGTGGGGGGTGAGGATGCCGGCATCAAAACACCTTCCAGGAAAGTGCGAGCAGAATAGATACCCAGCGACCAAACCTTCCGCAAGCTGCGCGCTTCCGGGAGGTGCGAGTAGAATAGATACCCGGCAACTTCGGAAATAGGTATAATGAAGACAACCGAGGCGCGCCACACCAGAAAAGTGCATAGCAGCGCCAGAGGCTGAACAAGTGTCGCCAGGGGAACCAGCGTCAGCCCATCGGGTTCGCTCAAAATCAAATGGCATGTTTCCGTAGCACAAGAACCCTTCAAGCGCATCCATCAAATCGAAGCTCACAAACGGATGCGTCCTGAACATCGACCGATTACATGGAGAAACAAGCATGGCAAATCTATTTGACGTCGTCGTCATCGGCGCCGGCCCAGGCGGCTACGTAGCAGCCATCCGCGCCGCGCAATTGGGCCTGAAAGTGGGCATCGTGGAAAAACAGTGGCTGGGCGGCGTCTGCCTGAACATTGGCTGCATCCCATCTAAAGCGCTACTGAAGAACGCGGAACTGGCTCACACCCTGCGTCATCGGGGCAAGGAATTTGGCTTCAGCTTCGATAACCTATCCCTCGACTACGGCGTGGCCTTCAAGCGCAGCCGCCAGGTCTCTAGCCGGCTGACCAAAGGCGTCGGCTTTCTGATGAAGAAGAACAACGTGGAAGTCTTTGAAGGCACGGCCACCATCACGGGGCGAGAGTCCGTCCGCGTGCAGTTGAATGATGGCGGCCAGACGGACCTGACCACGCGCAACATCATCATTGCCACCGGTGCGCGCCCCAAGGATCTACCTTTTGCGCGTGTGGATGGGTCCATTATTATCAGCTACATCGAAGCAATCATGACCGAATCGCTGCCGCAAAGCGTGGTTATCGTGGGCGGCGGAGCCATTGGCGTCGAATTTGCCTACATGTGGGCGAATTATGGCGTGGATGTGACCATTGTGGAAATGCTGCCCCATCTGCTCCCCAACGAGGAACCGGAAGTAAGCGAGGTGCTGGAGAAAGCGTACAAACGTCTGGGGATCAAATTCTACACGGGGACGAGTCTGAGCGGCGTGGAAAAAGAGGAAAACGGTGTGCGCGTGAGCCTGAGCAATGGGGAAACGCTGGCGGCGGAGAAGCTCATGCTGGCGATTAGCTTTGCCGCCAACGTGACAAACATCGGCCTGGAAAACGTAGGTGTAGCCCTCAATGAGTTGGGTGACATTGCCGTGGACGCCTACATGCGCACCAACGTGCCCAACATCTACGCCATTGGCGACGTGGCCTCCCCGATCAAACTGGCGCACGTCGGTTCGGCAATGGGCATTGTGGCCGCGGAAACGATTGCCGGACACCCCACGACGCCGATTGAGAATTACCGCATGATGCCGCGCGCCACCTACTGCGTGCCCCAGGTTGCCAGTTTTGGCTATACGGAAAAGCAGGCGCAAGAGGCCGGCTACGAGATCAAGGTGGGGCAGTTTCCTTTCCAGCCGAACGGCAAGGCGTTGGGATTGGGGGAACGAGACGGTTTTGTGAAGATTATTGCGGACGCGCGTTATGGCGAGATTCTGGGGGCGCACATGGTTGGCCCCGACGTGACGGAACTGCTGCCGGAGTTAACGCTGGCGCATCAGGCGGAGTTGACGGCGGAAGAAATCGCGCGCAATGTGCATGCGCATCCGACGTTGAGCGAGGCGTTGATGGAAGCGGCACACGGCGTCGAAGGGCAGCCGATCCACATCTAGTTCACTGAAAAAACCGGGTTTTTCGATTGTCCGGCGGAATTACCAGAGTGGTTCATGTGTAAAAACCCGGTTTTTGGCCTTTTTTCAGTAGAGTCATTCTTGGAGAATGATCCAATCTGAAACGAGCAACAAAAAACAGCCACTGGTGGCTGTTTCAAAGTGGGCGATACAAGACTCGAACTTGTGACCTCTACGATGTCAACGTAGCGCTCTAACCAACTGAGCTAACCGCCCTCGTAGTAGCGTGCATTATAGCGACCATTGCGCAAAAGTCAACTTTTCCCCGTGGCGGCCTGATGGCATTACCACGGCGGGGACTGGCGCAAGCTTGTTATTTTGTTGGCCGGCATCCTGGTCTTTGTCGCTGAAACGATCAATGGTTTCTGAGGGGTACAGCCTTGAAGGCAAAGCGTAAGCCGCGAAAGAAAGCCACCGCATCAACCACCAACCCTACGCAGGTTTTGAGGTTGTTAGGGGGGGCTTTTGTGTTGGTGGGGGTGGTTGGCTATGTTTTGCAAGACGCGCTGAAATATCCGCTGCGGGGGTTGGGCAGCGTTATCTGGATGATGGCGCTTGGGGTGACGTTTTTGTTGGGGGTGGGGTATTTCGCGCAGTTTTTGTTGCCGGCAAAATGGGAGGAGGGTCTCATCTTGCTGGGTTCGTTCTATGCGATTAGTTTGCGGCGGCTGTTGGGGCAAGCGCAGCCGGTGGCGACAAACAGCAAGGATGCGCCGCCGAACCCGTTGGAGGAGCTGCCGGCCAGTTTTCGTTCGGTACGTGCCGGCATTTTAGAAAGCCACATCGCCCTCGCCCTGGCCCGCGGCAATAGCTTCTCCCGCGCCGCCGGGCCTGGCTACGTGCGTCTGGAATCCGGTGAAACCATCCGCCACGTGATTGACCTGCGCCGCCATATCCGTCGCCAGGAGGTGAAGGCACGGTCCCGTGATGGCATCCCCATCAACACATCCGTGACGGTCATTTTCCAGGTACGCCGCCCTTCGGTCCCGCCCACAGACGAGCGTCTGCCATTTCCGTATGATCGTGACGCTGTTTTTCGGGTCAGTTATGCCGGCAGCGTCGATCAGCGCAGCAACTTTCTGCCCTGGTCGGAGCGCGTCTGCCCCCAGGCCGTTGCCGGCCTCATCGCCCAGCTTTCCTGCTACAACCTGGACCAGATTTACGGCAGCCACACAGCCGCCGACAATCTTCTGCCTGTCATTGAACGACAGCTCAAAGAGCAACTACGCGACCAATTCGCCCCCAAAGGGATCGACATCATCGGTGTGAGTGTTGGCTTACTCGATCTGCCGGCAAACGTCGTCGAACAACGTATCCAGAATTGCCAGGCCAACTGGCAGAAACAGGTTAATGGGGAAAGAGCCACCGTCACCAAGAATATGGTAGAGAAAACGGTTGCCGCGCAGGCGGAAGTGCAACGTGAGGTTATTATCAATGTTGCCAAGAGCCTCAACACGATCAAAGAAACGGGTGTCGATCCGCCGCAGGTCTTTATCATGCACGTTCTCCAGGCAATGGAACAGGCGATTGCCCAGGATGTGCGTGAATCCCGGGTAACGGCTGACGTCCTGCTGGCGCTCTCCCGCCTGCGAACAACGATTGACGGGACGATCACGGGAGATGGGGGGGAATAGAATGCCGGCATTCAAGCCCAAGCCATGGGTCAAGCCCGTATTATACCTCCTGCTTCTCTTCTACTGGCTCATACTCGCCCGCTACATAGAACGAGTATACCTCATCAATACTCCACCTGGGTGGTGGCTCACAGCCATCCAAAGATTCCCTTCACTGGATACCTTAACAAACTTCGTTACCTTCTCCGCCCAATTCATTTCACTGCGAGTTTTGCGTCACCTCATCCCCGTCATCATCGGCTGGCAGATCATTCGCTACAGCACGGTTATTCTCCTGCAAAACCTTTATGACCTGCCAGACAGAGAAAATGCCGGCAATTTATTGAATCGCCTCCTAACCGGCAGTGGACCGCTCATCATCCTCAGAGCAGACACCTTGCTACAAGACCGCCAGCAATACAGCGATTTACGCATTGGCGGCCCCGCGCGCGTCTTCGTCAGCAGCAGCGACGTTGTTGTCACCGAATACAACGGACATTTTCGGCGCGTTCTCGGACCCGGCATACACAATCTGGTCCCGTTTGAGCGTATCTATGCCATTCTCGATCTGCAAGCACACGAACAAGAAAATGCCCATGTGCCGTTAATCACTCAGGACGGCATTCCTATGACGACCAGCCTGAGCATCACCTATTGCCTCAACAGCGGCGGCAACTTGCCTACCACCAACCAACCATATCCCTTCAGCGAAGAAGCTGTCCGTGATGCTGCCTACGCCCAGGCCGTCCTGCCCAAAAGCATCAGCGATTGGCACGGCTTGCCTTTAACCCAGGCGGTCAACCAATTGCAGAAGGCCGTCGCCAACCGGAATTTAGACGACCTCATCGCCTCGGATCCACCAAGCGCCGATCCACACGCCGATCTCGTGCGGGAAATAAGACAGGGCGCCGGCCAACGCCTGCGGGGATATGGCATCGAAATTCTCAGCGTGCGCCTGGGATCGTTGGAACCACCTGAAGCCATCACCACGCAGCGTATTGACAACTGGCGCGCCCCTTTAGAAAATCATCGGCTCACCGACCTGGCCGAAGGTCAGATAGACTCATTGCGCGAAATTGAGTTAGCCCGCGCCAACGCCAGAGTAGACATGCTCAAGGCCATTGCCAATGGAATCCGTCAGGCACAAAATGAGGCCGACTACGATTACCGGCAATACATCACGGCGCTGCGCCTGATTGACGCGCTGGAAAGCATGGCCCGCCAATCTCTGGCCGGAGACATTGGGCCGGAGGAATCAATGCCGGACGTGATGCGCCAACTGCGCGAACTGCGCTGGCAATTGCAATCCCGGCAAGACGAGGGACAATAGAGGCGGGGAACCGTTGGCTCCCCTGATTCCCAGGAGGCAGACGCATGGCCGAACACATTCTCGTTATCGGGGCAACCCTATTGGATACCAAAGGCAAGCCGTTGGCTGGCCTGGAACCAGGCACGTCCAACCCGGCACATATCAAGCACACACGCGGCGGCACGGCCCGCAACGTGGCCGAGAATTTGGGTCGTCTGGGGGCGGACGTACTCTTGATTTCCGCCATCGGGGACGATCCCACCGGGCAGCGGCTGCTGGGGCAAACCGCCGCCGCCAACGTCAACGTAGAGCACGTCCTGGTACAGCCAGAACATCACACAGGGGCCTATATCGCCATTCTGGACGACGACGGCGGGCTGTCCGTGGCCCTGGATGACGTGTCCGTGATGGAGCAAATCACCAGCCGTTACCTCTATGACCGCCGCCGCCTGTTTCGGGATGCGTGCATGGTCATGGCGGATTGCAGTTTGAGCGTTGATGCGTGGAAAATGGTCTTTAACCTGGCGCGGCAATACGACGTGCCGTTGTGCGCCGATCCGACGTCAACCCGTCTGGCGTACAAACTGAAACCCTATCTCCCCCATCTACACCTGCTGGTTCCCAACGAAGCAGAAGCGGCCACGCTGCTGAACGAGGATTTCGCCGGCTATGATCCGGACGCCAGCGTTGAATTAGCACGGCAGTTCGTGCGCGCGGGCGTGCACAACGCGGTGGTGACGCTGTCTGATTTTGGGCTGGTGTATGCCACTTCGCAGGAAACGGGACATATCCCCGCCAGCTACACGCGCATGGTGGACAGCACGGGCACGGGCGATGCCGTCACCGCCGCGATTATGTTTGGTATGGTGAATGAATTGCCGGCAATCGAAGCCATCCGCCTCGGGGCCGCCGCCGCCAGCCTCACATTGCAAACGAGCGAAACCGTTGTCCCTAACCTCAGCCTGGACATGCTCTACGAGCATCTCATCGTCTAGCGCCTCACAGAACGTTTCCATCCGCCCCTATGAACAACACCGTCGGCTTCATCGTCTGTCTCGCTTACATCTTTGGCATCATTGGCCTGGCCGAAGGGCTACGGCGCTGGCGCAGCTACGGCAGCGGTTTTACGCGCAAGGTCATCCACATTGGCGTGGGCATGTTGAGTTGGGCGCTGCCCTGGCTTTTCGACTCACCGTGGCCTTTTGTGGTCGCCTGCGCCGGCTTCATGCTCCTCAACTACCTCGACTGGCGTTACGGCTTTTTTGCCTCTATGGCCAGCGCCGATGAGGCCAACCTGGGCACGGTCTACTTCCCCCTGGCGGCGGCGGTCGTGGTCCTCATTTTTTGGCAGCGCCCGCCGCTGATGGTGGCCGCGTTGATGCCGCTGGCCTGGGGCGACGGGTTGGCGCCGGTCATTGGGCAGGCGTATGGCCGACATCCGTATGCGGTGTGGGGGCATCGGCGCACGCTGGAGGGGTCGTTGGGTTTTTTCGTGGCTTGCCTGGCGTTTACGTGGCTGGCGCTGTGGTTGCTGCCGGGAATGCCGGCACTATCGCCCACACAAGCTCTCATACCCGCCCTCATCGTCTCCCTGGGAACGACCCTGATCGAAGCCGTCTCCATCTGGGGGCTGGACAACCTCACCATCACCGCCCTGGCCATTGTCATTTTATCCTCCTGGCCCTTTTGACTGGACAAAAACCCGGTTTCTTCCAGAAACCGGGTTTTTCTTTTCTTCTATGACGCATCCCATCCCTACCGCGAAAATCCAGGCCATTCTGTTCGACCTGGACGGCACGCTCATTGACAGCGACGATGTCGCCGTGCGCCAACTGGCGCAACGGTTCTCTTTTCTCTCGCCGGCGCGCGCCACCCGCCTGGCCCGCACCATCATCATGAAGGTGGAGACGCCCGGTAACGCGGCCATCACCCTGCTTGATCTGCTGCACCTGGATCAGCCTATCTTCCGCCTGAAGGAACGATGGCAAACGCAAGCGGCGCATTTCCACCTGATTCCGGGCGTTTCCCAGATGCTGGGCGCGCTTGATGGTCGCTATCGCCTGGGGTTGGTGACGACGCGCAGCCGCCGCGACGTGGACGATTTTCTGGCGCAATATCCGGCTATCTCGGCGCGAGTGGCGATCTCGTGCAGCGCGGAGGACACGCGCCGCCTGAAACCGCATCCGCAGCCGGTGCGGTCTGCGGCGGCGGGGTTGGGGTTGTCCCCGGCGCAGTGCCTGATGGTGGGGGATACGACAGTGGACGTGCGCGCGGCGCGGCGCGCGGGGGCGTGGAGTGTGGGGGTGTTGTGTGGGTTTGGGGAGCAGCGGGAACTGCGACGCGCGGGGGCGCACGCCATCTTGCCGAGTACGGGGGAATTAGGGCGACTGTGGGGTTAAGGCGGGGCGCTGCGCCAGGAAGAGGAGAATGGCGCAAAAGGCGAGGAAGGCGCCAAAAAGGAAGGGGGCCTGGGGACCGAAGCCGGACCAGGAGCCGATGCCTTGCCAGAGGATGCCGGCAATAAAACTGGCCGGAAATGCCGCAATCCCCACAGCCGCGTTGTAGGCCCCGTAGGCCAGGCCACGCTGAGCCGATGGCACCAGGTCGGCCACGTAGGCCTTTGCCGTACCCTCTACCGTCCCGTAATAGATGCCATAAAGCCCATATAGCAGCCAGACGGCGGCGGCGGTGCGCGCCAGGGCGAAGCCCAGGTAGAGCAGCGCGTAGACGAGCCAGCCGCCCACGAGCAGTCGCCGCCTACCCACGCGGTCGGAAAGAATGCCGGCAGGGCCGGAGACAAGCGCGTACACCAGATTGAAAGTCGCCAGCATTCCCAGCACACCGAGGACGTTGAGGCCGCGCTCCTGGGCGCGCAAAATGAGGAAGGCGTCGGCGGAGTTGCCCAGGGTGAAGAGGATGATGACGAGCATGAAGCGGCGGAAACGGGCGTCGAGGCCGCGCCAGGTGAAGCGTGGGGGTTGTCGCCGACCGGCAATGGGCACTTCTTGACTGTAGGTGGCGAGGATGATGACGGCGAGAAATGCCGGCAGCAAGCTCCACACCACCAGCCGTTGAAACGTCGTTCGACTCAAAGCCAGCGCCCCCGATTGCGTGGTCCATACAACCAACAGCGCCAGCAGCACCCCCACCAACGCCCCCGCCGTATCGCCCGCCCGGTGCAGCCCAAACGCCAGGCCGCGATGCGCCGGCGCAATGCTATCCGCCACCAGCGCATCACGCGGCGCGGTGCGCACGCCTTTGCCCAGGCGGTCGGCGAAGCGCACCGCCAGCACGCCCGGCCACGTGGCGGCCAGATAGAGAAACGGCTTGGCGAGCGTGGAGATGCCGTAGCCGGAAACGGCCAGCCATTTGCGCGTGCCCAGGCGATCCGAGAGCCAGCCCGAGAATAGTTTGAGCAGGCTGGCAACGGTTTCCGCGATGCCTTCAATCAGGCCGATGACGCTGGTGCGGACGCCCAGCACGTTCGCCAGGAACAGGGGCAGCACGTTGAGGATCATCTCGCTGGAGATGTCCGTGAAGAAACTGGTCAGGGTGACGGCCCAGACATTGCGGGGCAGCCGCCGCCAGGGGGGAACCCGGTCAGGCAGCGGGGATGGCGAGGAGACAGAGGTATCGGGCATGGGGGATTCAGGCGCGGAAGATGGTGAGCAGCGCGGCCCTCTCGTAACCGGCGCGGAATTCGTGCCGCGCGAGGCGTGGCCGTTAAAGATAAAACGCGAAGCGGGTATCAGACGTGGTCGGCGGTTTCCAAAAGTTCGAGTCTGTTCGGGGGGAGTGTGTCGGTTTTACAGGCGCGGGCTATATAGGCTTGCGCCAGGGTGTCTTTGGCGGCGCTGAGGACGGTTGTTATCAGGCCAATGGACTCGCTGTAGGCACATGCCGGCATTCTCACAACGATATGATGCCAGATTGCTTCTTCCAGGACATTCAAGGCCATTTGCGCTTCGTATAGATCAGAGCCGGCGGCGTACTGCTCCTGGGCAATGGTCTCCATGTAATCGCGGAGCGCCTCCAGGTCGCGGACGCGGACGCCGCGTAGCACCAGGTTGTAGAGGGTGCGCAGACGTTGCTGTCTTTCTTGCCGTTCGGCGGGGTCATATTGAACGAGATGGGAGCGGGATTGGGAAATGCCGGCATCCATCAAAATTTCAGCGCGTCTCGTCTCCAATAATTCTACCAAATCCATGAGGTCTCCTTGCGCAGGCTGTGGGATCTTGTGGGAAGGTTCATGCGGGAAAGGGCCGGTGAGGGGGAAACAACAAAACGCACACGCATCCAGGAACGATGCCGTGTCCCTCAACTATAAACCGTTTTGCCCTATCTGTCAGGTGGCATTTGTCATCAGCTACCTTCCAGGAAGCTTAGAGCTTCCTGGAAGGTAATTGCGCGTCACTGCCGGAAAGCGGCAGGGGCATGACGCAGCCAGCGGGCCACGTCATGCCCCTTTTTACGTTGCGCGAGCGTGGACTATGGCGTTACTTCAAACACCAGACCGTTGCTGCGTCCAAACAGTTCGGGGAAGAACTCTTCACGGGCGGTTGCCGGCATTACCTGATACACCCCCGGAATCGTCGCCTGCATCGTGTAGCTGTAGAGATACGTTCCTGCCGGCAAGAAATCGCTGAAAAACAACACCCGCTCATCACGATACTCGATGCGATTAAAGGTCCACCAGCCCCAATAACCGGGACGATACGCCTCATCCGTGCGCGTCACCGTCGCATTTGCGCTCGCCGCGCTCGTCTGCAAGCCGGGATCAATCGCCTCCGCGCCCGCCGGGAAGTGGTCCTCAACGATCGCATAAACGAGATCATGCGGCACAACCACATTTAACTCTACCCGCACCTGCTGCCCGGCGGCGATTTGCGTCAGCGGCGCGCAAGGTTGCTCTTCCGTCGGCTGGCAGGCGGCGTCATAATACGTCCGCTGCACCGTCACGCCACGGCTGACAGCCTCCACCGCGTTGGCGTCAATGAAGCTGTCCAGGTGCGCCGTGTAGTAAAGGCGGCCCGCATCCTCATTTTTCTGGAAGAAGAAGTAGTTCACGTCCGTGAGAGACAGGTCAGAGATGGGCACTTCATACGCCTTGACCGCCGTGATGTTGTCGGCGGAGAACCGGCCCTGATCCAGCACCTCCGTGTTCACCGCCAGCGAGTACGTGTAGTTCGCTTCCAACTCGCCCGTAGCCGCCATCCAATCCGTCAGCGCCAGAATGGCCCAGGCATTCTGCTGGCCCGACTCCCACACGCTGGCCTGGCGCGCCGTCATCAGCCAGCGCACCGCTCGCTCCGCCAGCGCATTGGTCGGGTCAATGCGGGCAAAGGCATCCAGGATCATGGACGTACCACGGATGTCGCTGTTCAGATTGTACCAGTCTGGCTCTCCATCTTCCCAATGCGCGCCCGTGGCGCTGATGATCACACTGTTGCTCAGGTCAGAGAGGAGCGCCTGCTGATTATCGCCGCCATTGCTGGTTAATTCATACGCCAGGGCCAGCAGCGCCTGCGCATACGGATCAAGCAGGTCGCGGCGACTGTTAAACATCTCGTCGAGACTCACGGTTACATCTTCGCCATTTTCCGCCAACACGTAGAGGAAGAAGGCCTGGCGATTCACGTCGCCGGCACTCGTAAGGCGGGTAGCCGCGCGCAGTTGGCGCGTGAGATAGGCAATGCCCTTTTCCAGGACAGCGGACGTGACGCCATAGCCGGCGTCTTGCGCTTTCGTCAGGCCCAGCAGCACATACGCCGTCAGGTAAGGATCTGTTCGCGGCGCAAAGCACCAGCCCCAGCCTCCATCCGCGCGCTGTAGCTGTTCGATCTGGGGCAAGTCCTTGCTCACGAGCGCGTCTAGCTGCGCCGCCAGGCCCTCGTCTTGCAGATTCAGTTCGCTCAGCGCCCGCGCGGTGGCCACGTTCGGCAGCATCTCGTCCATCAGGCCGTGCGCGCACATCAGTGTCTCATTGTAATTGTTGTCAATGGCCTCCAGCGCCTCCAGCAGCGCCGCCGCCAGCGAGGGACTCAGCTTCACCTGCACCTCACCGCGGAGGGTGTCCACGTTGGGCGGCAGCAGCACGCCTTCGACAACGCGCCCGCTCGCGTCCAGCACGCCGGACGTGCCCACCACGTCTTCGGCGTCAAAGCGATAGACGGGAATCAACTGGCCCGGCTGCACGCCAAAGGCGGGCTTGGTGGCGTCACTGTAGCCGCCCCCTTCGACGCGGAAGGTGAGGTCCACGAAGCGCACATCTTGCACGTTCACCGACCACTGCACAAGCCGGGATTTGTTGGCGTCAATGGTGACATTTTTCTCCGCCGCATCCGCCAGCAGCACGCCTTGCGCCGCCAGACTGACGCGCATGTCGATTTGCGCGCCGGTGTTGTTGTGAACGACCGCGCCTAGCATCAGCTCGTCGCCCACGGTGAAGAAGCGGGGCGTCACGGGGCGGATCAGCACCGGCTTGGACACCTTCACTTCCACGCTGCTCTGCCCCACGAGGGAGTCATCGGTGACGGCCTTGCTGCTCAAGCGCCAGGTGGTCAGGCTGTCGGGCAGGGGGATTTCCACGGTCGCCTCTCCCGCGGCGTTGGTCGTCACGCTCGCGCTCCAATAAGCTGTGTCCGGGAATTCCTGGCGCACGTCTTCATCATCTTCTTTTTGCAGGCGCACCGAATCGGCCGATGCCAATCCATCGCCGCCGCCGCCGCCGAAGCCCAGCACTTCCACGGGAACTTCCACGGCGAGGCCTTCACCGGAGATGAACAGGCCTGATCCGACCTGGCTGCGGTATGGCTGGCGGGCGTAGAAAGCGTCAACGATATTGGGCGCGTTGTCGGGCGACAGGGAGAGGACGGCCACATCCACCAGCGCCAGAGAGAGATTTGCCGGCACGCCATCCCCCTTATAGTCGGTCACTTTGATGTCAAAAATGGCCGTGTCGCGGGGCGCGAACTGCGTATCGCGCGGCGTCAGTTGCACGTTGAGCGTCAGTCGTTCCGGCGACACCTTCAGCTCCATGATGCCCATACGGATGTCCGGGTAGCTGTTGCCCCCCTCACTTCCGCTCACCGCGGTCACGGAGACGAACACATTCGGCGCGTAGATGTCGGTGATGGGGAGTTCCAGCACGTCGCTGGCGGAATTCAGCGTGACGACGCTTTGCTCGATGACGTCGCCGCGCTCCACGATCAACCAGGCTCGCACAGGGCCGGCAAAGGGGGACTGCACCAGCACGCGCGCCGAGTCACCCACCTGGTAGGCTTGTTTATCCGCGACCAGGTCCATTGACCGCTCTTTCGGGTCGCTGCGCCAGCCGGCGTAGTTGGGATCGGTGGCCCAAAGGTAGGTGATGCTGGTTTGGGTGCGCCCGCCGGCGTCGGTGACGGTGGCCTTGACGACGTAGGCGCCACCTTGCGCGGGCGTGAAGCTGGCGGTGGCTTTGCCGTTGGCGTCCGTCGTGGCACTGTCGCGGGCCATTTCGGTGTCTACGGGAACCCAGTTGGTGGTGTATTGGCCGTACTGCTGGGTGCGTTGGCTTTGCCATTCGCGCTGATAGAAGATAACGTCTACGGACGTGTTGGGAACGGGTTGGCTGTTCCAATCGACGGTGATCAGGTTGACGCTGGCCTCCAACCCGGCACCGACGATGTAGTCGGCACCGGCCACGCCCACGTAGGTGTCGGCGGCATGGAAAATGATGCCGGCATGTGCCGTAATGGGAAATTCGCTGATGTCCGTGACCGTCGCTTCAATCGTCACCTGGCGGCTGCCATCGGAGGAATCCTTGAGGAGAGATGCCGGCAACGTCAACACAAACGCCCCGGCATCATTCGTATGCCCCTGGCCGCTGAGAAGCGACGCGCCATAATAACCGCCGCCGCCAAATGCCGGCCCGCCGCCGAAGTAAAACGGGCTGTCGTCCGCGCTAAAACTATAGTACGGACCCTCCCAGGGCAGCGAGTACGCCTGATCGTAAACCGTCCAATTCAGAGCCAAATCGGTAGCCGGCGCGCCAAACAGGTATTCCGCCTTCACCACCACGTCCACCGTCTCGCCGCGCAGCGCTTGCGTCTTTTGCGGCGTCACCGTTACCAGGAACTCCGGCTTGCGATATTCCGCCACCGTGAAGTTGCGCTCCACGTTGATGGCCGGCGATTGGAAGAAGATGTGGTGAACACCCAACTCCGCCGTTTCGGGAATCGTATAGTCGCCGGAGAATGTGCCATCGGCAGCCAACGTCACTTCCCGCGAATAATCCGCCTCGCCATAGTTGTAGACAAAGCCGATGCCCAGCGTCAGCGTCTGTTCCCGCGGCAAGGCGTAGCGAGCGTAGCCGGGATCGCGCACGATGCCCCGGAAATGGACGGTATCTCCGGGCCGGTAAATGGGTCTGTCCGTGTACACGTAGGCAAACGGCGCCTGCTCCGGTCCCCAATCAACGTTTAGGCCAAAGCTCCACGGCGTCACGCCCTCATTCCAGTTGGTGTTCGCCACGGCAAAACCGGCCTGACCGGGCGCATTGCTGACCACAGTCACCTGCTGCAAGTAACTTTCGCCGGTCTGGTAGTCAAAGCGCGCCAGACCATTCTCATCCGTCGCCGCCGCGCCACGCCGCACGCCATAGGCGTCGTAGAGCGTCAGCGACAGGCCACCGGCGGGCTGCCCGGAGTCCAGATCGGTCGCCCAGACATAGACTGCCTCAAACGTCTGCTTTACCACCAGGTTGGTATCCGCCACAATCAGCAGCACCTTCTGGTTTTGCCAGTACTGCTGATCCGTGTTGGTTTCCGGAGCAGCTACCGTTACCAGGTAGACCCCGGTGGGCAGCGCGCCCCCATTTGCCAGGGAGAGGTTGTACACATCCGCCTGATCAAGCGGCGCGGAGACGGATTCGGACCAGGTGTTTAATGCCGGCACATCTGGCTCATAATTGTAGATAGAATACGGCTCCACCAGCAGGTTAATAGGCAAACCCAGGTCATACAAACCAGCGTCAATGCGGCTGACATTGCGATAAATCACGCCCACGTCGCTGGGATAACTGGTGCTGACCTGGCTCACCCACTGCGGCAGATTGAGCGACGCAATAGGGTCGAAGGGCGGCGTATTAAAACGCCAGGTATAATCCTGCCCAAGCGTGTTGCCATAGGGGTCGGCAGCCGTGCCCGGCACGGTCACCTCATAGGTGGCGTTGCGCTCCAGGGGAAAATCCAGGTAGAGAGAAAAGTCATAGTCGTTGAAGTAGTAGTTGACCCTGTCCGGCTGTGGATCGATGCGCACCCGGTCTTCCAGCGTGTCCATATTCATGGGCGCGGAGAACTGGATGGCTGCGCCGCTCTGATACCGCTCCGCCGTCGCGCCATTGCGCGGCGTCACGGAAACCACGCGCGGCAAGGGCACGGTGGTCACACTGCTGCTGAAAGTGGCGCCAATAGTGGCTTCTCCGGTAGCGGATCGGGCGGAGGGGCCAACGGATAACGTATAAATCACGCCCAATTGCAATAAGTCCTGTGGCTGGATAATGACCTCACGGCCATCCGCGGACCAGTTGAACGTTACTGCCGTGCTGGGCGTCAGGCGTACCGCCGCCTCAACACTGGCGCGATCCATGGGCATGTTGAAGGTGACAGTGAAGGGTTCGGTGGGAATGACGTTGGCTGTGTTGTCAGAGGGATCGATGCTGACGACGGTGGGGGATACGGTGGTGAACTGCGCCGTAAAGTTATCGGCCAGGAGGCCACCGGTGATGTCCGCCAGGCCGGAGGGAATGCTAATCTGGTAAGCGGTGTCACCCGCGAGAGGGGCGTCGGGGACGAAGCGGTAGATACTGGAAGAGACCCAGGTCCCCTTGCCCGGCGTCGCGGGTTGGATTTGCAGCGGCTGCGGCAGGCTGGCTTGCTGGCCGGTGGCGACGAGCGGCACGACGGGGCGGTTGAAGATGATGGTGATGGCGGCGTCGGTGTCGATTGCCTTGCTGCCATCGGCCGGCAAAACCTGGCTCACTTCCAAATAGCCGACGGTTTGTAGCTTCAGGTCCACTGCCTGGCGCAGCGGCTGCCCCTGAAGGCCCGTGGCCGTGTCGCTGATGTTCACCTGGTATTTGCTCTGGCGCGATAGTTTGGCCGCCGGGGTGAAGATGACGGTATCCGGGCGGGGCCAGCTAAAGCTGCCGCTGACGGGCTGGCCGTCTTCGCTTTGTACCTGGAAGGCGGCTTCGACGGAGTTTTGGTCCATGGGCTGGTCGAAGCGAATGGTGATCGCGCCGTCCAGGAGGGCTTCTTCGCCGGGTGCGGGGCTGCTGTAGATGACTTGTGGGGGCCAGTTGATGTCGGTGGCGGAAATGCCGGCAGTCGCGGTAGCCACGGGAACCGCCGTATTCTCAGGAGGAACCTGCGTGGCGCTCACTTCCGTGGGCACAATCGCCGTAGGAATAGTCGTAGGCGTCTGCTCTTCCTCTTTACGGCAGGCTCCCAACGTTGCCACCAACAGGAAGGCGATGAGAAAGAAAATGGTCAGGGATTTGGTACGCATAGCGTTGTTCTCCGCAAAAGTCAGTCGAAAATTGTTCAAGCCGTCAAGGGGCAATTCTGGCTGTGGGAAAATGCGGCCACAAAGATGTGACAACATCACAAACATTATAACAGTTTGCCGTTGAAAAAACGTTGATGGCAGCTTAAAGGTTCCCACGCCAGGAAAAATGATAACTTTCGTCAGTGGCGGGAAAAAGAAAACCTCCCGTAGAGGGAGGTTTTCGGGTTATTCGGCCTGCCACAGTTCTTTCAGCGGCAACCCGCCAGCACGACGAACGAAGGGAGGCTCAGGGAATACTGTAGCCGTCGAAGAAGATCAGGCTGCCGGTGGCATTGGGGTTGTGCGTGCCCAGGGCCACGATCTGGATGGTGTGCGTCCCGTTGGACAGCCCGGAGATAACCTGTGCCGCCTGGAACTGCCAGTTGGGGCTGTAGTTGTCAACCTGGGCCACGGGCGCGCCGTCTACCAGAACCGCGGCCTGCCCGCACATGGCGCATTTGGTCGTGATCCAGGTGAACTGCGACCCGCTGATGGTGAACTGAACGGCGGCATTCGGGGTAGCGGAGAGGCGGGTGCTGCCGTTGTAGGCCGCGCCCAACGCCAGGCCGCTCCATCCCTTGTAGATCACGCCGGGATTCTTGTCGTCAATGGTGTTGCCACCCACTTGCAGGCCATCGAAGCGCACGGCCAGCCCGCTGGAGGCGGGATTCTTCTGCCCGGAAGCGACAAAAACGATGGTATGCAGGCTGTTGCTCAGGCCGTTGTAGGTGACGGGCACGTTGCAGGCGGCCGTGGGCGCGTACAGGTCCAGGATGCCCTGGAAAGCGCCGTCAATCAGGGGGAAGGCGATGCCCAGGTCTGGTCCCTGGCAGACGAGAAGGGTGATGCTGCTCGTCGGCTGCGTGGTGCGGTAGGCGAGCCACTGGTTTTGCGTGGATGTGGCGCGGTAGCCGCCGCCCCAGGCGCCCGCCGCCTGCCCGCCGCTCCAGCCATCATACTGGATCGTGTAGCTGACGTCATCGACGACGGTGGGCGTCGGTTGGGGCGTGGGGGTGGGGGTGCAGGGCACGGGCGGCGTGGGCACGGGCAGCACCTGGGAGAGGGTGTTGTTGTTTTCGTTGCTTTCGGGGACGAGGAAGGTGGCGTCGGCGACGGCCACGTTGGGATCGGGGAAGGTGTTGTAGCCGGGGAAGAAAAGGGACGTGGACGCGCCGACGGCCAGGCCGCCGGCAACGGTCTGCTGCGCGCCGTTGACGTCTACGACGAAGGCGGGGGCGGCCGCCGCGCCGTTGTTTTGCACCCAAACGCGCACGCCCAGGTTGTCACCGGGGATGAAGCAGCCGGGGTTTTCCAGTTCAATGGACATGGCGATGGGGAGCAGGTCGGGCAGCGCGCCCAGGGTGGGGGTGGGGGTGGGGGTGATAGCCCCGATTTTGGCGCCTCCGTGAATGGCGACGGCGTCAATGCCCGACACAGACAGGTCAACAATCTGCCCCGCGCTGTCCACCGCAATAATCGGCCCCGTGCAGGAAGTTCCGTCCGGCGTCAATTCACCGTGAACTACGTCGCAGTATTGGCCGGCGGGCATACTGGTCTGGAACGTCTGGCTGAGGGCGTTTTCACTACGGTTGATGACCACGAAACCATCACCGCCGCGACCAAAAGCGATCTGGTCGTACCCATTGTCCCACCAGTCGGAGACGTAGTAGCTGTCTTTGGTGTAGTTGCGGAAGCCGACCATGTTGGCGATACCCGTCTGGCGATGTTCGCAGACCCAATCCGCCTGGTTGCAGCCGGTGGGGTTCCCACCGCCGTCGTAAACGGATTTGGTGTCGCCGCCGCCGTTGGTGGGCGGCCCGGCGTCGGGGTTGGTGAAGTAGTAGCTGGACATCAGTTTGGGGGAGCCGTAGGGGTAGGCGAGCATGAAGACGTTGGCGATCTGGTAGAGGTCGCCGTCTTTGTAGGTGATGATGTTGCTGCCGTGGCGCTGGTTGTCGTGGTTGTCCACGAAGACGACGGCGCCGCTGTCAGGCAGCCACCAGTTTTCCAGCCCTTGCAACGCTTCGATGGGGCCAAAGCGGAAGCGGTTGGCGATTTCTTGCGTGTAACGGAATTCGGTGACATCCCCGTTTTGCAGGTAATTGCCGCCGTCGGTGAGGCCGTCTTGGATGACCTCCTGGAAGATGTAGGGGCTGCCATTGATCAGATTGAGGATGGTGTGCAGTTCGTTGGTGTTGATGTGCTTGGCGGCATCAATGCGGAAGCCGGCCACGCCCAGGTTGCCCACCAGGTCGTTCAGGTAGCCGGCGATTTCGTTTTGTACGTAGCTTTCGCTGGTGTCCAGGTCATCGAGGCCCAGCAGTTCGCAGCTTTCCACTTCGTAGGCGTCGCCCCAGTTGCTGATGTTGTGGTTGCAGGTGTGGCTGGAGGTGGGGTCCATGTGGAAGTCTTGCAGGCTGTATTGGCCGGGATCGGTGGGGTAGGTGGCGACATTGCCCGCTTCGCAAATTGGCGTGCCGGCAGAACCGGTGTCGCACTCGTTGGGGTTGAGGCCGCTCATGTGGTTGATCACGGCGTCTACGTAGACGTCCACGCCTGCGGCGGCGCAGCGGGCGACCATGTCGTCGAATTCGGCGCGCGTGCCGCTGCGGCTCTGGATCAGGTAGCTGACGGCCTGATACCGCTGCCACCAGGGGTAGTTCATGCCCTCGATGACGCGATGCTCCATCGGCGGGGAGACCTGGACGGCGGCAAACCCTTTCGGGCCGAGGAAGTTTTCACACTCCTGGGCGATGTCGCTCCATTTCCACTCGAATAGATGGACCATCACGGTGCGGTCAGGGGCGTTGGGGTCGGGCGTGGGGGTGATGGTGGGCGTGGGGGAGGGGCCGGGGGTGGGGGTGTCGGTGGGGAGGGGGGGCGGCGTAGGGGTGGGGGTGGGGCCGGTGGCCTGCACCTGGACCATGCCGTTGCCGGCTTGCTGCCAGGTGACGCTGCCGTCGGTTTCGTCGGTGCAGTTGCCGGTGAATTCGTACATGCCGGCACTTAACCCCAACCCCGCCATATACTCATCATTATTGCCAATATCCACGTTATACGTCATTGGCGTGTCCGTGATGTTGGTCCAGGGTCCGCCGAAGTTATCCACCTGGCCCCAATGCAGCGTGCAGCTAATGTCCGCCCCCTGACCGGGTGGCTCGGTCACGCCGGCCTTGTATACTTGTAAGTAGACGGCGAAGGGATCCCCTTCGTTAATTGTGGTCAGCGACCCACCCGTAGGATACATGTTGCCCACCCAACCGAGGGCGGCCTGCGAGGGGCGGGCAAAGAGCAAGAGGGAGAGGAGGACGATCAGGGGAAAAGAAGCCAACAGGTAACCGCGAACGCGGGTGGCGGACAGGTGAGACATATGGTTACTCCCGTTTTGTGGCGGTCGGGCCGGGAGAAGCGCTTTCTCCGGCGAGACGCAGCGTTTTATGTAGGACGATGGGTAAGGCACGAATGCCGGCAACAAAACCCCAATTCATTGCCAGGTCAATCGTTAACTAGTCAACAACATTGTAAGCAAAGAACGCTCAAGTGTCAACAATTTTCAGAAACAAGGCAACGACTAACGCTCTCTGGAAATTAGACCAACTTCACCAGAGAAAATTGGTCCAATCCGGCTTAGCAGTTATCATTCTGGGAGAATGAACCAATCTAAATAGCAACTATCCATGAGGGCATCCCATGCGGAAAACACAATCCTTCACCACGGAGCAACTTATCGAATGGCTGCTGGCGGGGGACGTGGCGATTCAGTACCAGGTCCAGCGAGATTTGCTGGACCAGGAGCGCCCCGATCTACGCCGCCGCATCGCGCACGAGGGCTGGGGCGCGCACTTTTTGCGCCTGCGCCGGGCGGAAGGCCATTGGGGAAGAGGCTTCTATTCCCCCAAATGGACCTCAACCCACTATACTCTGCTGGACCTGAAGCACCTGGGACTCTCGCCACGACATCCTCTCATCCGTGAGAGCGTGGCCCAAATTCTGGAGCAACAAAAGGAAAAAGATGGCGGCATCAATCCATCAGCCTCTATCAAAGCCAGCGACGTTTGCATCAATGGGATGTTCCTCAACTATGCCGCCTACTTCGGCGCCGCGGCGGTGGCATTGGAATCCATCGTAGACTTTCTGCTGGCGCAGCAGATGGCCGATGGCGGCTTCAACTGCCAGTCGAACCGTTCGGGAGCCGTTCATAGCTCGCTGCACACGACCATTTCCGTGCTAGAAGGCATTCACGAATACCGCCAAAACGGGTACACTTACCGCGTGGACGAGTTGGAAGCGGCGGCGCAGCCGGCTCGCGCGTTTATCTTGCAGCACAGGTTGTTCCGCTCGGACCGCACGGGCGAAATCATCAAGCCGCAATTTCTGGTTCTCTCTTTTCCCTCGCGCTGGTACTACGACATTTTGCGCGCCCTGGACTATTTTCGGGTGGCGGGCGTGGCCTACGATCCCCGGATGCAGGATGCGCTGGATGTGCTGCAAAAGAAGCGGCGCAAGGATGGTACATGGCCGCTGCAAGCGAACCATCCGGGGCAGATCCATTTTGCAATGGAAAAGCCGGGACAGCCCAGCCGCTGGAACACGCTGCGGGCGATGAGGGTGTCGCGGCATTTTGCATGAGCTGGCGCGTGCTCCATCGGAAAGGTGAGGAGACATTAGCAATGGCTTACAAAAAGAAGACGTGGCAAGAGAAACTGGCGGGACCGCCGGGATTCCCCAAGATTATCTCGCTGGCGCCCGGGCTTCCCTGCGCCAGGGCGCTGCAAAAAGCGGGCGCAAAACCGGGCGATACGGTTGTCCTGGTTCCCCCGGAGGAAGTGTACGAGATGATGGCGCAGGTTCCTCGGGGCAAATTGATCACGCTGGGGGAGATATGCCGGCATCTGGCAAGCCACCACAACGCCCAATACTGCTGCACCCTCACCACCGGAATCGCCATCGTCACCGCCGCCAATGCAGCCGTGGAAGCCGGCGAAACACTCCCCTACTGGCGCACCATCAAGAATAACGGCGAGCTAAACACCAAATACCCGGGCGGCATTGCGCAACACAGACAACTTCTGGAAAAAGAAGGTTTCCATATCCGGCAAAGCGGCAAAAAAGCCTTTGTCCAGGATTTTATGCGGCACCTTTTTCAACCCGCCGCCTAAGGCTTCTTCGGAATCTGAATGATCCCATTCCGTACCGAGAAAGCCTCAAGCCAATCCGGAAAACCATGCCTTTTCTGGATCGTTGTTTTCCTGGATTGGCCTAAAACGCACCGGCTCCACGGAGAACACCCATGAGTGAAATAGCCATTCACGTAGACCAATTGCACAAAAACTTCGGCGAGGTTTACGCCGTCAAAGGCGTTTCCTTCGATGTCGGACGCGGCGAAGTTTTCAGCCTGCTGGGACCAAACGGCGCCGGCAAAAGCACCACCATCTCCATGCTCGCCTGCCTGCTGCGACCGACCAAAGGGGACGCCACCATCCTGGGCAATTCCATCATCCGGCAGCCGCGAGCCGTTAAGTCGCGCATGGGCGTCGTGCCGCAGGAAATCGCCCTCTACGACGACCTCTCGGCGCGGGAAAACCTCGATTTCTGGGGCAAGATGTACGGACTGCGCGGCACGGAGTTGGCGCGGCGCGTGGACGAGGTGCTGGACCTGATCGGCCTGGCGGATCGGCAGAAAGGGCGGCTGGAGAAGTTCTCCGGCGGCATGAAGCGGCGCGTGAACATCGGCGTGGCGCTGCTGCACAAGCCGGACATCGTGATCATGGACGAACCAACCGTGGGCATTGACCCGCAGAGTCGCCGCCATATTCTCGATGGCGTGAAGGACCTGAACCACCAGGGAACGACCGTCCTCTACACGACGCACTATATGGAAGAGGCGCAGGAGTTGTCCGACCACATTGCCATCATGGACAAGGGGGAAATCATTGGCCGCGGCACGCACGAGGAACTGGTGCAGATTGTGGGAGAGCAGGACCGCATCAATCTGCGCGTCAATGAGCCGGACGAAGCGTTGATGGCGCGCTGGCGAGAGGTGCACGGCGTGTCGCGGGTGAGCGCGGAAGATGGCCTGATCACGCTGCTGGCGCGGGATAGCAACCTGGTTCTGCCCCATCTTTTTGAAATGGCGGCGGTCGCGGGCAGGCGGATCACTTCCGTGGATATTCAAGAGCCGAATCTGGAAACGGTGTTTTTGCACCTGACGGGGCGGGCATTGAGGGATTGAGATGAAACTATTGCACGTTGCCATCAAGGATATGCGCCAATCCTTCCGCAGCCTCACGGGCATCATGTTTATGTTTGTCGTGCCAATCCTGGTGACGACGCTGTTTTCTTTTCTGTTTGGCGGGGTGGGACAGGGAGATAGTTTCACGCTGCCGCAAACGTCGGTGGTGGTGGTGAATTTGGATGAGGGGGAGTTGCCGGAAAATGCCGGCATTTTCCCCGACGAACCCGCCTCTCCCCTCAATCTGGCACAAGTCTCCTCCATGGGCGACCTGCTGGCGCAAATCCTGCAAGGCGACGCCTTCAGCGACCTGCTCATCGTCACCCAAGCAGCGGACGCCGACGCCGCGCGCCTGGCCGTGGACAACCAGGAAGCCAACGTGGCCATCATCATCCCCGCCAACTTCACCGACGCCCTCATGCTGCCGGAGGAATCAGCCGCCATCGAACTGTACCACGACCCCACCCTGACGCTGGGACCGGCCATCGTCGAGTCGCTGGTTAACCAGTTCGCCGACAGCTTCGCCGCGCCAAAAGTGGGGACCGGCGCGGCGCTGGGGCAACTGGCGCAATCGGGCGTGCCCATTGACGCGGCACTGGCGCAAAAAGTGGTCGCCGACGTCACCGCCGCCGCCATGTCCCAATCCCAGACCACCGCGCCGCTGGTCGTGGCGCAGTCGCCGCCAGGAGCAGCCGGCGACGACAACCTGCTGGCGCAGATTCTGGGACAGATCATGGGGGGCATGATGATCTTCTTCGCCTTTTTCACCGGAGCAGGCACGCTGCAATCGATTCTGGTGGAGCAAGAAAAGGGCACACTGGCGCGTCTCTTCACCACGCCGACGCCCACCCCCGTCATTTTGGGGGGCAAGGCGTTGGGGACCGTGGTGACGTTGATAGTGCAGGTGACGGTGTTGATGTTTTTTGGATGGTTGGTCTTTGGCATTCAGTGGGGAGGCGCGTTGGCGGTGGTGCTGGCGGCTGCCGGCATTGTCCTCATCGCCACCGCCACGGGCTTGTTCCTGGCCGCCCTGGTCAAGAGCACGCGGCAGAGCGGCGCCATTTACGGCGGCGTATTGACCCTCACCGGCATGTTGGGCATGATCACCATCTTCACCGGCGGCCAATCCTCGCCCACCATTCAAACAATCACCCTCGTCGTGCCGCAGGGATGGGCGGTACAGGGGCTGCAAACGGCCATGAACGGCGGCGTGCCCGCGGACCTGCTGCCTTCGTTGGCGGGCTTGTTGGCGTGGTCGGCTGTGTTTGTGGCCGTGGCTCTCTGGCGCTTGCAGCGGCGCTTCGCCTGACTCTCCAGATTGGTTCATTCTTGAAGAATGAACCAATCTTGACTCTACTGAAAAAAGGCCAAAAACCGGGTTTTTACACATGAACCACTCTGGTAATTTCGGCCGGACACTCGAAAAACCCGGTTTTTTCAGTGAACTCAATCTTGGCGAAAGGAAAAGAAGATGCGGATTCTGGATTTAGCGGTAAAAGATTTGCGCCAGATTTTGCGCGAACGGCAGTCGGCGTTCTTTTTGCTGATTATGCCCGTGGTGTTCACGTTGTTGTTTGGCTTCGCTTTTGGCGGGTTCAGCAGCGGCGGCGGGGACGAGGATGCGCGGTTGCCGGTGGCGTTGGTGGATGAAGATGCCGGCATTGCCGCCCACCACCTCATCACCCTGCTACAACAATCCGACGTGCTGCGCCTGGAACCGACCGACAACGACGCGGACACCCTCGCCACGCAAGTGGCCGACGGCGACCTCGCCGCCGCCCTCGTCATCCCGTACGGCTTCAGCGCCAAAATGGAAGCGGGCAACCCCATTCCCGTCACCCTGATCGCCGACCCGGCGGGCACGACCGGGTTCACGCTCCAGGGGGAAGTGGAAGCCGCCGCCACCCGCTTGTTAGACGCCCTGCAAGCGGCGCAAATCAGCACGGAAACAGCCGCCGCGCAGGGCGTGGTTGTCGCCGAAGAGGCCCGGCGCGCCTATTTTGACGAGGCCGTGGCTCGCGCCGTGGCCGCGTGGAGCGAGTCGCCGGTGCAGGTGCGCGTCAGTAGCACGGGGGCCATGCCGGCAACCGCGGGGGATGTGTATAGCGACAATGCCTTCGCCCACTCCTCTCCCGGCATGATGGCCCAGTTTGCCCTGGCGGGGCTGATTACGGCGTCCCAGGTGCTGGTGATCGAACGCAAAAGCGGCGCGTTGCGCCGATTGCTGACCACGAATATGTCCCGTGCCGGCATTCTGGCCGGGCACTACCTGGCCATGTTTATCCTGATCATCACGCAGATCCTCATCCTCATCCTCTTCGGCCAACTCCTGCTGCGGCTCCCCTACTTCCGCCAACCCGTCGCCACCCTGCTCATGGTCATCACCACCGCCCTCTTCGCCGCCAGCATGGGTCTCCTCATCGGCGCACTGTCCAAGAGCGAAGAACAGGCCGTGGTGTACTCCCTCGTGCCCATGTTCATCCTCGCCGGGTTGGGTGGGGCCTGGATGCCGCTGGAGTTTACGCCGCTCTCCGTGCAGCGCATCGCCTACCTCACGCCCATCGCCTGGGTGATGGACGGCTTCAAGGACATTACCGTGCGTGGTTTGGGGTTGGACTCGGTGCTGACGGCGGCGGGGGTTCTGCTGCTTTACGCCATTGGTCTTTGGGCGCTGGCGGCGTGGCGTTTTCGTTTTGAGTAGATAGAAACCGGGTTTTTCCAAAAAACCCGGTTTCTTTGCCGATTATTCAAAGCGCAGCGCGTCAATCGGATGCAGCGCCGCCGCCCGCGAAGCGGGATAAATGCCGAAAAACAGGCCCACCACCACGGAAAAGCCCACGGCCATGATGATGGAAGCGGGCGTCACCGCTGTGTTCAGGTCGGGCACGGCCAGATGCACGCCGATGGCGCCGAGAAAGCCGAGGCCAATCCCCAAAAGGCCGCCGACGATGGAGAGGACGACGGCTTCGGTGAGGAACTGCCCCAGAATGTCGCCGTAACGCGCGCCAACGGCTTTGCGCAGGCCGATCTCCCGCGTCCGCTCCGTCACGGAGACGAGCATGATGTTCATGATGCCAATGCCGCCGACGAGAAGGGAAATGCCGGCAATCGCCCCCAGGAACAACGTGAGCACGCCCGTCACCTGACTAAAGGCGCTGAGGAAATCCTGCTGCGTCAGCAGTTGAAAATCATCTTCGGCGCGGAAGTCAATCTGATGCGATTGACGCAGCACATCCGCCGTATCCACGACAACGTTGTTCACCCCGTCACTATCCAGCGCCTGGATCATAATCAGGTCTAGCAGCGGCTGCCCCGTGCGCGGGTTACGGCGATTGGCGAGGCGGTCTTGCACTGTAGTCAGCGGGGCGATGGAAATATCGTCTTCGCTGCCAAACAGTCCCGCTCCTTTAGCCTTCAGCAATCCGACCACTTCAAACGTGATGCCATTAACTTTGATGTCTACGCCTAACGGATCGACCGTGCTGGGGAACAGGCTGTCCACCACATCCTTGCCCAACACAATGACGCGCGTGTGGTTGATATAATCATTTTCGTCCAGGGCGCGCCCGCGCTCAATTTCGTAGCCGCGCATGGGGAGCAGGGAAGGCGAGCTACCGCGTAGCTGATTGGGGTACACATTGCCCTCATACTGCAAATCGGCATTCACGACAAGGACGGGAGCCACGTTGATTGCGTCGGGAACCAGCGCAGGGTCGCTCAACATCTCCGCGTCGCGCATGGTCAGGGAGGATTCCAGCCTGTCAGGATCGTCGCTGGGCAGCACGAAGACGAGATTGGAACCGAGGCCAATGAACTGATCGGTAACGAAACGGGTGACGCTGTCGCCGATGGAGAGAAGCGTGATCACGGCGGCCACGCCGATCATGATGCCCAGCATGGTGAGCAGGGCGCGTAATTTGTTGGATGCCAGCGCGCGCAAAGCGATGCGGATGTTTTCGAATATTTTCATGGGTCAAATCTAAAAACGATAATTAATGGTTGAACAGTTGAATTGTTGAATGGTTAACCGGGGTCTGCGGGCATCCTTATTAGCTATTCGGCCATTCATCCATTGATTATTTCGACTCCTTGCCGTGGTTGTGAGCTTCCCGGAAGGTCGATTTCAGGTCCAGAGGCGTCTCAGGCAGCTTCCGGGAAGGTGAACCTTCATTATTCATACCGCAGCGCCTCGATGGGGCGGAGCGCGGCGGCGCGCGTGGCCGGGTAGATGCCAAAGAAGAGGCCAACGGCAGCGGAGAAGAGGATTGCCAGCAAGACGGAATCCCAGGCGACAAACGTTTGCAGGGTGTCGGAGAAACGGGCGATGAGGCGCGCGCCGAAGATGCCAAAGATGATGCCGAAGAAGCCGCCCAGGAGGGAGAGGGTCATGGCTTCGACGAGGAATTGGAGCAGGATGTCGTTGCGGCGGGCGCCGACGGCTTTGCGCAGGCCGATTTCGCGGGTGCGTTCGGTGACGGAGACGAGCATGATGTTCATGATGCCGATGCCGCCGACGAGAAGAGAAATGCCGGCAATCACGCCCAAAAATATCGTCAGAATCGTCGCCACCTGCCCAAATGCATTAGAAATCTCCTCCTGGCTGAGGACGGAAAAATCATCCTGCTCCCGGTAGTTGATCTTATGCGTCTGCCGCAGCACCTCTTGAATATCGAAAATCGCCAGGTCCTGCTGCGCTGGGTCAAACATCTCCGCCACAATGCGGTCCAGGCGCAGCTTACCATCGGAGCGGCGGGCGGGAAACAGGCGACGCTGCGCCGTCGTCAAAGGAACCAGCACCACATCATCCTGGTCATTCAGCCCGGAACCGCCCTTCGCCGCCAACAGGCCGATCACGCGAAAAGGCACATTGTTGATCTTGATAGATTCGCCAATGGGCGACTCGCCATTGGGGAAAAGCTCCTGGTAAACGGTCTGTCCCAGAACGGCTACGCGGACGCCCGAATCCACATCCTGATCGCTGAAAAAATTCCCATCGGAGACGCTGAAATTACGCACCTCGGTAAAACCAGGCGTCGAGCCGGTCACCTGCGTGCGCGCCGTGTAGCGATCCCGCGTCACCGAGGAGTAGCGGCCATATTCAGGCACGACTAGCTTAAGGCTGGGTGCGCGGGCGGGGTCAGAAAGCGCCAGGTAGTCGTCAGTCGTTAACCCATTGCCCACCGGCGCCAATCGTCCCGTCACCGGGTTGCGATTCTGTCCGGGGACAAACTTGCCGGGAAAGACAAACAACAGATTGTTGCCCAACCCCTCAAACTCCGCGGACACGAAAAGTTGCACGCCGCGCCCCACGGAAAGCAGCGTGATCACAGCGGCTACGCCAATGATGATGCCCAGCATGGTCAAGAAGGAGCGTAGCTTGTTGACGGAAAGCCCTACGAGGGCCAGACGAAAACTTTGTACGATTTTCATAGGGTTGGCTTAATGCACCAGAACCGTATCCGAGGGGCGGGTGGACTCACCGGCGACCAGGGGCGTGTTAATCCTCTCGTCACTGCGAATCTTGCCATCCGCCAGCGTAATAACCCGTTTGGTGTGGCGGGCGATCCAGGGGTCATGAGTGACGAAAATGATGGTAATACCCTTCTCGCCATTAAGCTGCTGGAAAATCTGCATGATTTCCGTGCCCGACTTGCTGTCGAGATTACCGGTTGGCTCGTCGGCCAGAATCAGCGAGGGTTCATTAACGAGCGCGCGGGCAATAGCGACGCGCTGCTGCTGGCCACCGGAGAGTTCGCTCGGTTTGTGATAAAGCCGCTCCCCCAGGCCAACCATTTCCAATGCCTGCCGCGCCCGCTGCATCCGATTGCCTTTTGAGGCATAAATGAGGGGCAGTTCTACCTGGTTAATGGCCGGCGTGCGCGGCAGCAGGTTAAAGTTCTGAAACACAAAACCGATCTTCTGATTCCGCGCCGCCGCGAGTTGGTTATCGCTTAACTTGCTCACGTCCGTGCCATCCAGCATATATATGCCACTGGTGGGGGTGTCCAGCGCCCCCAACATGTTCATCATTGTGGATTTGCCTGACCCGGACGGCCCCATGATGGCCACAAACTCCCCTTCCAACACTTCAAAGGAAACGCCATTGAGGGCATACACTTTGTGTTCGCCCATGTCGTACACTTTGCGCAGTTCTTGAACGGTGATGATGGGGCGAGGCCCATTTTGCTTTGAATTACTCATAGTTGTTCGTGGGTATTCATCTTCCTGAAAGCTGCCATGAGACGATTTTGGTCCGAAATTGAGCTTCCAGGAAGGTCGGCATCATCTTCCTAAAAGCTGCCATGAGACAGTTATGGTCTGAGACCTGGCAACCTACCGGAAAAAGAAAGATGGAACGCAGATTTCGCGGATTTTCACGGCCAAGAGAGACTGAATTCGCGTTTTTCCGCGTTCATCCGTGTCCTAGGTGGCTGTCCGCTATTAAGTTAGCGGAAATGTGCGGACAGCCTGTCAGCAACCGTCCGTAAAAAGTGTGAAGCTATTTTCGGACGGTTACAAAAGAGAAGCAGTAGGGCATCTCCGACAGCCTGCTAGATTCCAGGAAGGTTGGCAGGTCTGCGAACATCACCATCAGTTGCCGCCAAAAATGGTGAAGGTATCGCGCTGGTTGGTGACGACTACAACGTCACCTGCCGAAAGGCCGCTGACCACTTCGCTGTACTGCTCGTTGCGCAGTCCGGTGATGATCTTGACTTCGTCGAAGTTATTCTCGGCACGCTGCACGATGACGTAGGCGTCGCCTGTTTCGCGGTCGAGGCGGATGGCCCAGTTAGGCACGGTGAGGACGTTGTCCACTTCGTTGACGACGATGGAGGCATTGGCGCTCATGCCGGGGCGCAGGTTGATGCCGCCCAAGTCGGTGATGTTGATGGTGACGAGGTAGGTGATGACACCGCCGGCGGTTTGGGGGGTGGGGGCGATGTCGGAGATTGTGCCGGCAACCGTCACATCCGCGATAGCGTCCAGGGTAATGTCCACCTGTTGTCCGACGACAATCTGATCAATGTCGATTTCATCCACATTGATGGTGATGTGGAAAGCCCCTTCATTGACAATCACAATTGCCGGAGAGCCGGGAAGGGCCTGTTCGCCGGAACTGATCAGCACCGTGGCGACTTTGCCATCGATGGGGGCCACAATGCGGGATTGCTCAAAACGAAGTTGCGTGAGCGCCAGATTTGTTTCGGCGCTCCTCACCTGTGCTTCCAGAATTGCCAGGTCATCTTGGGACACAGGCTCTTGCAGTTTCTGATAGGCGGCCTGCGCGCGGGCGATATTTGCGTTGGCTACTTCGACGGCAGCCTGCGCCGACTGCACGGCCGCCTGGGCACTGGCGATGGCAGCGTTCATCACCTGGATGTCCGCCGGGCGCGCACCCGCCTGCAAATCGGCCAGGCGCGCCTGGGAAGCTGCATACGCCTTATTTGCCGCGTCCAGATTAGCGCGCGCTTCCTCCTCCGCCCAACCGAGAATCTCGCCTTGAATGATGCGATCGTAGCGATCCTGCCACAATTTTTGCTGCACATAGGCGGAAGAAATGTCGGCCTGGGCCGCGGCGAGTTCGGAGTTGGTGGGGTCGCTGGTGAGCTGCGCTTTTTGCGCTATGGCTTGCTGCAAGGTGGCCTGCGCGGCGGCCAGGTTGCCTTCGGCGACGGCTTTGTTGGCTTCGGCGGCGTCGATGTCGGCCTGGGAGGTGGCCAGGGTGGCGGCGCTGGGGGCCAGGTTTTTTCGTTGCTCCAGCGTGAGGCGTTGCACTTCCAGGGCATCCTGGGCCTGCTGCACGGCCAGGGCCAGTTCGTCGGTGTTCAGGGTTGCCAGCACGTCGCCGGCGGAGACGGTTTGCCCACGGACGACGTTGACTTCTTTGATTGTGCCGGCAATTCCAAACGTCATGGACACTTCCGCTTCCGGCTCAATGGAACCGGTGGCATTCACCGTGGCCGTGATGGTGCCAACTTGCACGGCTTCCTGGCGTAAAACCTCGATCACGGGGGTTTGTTGCGCCTGTCTCTGGCGGTAAATGTAATAACCGCCAGCACCCAGGATCAGAATAATGACAAGAACAGTGAGTACACGTCGCATTGATCTTCCTAAAGTCGTGCCCGCAAACGCGCTATGCGTCAACGGGCGTACTGAGGGGAGGCTTGCCGCAAGGACCGTTGCGGGCAACTCCAGAAAATGTGAAACGGCGTCATTAACAGCGTGGCATGACGACCAGCAGCCAATATCCTACCGCCGACTCCCGCGCCAATGCCGCCGCCAGCTACGCAAGGTCAGATTATAGAGCAACCAGTGAAAATTATCACATATTCTGTCGTAGATGCCAGAGAAGTGACGGGTTGTTGGGACAACCGATAGCTCTGGTCGCTGTCCGATTACTCATGTGATACAATTGTGAAAACCTTAACGAATCAAATCGAACAACGGTGGCGTGGGCTTTATGTGGGGAATTGGTCGTGGTCCTTTGTAGGGGTGATTATTGCATTTTGGCGGCAGGCAGAGATGTGCGGCGAAGTAGGAAACGCGCATGGTTGAATTTAGAAAATGGAGAATGAGCAACCCGTGACTGAGGAAATACCCGATATTGTTATTGGCCGCCTGCCAATTTACTTGCGGGCGCTGACGCACATGGCCGCCGAGGGGGAAAAGCGAACGACTTCGTCGCACGAGTTGGGGCAGCGACTGGGCATTAGTTCCGCGCAGATTCGCAAGGATTTGTCCCATTTTGGTGAATTTGGCAAACAGGGAACGGGGTATCACGTTCATTATCTGATTGAGCAACTGCGGGGGATTCTGCATTTACAGCAGGAGTGGCCGGTGGTGCTGGTGGGGGCGGGGTATTTGGGTCATGCGCTAGCCAGCTATAATGGATTTCAGCACCGGGGTTTCCGCATTGCCTGGGTGTTTGATAATGATCCGGGGAAGGTGGGGACGATGATTGGCGCGTTGCCGGTGCGGCATGTTGATGAGTTGGGGCAGACGGTGCGGCGGGAGCAGGCGCGTATTGCGGCGTTGGCCGTGCCGGCAGTGGCGGCGCAGGGGATGGTGGATGTGTTGGTAGATGCCGGCATTCGCGCCATCCTCAACTACGCCCCCATCAACCTCACCGTCCCCCCCCACGTCCACGTCCAATACAGCGACCCCGTCATCCAACTCCAACGCATGACCTACTACCTGGAGTCGTAGGCATAAGTTTGCTAAATGAGCCAACCTCTATATGAACGCAGGAATACGCCAAAGCTGAATTCGGAAAACACAACAATCTGTTAGGGCGTACCTACCGAAACAATGTGGTCCAAAACCAATGCCTGTTGTCCGGCAATATCTACGAACAGGCGTATGTGGTACAGTCCTGACGGGTCTCCCAGAGTTGTTACCTCATCAAAAACCATCTCCAGCCCACGAACCTCAACGGATTCCGCCGACGACATGTAGGTGCTACGCTGCGCCAGTTCCTCCAGCGAAAGGGGAGATGGAAAGGGTTCATATGCCAGACTAAACAAGAGTCGAGAAAGGTTCTCCCCATTGACTTGTCCTTGCAACTGTAAGCGGCTGCCTGGTGGCGCTGATGCCGGCAAAGGCGTATCCAGTGTGACATAGTGGTTCGTAAATTCCTGCGCCAGCCGAAACTGTCCGGCATCTGGATCATAAGCCATGCCAATGCCCACATGGGTATGGGCCGGATCCAGGATGTTGGCCCGGTGACCGGGGCTATTCATCAATCCCGCTTGTGCATTCCAAATTACCTCGGGCCAATCCTCAATAGCGACACCACGACCATCTGCATAGACATAACTAAATGTGTGCAGATTTTCCATCACCGCATGCTGCCCGCCGGCAAGAGAATAGCGATGGTCTGGTCCCCACCCCTGAGTATTCCAATGGCTAAAATAGCCCCACGCTAACATATCCTCTGCATGTCGTTGACCAGCATCTGCTGCGACTTGATCCCAAGCTACTGGCTGCAATCCATTAGTTTGCCGATCCTGGTTGATCAAGTTTAACATATACTCCTGCAAGACCTGGGGATCGTAGCCATGATCTGTCTGGGTCGTGGGGGGGGGTGACAGAGACAAAGGGGCAACAGCAGGAGGGAGTGTTGGAGACAACAGCAGGCTTTGAATGGGAGTTGGCGTAACAACTGAAGTAGATACTGAGGAAGATGCAAGCATAGAAATGCCGGCAGTTTCCCTCTCACCGCTCCCGTAGTACCCTGCCATTGATACTTTGCGATACAGCAAACGACCGCTGACCATTCCTCCCGTAATCAAGATTAGTAATGCAACAAGAAGAATCCATAACCGATGACGTGTCGGTCGTTCCCAACTATCCCACGTATCCTCTTCTAAGTCAGCAAGCGTCCAATCATACTCGTCCGTTCTCTTTTTGCGACGAAACATATGCTGCCTTAAGATCACTGTCCTTGTGCTAATTGAATAATAGTTTCCACGATATTGACAATTTCCTCCAAGGGAATATCCTCTTCCGGGAAAGTAGTTGCATCAGATGGAGCGCTCGCGTCGAGCAGGGGAAAATTCCAAACGACCACCTCTTTGTCGGAGTACAACTCTGGATTCACACGGAGTTCTATCCGGAAAGAGCGGTCGCCTGCAAAATCCACCACAGGTTGATTGCTTGCATCGATCCGTGGGAAAAAGAGATAACCTTGATGCTGCGTCTGAGGAGTCAAATCAAGGGGACGGTCCAGGGTAAAACCGTCCCAATCGGCAAGTGCATATGAAGTGCGCCGCATCGTAATCAGGCTGGTCGTTTCTTCCATGGGGCCAAGTAGCATTTTAGAACGAAGCGGGCCAGTGCGTCCCCCGACCCTTACCTGGAGCAAGAATGGTAATTGGCCTTGTACCTGCAACCTTTGTTGCAACGAGATCAACTCTTGGTCATACTCGGTGGGCGACTGATTAGCAAAATTATTGAGGACAATTGCTTCCAGCAGATCTTCATGGAAAAAGGTAACGTCCAAATAGACTCGCTGATTACACACGCTCAAGAGACAGTCAACCCCTATGGTTTGGCGCACTGTCCATTGTTTGGCTGCTTCTGTCAAGGTTTGGGCGGCTAGATGAGCATCTACGGTGGGCAAAGGGGTAGGAATAGGGGTGGACCGCGTGAATAGCTGAGAAATTCCCCCGTCTCCATCATTGCTATCGTTCGAACGCCCCCCTCTCCAAACAAGTAGTATCACCGCCAGAATCAGAAAAAGGCCGACGATCCCTCCTAGAACCAGTTTAGGAACTCGCTTTTTACGGGGACTTTCTCCATAAAAGCTATCGTATTCACCAAAATCATCATATCCCATTAGATTTTCCTCCCAGAACTCGAATATGAGTTGCTTCTATAAAGAACCAATGACTCTACGTTTTCGACTGCCAGAAGGTCGCTGTCCCGACACCAAAAAGGCTCCATCCAGCAGCGCAATATCAGCCCGTTTATCCAGTTCTTTAGCTTTTTCGGAAAAGATGCCGGTGGTAGCTACATAGCACATCTCTGCATCCAACAATTTCATTGCCCCATAGGTTTGCTGCACCACAGGGCTGCCTACCGGCTTGCTGCTACGCACCTTGTTTTTGCACTGTACCACCGCTTTCTTCCCATTGGGACAGGTCATATGCACATCCACTCCAAAATCCGCCGAAAAAGTGGTGACCGTTACTTTCTTAAAACCAAACCGTTCGAAATAAGCCGCCGTCCAATATTCAAAATCCTCTGGCGACAACTTGCGCAATTTGGCCACCGATGTCACCGGGGGCAGTTGGGCGATACGGTCCCGCTGCCGCTGACGTGTGGCCCGGTTTTGTTCCAGCTTTTGAATCCCTTTTAACACCCCCCGGCCAAATTCAAACAAAATCCGCTCATCCAGGGTTTGTTTGGGCGCTCCTTTCTGCTCCAGCAGGCCAGCCCCAAAGGCGGTCAGCCCCTTTTGCAGCAGATGAACATCCACAGGGACGACCATATCAAAGAACGATAACCATTCTGCCTCTGTGCCATCCTTTCCGCCCTGGTTCAACTGCTCCAAAGCCTTTTCCAAAATCAACTTCCAGGTTGGGATAGCCATATGCTTTATTCCAGGCCGTAATTACTGGCTACCTTAGAAGAGCGGCGCCGGTTGAAAAAGGTATCCACTCCAGCCAGCATAATCAGGAAGAGCCCCAGCGGGACAATCAACCTCGGGGCCAATGCCACCCTGGCCCCAGTCAAAATATCCAGCAAGGCCATGGAGAAATCCCCTCTGTAACCAAAAGTATCGAGATAGGGGAGCTGCAAGGCAAAGAGACCTAAAAGCAGCAACGAACCAATAAAGGGTGGGGGGGGCATTTTGCTAGAGACGGAGGCATCGTTGTTTGTAAAATCCTCAGGCCATTGGCTGGTATTTTGTGACTTGTTGCCAAATGATTTCACCAATAAAACTACCGAGACTAGAAACCAGATTAGCAGCACAATCACAGTGACTCGCAGAAGAAGAGGTACATCTCCCATTAAAAAATGCCAACTGTGCAATGATTGCCGGCGATCTACCAGGGAAAAATCTTTGGCATGGCCGGCATTTCCGATAGCCGTCCAAATCTGATCCGGGGACATGCCGGCAGTTAATCCCTTTTCCCCTAACAGTTCCCTCGCCTCTTCCGGCCACTTGGGCGAAGCGACCAATTTCCCGATCTGGCGCAAGTTATCATGTCGTTTGGGTAAAGGCTCCATCCGCACCCAGGGCAAGAACAGTCCCAAAGTTAGTAAAAGAAGGCCAGTAGCCAGCAGCCTACGCTCAATAGTCCCCATAATCACTCTCTTATTCGCTGGAGGTAATGCCGGCAGAACTCCGCGCCCCGGCAAAAAAGAGCAGGCACAAGCCAGCGAACATAATCAAAGGGCCGCCCCATTCAATCTGTGCCCCCACCAGCGGAACGGCCAGGCTAAACAAGCTGGGGAAGCTACGCTCCCCCAATCCGTCAATGGTAGGCAAATTGTAAAACAGAATGAGGAAAGCCAGGCCGGAAGATATGAGCAAGGGAATGCCGGCACCTTTCCACCGGGGGCGCACGGCTACCATATAACCCAACACGACTGTGACCCCAACCACCGGCCCCATCAATAACATCATGGGCCACCGGGCCGTCAACAGCAGCGTTGCCCAACCAGGGGGGCCAAAGATGGGTCCCAGTACGTCAAAAAACTTACCCAGAAAGCCCAACCGCTCGGTGCGCAACAACTTTAGCCCCATTGCCAACAGGGGTGGCGCGACATCGATCAGCCAATCCAACCCCAGGTATTTCAATGGATTGAGGTTGAGCCAGGGGATGTAGAAGGTGCTGAGCAGGAGCAGACTGTTGCCCCAGATGCCAAGTGGCATTCGCTCCGCTTTGCTACCGTTTTGGAACCAGCGGAGGGTAGAGGAAAATGCCGGCAGGATAATAAGTAGTAAAGCAAAGAAATTTAGGCAAGATAGCAAAAGTCCCATGAATTATGTTTGTTCGGCTTCGTCACCCCTTTTCAAATCAGGGTTAGTCCATTTCATTTTGATGACGTAACTTGCTTCTCCACTTGCCTTAGCTAGGCCGAAAAATGGCGTTCCTCCCTCAACCCCTATTGTAACGCCAAATTCTACTTCGATTTCACTTGGGGAAAGTCTTTTCAGTGTTTCGAGCATGTATTGTGCACTTTGATTAAGTGCGTCCACAGTCTCACTGAATCCCCTTAAAGCCCTTTCCCCTGGCCCTGCGGTCAATGTAAATTGTCCAGAACGGTCAATTGCTGCTACTTCTACCCAAATAACACTTCCTTCTACCGTTTCAATCGGCACGAAGTTATTTGGCATGTTTTGCCTCCTCAATCTTTTGTACTATGGCATGTGCAGGTATCAAATACGCGTTTTTGGTTTCTAGATCATGTGCTCGCACCATTCCAATAATGTATTCTTTAGCTCCCCAGTATACGGGTGCACCACTGGACCCCTTGAGATCCTTTTCAGGGCATTGAAGCACAAGTTCAATCATTCCCGACCCTGCCTCATTTCCGGAACGCACATTTTTCTGCCAGCGTTTGGAGGAGATTTGCGCATAGCCCGCAAAAAAGTGGCAAGGGCAACGGTTTTTGCTCGACAAGTAACTTGGAATAAACATTGGCATACCATCTCTGTCAATGGAAGCATTCACTATCTCCAAAACAGCAATATCTTCCGAAGCTGTCCTATTAGCGCCTTCCTGGTCCGAGTTGGGTTTATCAAAAAGAATCACTTTGACAGAAGATTTGAAACCATTCAATAATTCAATTTGACCTGTTCTGTCATTCCAGTTGCTTGCGGAGAGTACGTGTCCACAAGTTACCACATAAATATCACCTTCGAATTCTACAATAAATCCTGTACCGATTTTACTTCCGCTATTTCCTAAAACAGCACATATTGCTTGATTGTATCTTTCGTCTTGGCCGATATCAGTTGGATAGTCCAAGATTCCATCTCCTAGAACGTTGAATTTTCTTAACCAGGATTTGATAGTTGAAGGTCGATTCCATACATCATCATCGTCAACAAACACTGATACACAGACTTCCTGAGCTGCCAGATTCCACTTTACTAACCCTTGCTCTTTTAGCCAGCGCCAAGCCGTTTTACACGTGTACCTATCCAGTGCTTTGAGATCTCTTTTTACCCACCTAAGGCTCTCTTTTAAGTATTCCACATGTCGTTGATTTGAAATATCACCTTCCACAGAATTAATTAAAACATTCCTCAGACGATTCCAACCCCACTCATTGTTGGATTGGAAAGCCAAGTCTAATTTATAACAAATCATGTGGAGTAGCAGTGGATGTCTCCCTGCAAATTGCTGAACAACCCAGCTAATCCACACTCTTCTTAGATAAAATAGCAATCCGCTCCCGTCGTAATATGGTCTTCTATATCCTGTATCCTTTACCCAAATGAAGTCCATGACATTTTTTCTTGATAGTTTTTTGATGATTATTGGCTTGGTGCGACTAGCATGATTGCTTCGGTGAGGGCTGCTTACCTGAGGCTCTTCAGGAAAGTATTGTGCAGTATGACTCCGCTGTACATTTGAGATAATACTAGGCATCTCAATACTTTTTTCATCATGAGTTTCGCATATTATTAGCAGCCCAATATTCTCAACCTTCATTCCAATGAAGGGCAAAACTCCTTTCAGGTCTTGTTCCAATTGACTGCGCTTGCCACCAACAGACTGAATGACGATAACCAAGAGGACATAATTTCTCCTGCTTAATTCTTTTATGGTCCCATTCCATGCGGCTTGCCAGGACTGATCTCTGTTATTAGTGTCTTCACTTCGACGAACGTCCTTGTCTAGACTTCGCTCTTCAAGTAGTTGCGCTCTTGCACTTTCAACTAGTTTAGTTAACAGTTCATTACCA
This sequence comes from Ardenticatenales bacterium, assembly GCA_020634515.1. NCBI lineage: Bacteria > Bacillati > Chloroflexota > Ardenticatenia > Ardenticatenales > Ardenticatenales bacterium. The sequence continues at coordinate 1,001 of JACKBL010000007.1, read as the reverse complement.
TTTTGATGTACAGCTTCAGCTTTATAAAGGCCTGAAATCAAAACTACACCAAATTGATACCATCCAATTCCCTCTTGTTCGTGAAAAACTGCGTCAACTGCGACATCTATCAGTGCTGTTTTGCCGATTCCCGAACTACCTGCCAAATGAAGCGAATCTACCAATACTATTTCATTGCCATTTTCAAAATCGCCTGCTGAATGCACCGAATTCATCATTTGGCGGGATTCCAGGAGTTTTATCAGTTTCTGCTTAATAGCATCTATCGCTTGTTTCCGAGAATCCTCGTCTTTGCCAACAAAAAACCAGGGGCGCGGCATGGTCAAAGATCGTCGCCAGGGCGTTTTTGGAAGAGCGAAGGGGGCGTTCATCTTAAATACTCCCAATCAATAATACAAGATCATGCTAAAGAAAAAACCAATCCGCCAGCGTACGATACCAGTAGCTTCTACCTCAAAAACCTCCTTATCTACCAACCGATCCAGCAGGTCTTTAATGCTTAAGTTCAATTCTTGATATCCATGATCTTTTTGGAGTTGGGCTTGTAAACTATCAATTCCAACCCATCCAGCAGGCTTAGATAATCTGTCTGGTCGAAAAAAACATGTGCCCGAGAACATGTAGTTGTTAATGGCTAGCGTCTCCATTAATCGCAATTCATCTGGATGAAATTCGGAGCGCAAATGTTGAATGTAATCAGAACTCATCGGATCCGACAGGATGTCATTTACAGTTTGTTTCACCTCTGAGACAATAACAAACCCCGCCCGCGCCTGATTGCCTGAGGAATGCTCCTGTTTTGCTGTCTCATAAAGATAATGTACTAGCAATTGCATTAGTCCGGGATGTCCCCCAGTAAGCATCCAGAAACATTCTTTTCCGAGCTGTGAGAACGTCAAAGGACTGTTCTCCAGGTACCTCAAGCATTCACTTCGGGTATATAGTTTGATTTTATAATCCAGGATGTCTCTTGAATCCATTCTTCCTGATACCCCATAAAA